>NZ_JAJOHW010000155.1 GCF_021129195.1 Chromobacterium aquaticum | reverse complement strand
GCCCAGCGCGGCGCTGACGCCCGGCACCGCCTCGCAGCGGATGCCAGCCGCCAGCAGCGCGTGCATCTCCTCGCCGCCGCGGCCGAACATGAAGGGATCGCCGCCCTTCAGCCGCGCCACGCGCAGACCCTGGCGCGCCAGCGCGATCATCAGCTGATTGATTTCGGCCTGCGGCAAGGTGTGGCGGCTGGCGCGCTTGCCGACACAGACGCGGCGGGCGGAGGGTGGTGCCAATCTCAGGATCTCGGGATCTATCAGGTGGTCGTACAGCACCGCGTCGGCCTGGGCCAGGCGCTGCGCGGCGCGCACGGTGAGCAGATCGGCGCAGCCGGGGCCGGCACCCAAGAGCACGACGCTGCCGGGTGGAAACGGAGGGGCGGCGGTTTCCTGTCCGGCGCGGGGAAGGGGAGCAACAGGGCGGATCATGGCGGTCTCCAGGGCATGGCGAGGACGAATGACGCCAGTGTAGAAAACCGGACGGCCGGAAATCGTTGATTCGAATCAATGCTCACGGGATGCCCGGATCCGTACAGTTCGGCCCGAGTACCGCGCCGGCGGTGCAAGCATTCGAGGAGGACATGATGAGCGCGAGCTTCACCAAATCGACCGCCCGCAATATTTTTTACGGCGGCTCGGTTTTCTTTTTTCTGTTGTTCCTGGGGCTGACCCTGGATACCACCCTGGCCCTGCCCAGCCATAACGCCAAGGCCCAGCTCACCGAGCAGGCGGTGCGCGGCAAGAAGATCTGGGAGACGCGCAGCTGCGGCGGCTGCCACACCTTGCTGGGCGAGGGCGCTTACTTTGGGCCCGAGCTGGGCAACGTCTATGTGCGCCGCGGCCCGGAATTCATCAAGGGCTGGATGCAGGCGATGCCGACCAATGCGCCGGGCCGCCGCCAGATGCCGCAGTTCCATCTGAACCCGGCCGAGCTGGACGACCTGGTTGCCTTCCTGAAGTACGCGTCGCAGATCAACACCAATAACTGGCCGCCCAATATCGAGGGCTGATCCCGTCCCATCCCTTTATCTTTGGAGAACACAATGAGCAACGCTACCGTGGCCACGCCGCCGCGCGGCGCGACCGCAGCCGTCGCGCAGGTGCGCTACCGCTCGCAGGCCGTGGCCAAACCCTATTTCATCGCCGCCATCGGCCTGTTCATCGGCCAGATCGTGTTTGGCCTGATCATAGGCCTGCAATACGTGATCGGCGATTTCCTGTTTCCCGCCGTGCCCTTCGGCACCGCCCGCATGGTGCACACCAACCTGCTGATCGTCTGGCTGCTGTTCGGCTTCATGGGCGCCGGCTATTACCTGATCCCGGAGGAGAGCGAGCGCGAACTGCACAGCCCGCGGCTGGCGATCATCACCTTTTGGGTATTCCTGGTGGCCGGCGCGCTGACCATACTCGGCTACCTGGGCCTGCCCTACCATGAACTGGCCCGGCTCACCGGCAACGACCTGCTGCCCACCATGGGCCGTGGCTATCTGGAGCAGCCGCTGATCACCAAGGTGGGCATCGTGCTGGTGGCGCTGTCCTTCCTCTACAATCTGTCCATGACCCTGCTGGCTGGCCGCAAGACCAGCATCAGCATCGTGATGATGCTGGGCCTGTGGGGCCTGGCGGTGTTCTTCCTGTTCTCCTTCGTCAATCCCAACAACCTGGTGCTGGACAAGTACTACTGGTGGTGGGTGGTGCACCTATGGGTGGAAGGCGTGTGGGAGCTGATCATGGGCGCGATGCTGGCCTTCGTGCTGGTGAAAGTGACCGGGGTGGACCGCGAGGTGATCGAAAAATGGCTGTACCTGATCATCGCCATGACCTTGATCACCGGCATCATCGGCACCGGCCACCATTATTTCTGGATAGGCGTGCCGGCCTACTGGCAGCTGTGGGGCTCCATCTTCTCCGCGCTGGAACCGGTGCCCTTCTTCATGATGACCCTGTTCGCCTTCAATATGGTCAAACGCCGCCGCCGCGAACACCCCAACCAGGCCGCCACGCTGTGGGCGCTGGGTACCGGGGTGATGTCCTTCCTCGGTGCCGGGGTGTGGGGCTTCATCGGCACGCTGTCGGTGGTCAACTACTACACCCATGGCACCCAGGTGACCGCCTCCCACGGCCACATGGCCTTCTACGGTGCTTACGTGATGGTGGTGCTGACCATGATCTCCTACACCATGCCGCTGCTGCGCGGGCGCGAGGCCAATTGCGCGCAGGCGCAGAAGGTGGAAAAAACCGCGTTCTGGGTGATGACCCTGTCCATCGTGGCTATCACCTTGTGCCTGACCGCCGCCGGCGCGGTCCAGGTATGGTTGCAGCGCATGTCCGCCACGCCGCTGTCCTTCATGGAAACGCAGGAACGGATCATGCCCATCTATTGGGGACGTTGGGTGTTCGGTATCAGCTTCTTCTGCGGGCTGGTGTTGTATGTGATCAGCTTCTTCGTCACTGGCAAGCGCGAGGATTGACGGTGGCTGGAGCTGCGGCAGGGAGAGGGCTGTCCATATGGAACTAAGCGCGCCGCAGCAGCGCCGCGTGCCGGGCGATCTGGCGATGTGGTGTTTCATTCTGGCTGAGCTGGCGGTGTTCGGCGTGTTCTTCCTGGCCTATGCCTGGGCGCGCCGGCAACAGCCGGCGTTGTTCGCCGCCGGGCAGGGCGGGCTGGAGCTGGGCCTGCCCACGCTCAACACTCTGTTGCTGCTGGCCGGCAGCGCGGCCATACTGGCCGCGCTCAGCGCTTTTTCCGCCGGCAGGCAGCGCGCCGGACGGCGCTGGCTGGCGCTGACCCTGCTGGCTGGCGGCGGCTTTCTCGCGTTGAAAGGCTATGAGCTGGTAGGCAAGGCGGTGCAGGGCATCACCTTGTCCAGCAATGAGTTCTGGATGTTCTACCTGTCGTTGACGGTGTTTCATTTCCTGCACGTGGTGCTGGGGATGGTGATCGTGGCGGCGGTGTGGTGGCTGGCCCGCGACGGCCGTTACCAGCCGGGGGCGATGGACGAGGTGGAAACCGCCGCCGCCTACTGGCATATGGTGGACCTGGTGTGGCTGCTGTTGTTCGCCCTGGTGTATGTGGCGCGTTAGAACTTGTTCCTGCGGGCCCGCAAGAGCGTGAGCCGGCCGCTGGGCGGACTGGCTAGCCTGGCCCCAGAAATGGCCAGGACGAAAGGCGGGCTGCCGCCGGCCTATCCGCCAGCTTCTTGGCTTGCCTCAAAAAATCCGCCGGCCGGTTTTGCTAGTCTGGAAACTCTCCTGTTTGCAGATGGCTGTGCGATGACTCAAAACCACCCCAAACTGCCGGTCGACCCGTATTACGAGGGCGTGCCGGAATACATGACCCAGGTATACGACTGGGCTTACGTCAACCCGCGCAAGGCCGGCTGGCTGGATCGCAATCTGGTGGTGCGCGTCTTGTTGTTCTTCAACGATCAAAGGCTGATGCGCGCCTATCTGGAGCAGATCCGTCCCGGCGACAAAGTGTGGCAGGTAGCCCATGTCTATGGCGACCTGGTGCAGCGCGCGGCGGATCGGGTGGGCGAGGATGGGCGTTTCGTGCTTACCGACATTACCCCGGTGCAGATCGAGCACGCCGAGCGCAAGCTGCGCGACCGGCCGCAGGCCGCGGTGGTGCGCGCCAATGCCGGCGATTACCGGCTGGAAGCGGACGACTTCAATTTGATCTGCAGCTTCTTCCTGCTGCACGAGGTGCCGGATCATCTGAAGCGCGCCATCATTGACAATATGCTGGCGCAAGTGCCGGCCGGCGGTCGCGCGGTGTTCGTCGATTACCACCGGCCCAAGCCATGGCAGCCGATAGGCTGGCTGCTCAAATGGGTGAACCGCGTGCTGGAACCGTTCGCCGAGGCGCTGTGGACGCACGAGATCCGCGATTACGCGCAAGCGGCCGACGATTTCGACTGGCACAAGCGCACCTTGTTCGGCGGGGTGTATCAGGTGACGACCGCGAAGAGGAAGCGTTGAGAACATGCCGTACTTGACGTTACACGGGCTTACAAGCGACTAACAGACCCGGGCAGGGGGCAGGACTAGGATACGTCTCAAGGAAGCGCCAAACCCGGCGCGATGTGATCGGTGAACGGGAGCTCGAGGCTCCCAAGACTGAAACTGGAGAGATGCATCATGAACAAACTGACTCTGCTTGCCCTGACCGCCGCTTTCGGCCTGAGCTCCGCCGCTGGTTTCGCCGCCGAAACCGCCAAGCCGGTTGCTTCCGCCCCGGTCGCCAAAATGGCGCCGGCCGCCAAGAAAGCTGAAAAGCACCCGGCCAAGATTCACCACGCCAAGAAAGGCGAAAAGGTAGCCGCTTCCGCTCCGGCGCAAAAAGCCCAGGCCGCCAAGGCTGAAGCGTCAGCTCCGGCCAAGGCCAAGCACGCCGCCAAGAAGCCGCACGCCAAGCATGCGAAGAAGGCCGCTTCCGCCGCCGCCCAGAAAGCCCAGGCCGCCAAGTCCGAAGCTTCCGCTCCGGCCAAGAAAGTGGAAAAGAAAGCCGCTTCGCACAAGAAGCACGCCGGCAAGGCCAAGAAGGCCGCTGCATCGGCTGCCAAATAAACCGGACCTCGCGTCTGGCTCGCTAAAAAAAACAGGCCCCTCAGGGAGGCCAGGATTCAAAGGAGGCTTCGGCCTCCTTTTCTTTTGGCCGGCCGCCGGGCGGACAGGCGTGCGCGGTGGCGGGATGCTGTTACACTCAGACGCTCGATGCCGACCGCATGCCCCGGCATCGTCATCGCTTGATCCGTTCATTTCGCGCTTAAGGAGCCGCCATGCTAGTCGCCCCGCAAGTTTCCGCCTTCCATCCGCCGCGCCGCATCCTGATGGGGCCGGGCCCGTCCGATGTCTACCCGGAAGTGCTGGCCGCCCAGGCTCGCCCCACCGTCGGCCATCTGGACCCCTTGTTCGTCGGCATGATGGACGAGGTGAAAAGCCTGCTGCAATACGCGTTCCAGACCTCAAACACTATGACGGTGGCGCTGTCGGCTCCGGGTTCGGCCGGCATGGAAGCCTGCTTCGTCAATTTGGTGGAGCCGGGCGGGAAGGTCATCGTTTGCCGCAACGGCGTGTTCGGCGAGCGCATGCGTCAGAACGTGGTGCGCCTGGGCGCGGTGCCGGTGCTGGTGGACAGCCCCTGGGGGCAGCCGGTGGACCCGGACGCGGTGGAGAGCGCCTTGAAAGCCAATCCGGACGCACGCTTCCTGGCCTTCGTTCATGCCGAGACTTCCACCGGCGCGCTGTCCGACGCCAAGACGCTGTGCGCGCTGGCCAAACGCCACGGCTGCCTCAGCATCGTCGACGCGGTGACCTCGCTGGGCGGGGTGGAGCTGCGGGTGGACGAATGGGGCGTGGACGCGGTGTATTCCGGCAGCCAGAAATGCTTGTCCTGCGTGCCCGGTCTGTCGCCGCTGTCGTTTTCGCCGGCGGCGGTGGAAAAATTGCAGGCACGGCAAAGCGCGGTGCCCAGCTGGTTTCTGGATCAGACCCTGGTCATGGCCTATTGGGGCGGCGGCAAGCGCAGCTATCACCACACCGCGCCGGTGAACGCCTTGTACGCACTGCACGAATCGCTGCGCCAGTTGGCCGGCGAGGGGCTGGAAGCCGCCTGGCAGCGCCACCGCGACATGCATCTGCTCTTGCGCGACGGCTTGGAGAAGCTGGGCCTGAAGTTCGTGGTCGACGCCGCCGCGCGTTTGCCGCAGCTGAACGCGGTGTATATTCCCGAGGGCATAGACGACGCGGCCACGCGCAATCGTTTATTGCAGGAATACAATCTGGAAATAGGCGGCGGCCTGGGCGATCTGGCCGGCAAGGCCTGGCGCATCGGTCTGATGGGCTACGGCGCGCGTCGCGAGAACGTGGCCTTGTGCCTGAAGGCACTGGAAAGCGTGCTGAAGTAAGCACGCTTTCCCTGTCCGGTGGGCGCGGGATAACGCGCGTCGCCGGGACATGAAAAACGCCATCCGTGAAGGATGGCGTTTTTGCTGCGAGCCAGGCTCGGGCCTATTTTTCGACGAAGGCGCGTTCGATCGCGTAGTCGGCCGGCTCGCCCATGCGCGGCGATTCCTTGAAGCCCATGCCGTTCAGGATCTCGCACAGATCGTGCAGCATGGACGGGCTGCCGCAGATCAGCGCGCGGTCGTGTTCCGGGTTCAGCTGCGGCAGGCCGATATCGGCGCACAGCTTGCCGTTGGTGATCAGGTCGGTCAGCCGGCCCTGATTGCGGAACGGCTCGCGGGTGACCGTCGGATAATAGATCAGCTTTTCACGCACCATTTCACCGAAGAATTCGTTTTCCGGCAGTTCCTTGGTGATGTAGTCGTGGTAGCCCAGTTCGCTGACCCAGCGCACGCCGTGGGTCAGGATCACTTTGTCGTAGCGCTCATACACGTCCGGGTCTTTGATGATGGACATGAACGGGGCCAGGCCGGTGCCGGTGGACAGCAGATAGAGGTTTTTGCCGGGCAGCAGATTGTCCTGCACCAGCGTGCCGGTGGGCTTCTTGCTGATCATCACGGTGTCGCCCACCTTCAGGTGCTGCAGGCGGGAGGTCAGCGGACCATCCTGTACCTTGATGCTGTAGAACTCCATGTGTTCTTCGTAGTTGGAACTGACGATGGAGTAGGCGCGCATCAGCGGCTTGCCGTTGACTTCCAGGCCTATCATCACGAACTGGCCGTTGATGAAGCGCAGGCCGGCGTCGCGGGTGCAGGTGAAGCTGAACAGGGTGTCGTTCCAGTGATGGACGGACAGGACCTTTTCGGAGGTCAGGTTGGGAGAGGACATAAGGTTTGCTGCTCGCTAATTTATGAAGTAGAAGCTCGAAAAGTATGGGGCCGATTTTAACCGGTTTGTCGCATCGCCGCTTGTTCTTGCTGGGCAAGCGCGGTGAGGTCGACGTTAAATTCAATTGGAACAGCATGTTAACCGACATTGTCGCCGCCGCCGAACGATTGTTTTCTGATGTGTTTATCGCTGTGCGTTATTTGCCGGCGATGTAACGAAAGAGGGCGTCACCATGGCGGGACGCCCTCTCAGACAACATCATAGAGAAATACTGTGCGCTTTACCCTTGCCGGCCTTAACTACCACAACCTAGCCGCAAGACCGTTACCAAAGAACGGGCTGTCAAAGACAGCGCAACGACGATGCCGTATCGTGGCGGAGCCGTCATCATGACTGACCACCGCGCTTGTGTCCTTGATGGACATCACAGAAAGACCAACCGCTTCTTTCTTATTGGCAAATCGACAAACGGTAATTTCAAGTTTGCTAACTCTGAATTTGGCGGACCGGCCGGGCCGGGACTGCTGCTGCTCCGTCTTGGAGGCTGGCTTGGCGTTGCGGACTGAGCCGATTTGGCTGGCCGTGTTTATTGGCCGATGCTCAACGCGTGGATCACTGGATGGCCGCCGGCATTCTGCCATGAAAGCATTCGGAACCCTCCCTGTCGTGTTGACCATTTCACTATACGACTCGGCCACGGCCAATGCAAGCCGGCCTCAGCCGGCCTTTGGGTCCGGCAGCGGCGCGCCCAGCGCGAGCCGGGCAGGACGCAAGTGCTGCTCGAACTGGCGGCTGGCGGCCTGCCAGGAATAGCGCTCGGCGATGGCGCGAACATGGCCGCGGTCCAGTTCCAGCGCCTTCAGGCAGGCGGTGCGCAGGTCGGCGTCCAGCACGCCGGCTCCGCTGTCGCCGACCACGTCCAGCGGCCCGGCCACCGGATAGGCCGCCACCGGCGTGCCGCAGGCCATCGCCTCCAGCAGCACCAGGCCGAAGGTGTCGGTCAGGCTGGGAAACACGAAAACGTCGGCGGCGCGGTAGAAGCGCGCCAGCTCCTGTTGCGGGAAGATGCCGGCGAAGTGGACGTCTTGATACTGCTGTTTCAGCCGCGTCAGCTGCGGGCCGTCGCCCACCACCCATTTGCTGCCCGGCAGCTCCAGCTTGAGAAAGGCTTCGATGTTCTTTTCCACCGCCACCCGGCCTATGTAGACGAAGCGTGGCGGTGCGGTGCCGTCCAGCCGTTCGCGAGGGCCGGGGCTGAACAGCGCGGTGTCCACGCCGCGGCTCCACAGCTTGACGTTCTGGAAGCCGCGGGCGCTCAAATCGTCGGCGATGGACTGGGTGGGCACCATCACGCAATGGGCGGCGTTGTGGAAGCGGCGCATCCAGGCGTAGCTGAGCGCCAGCGGCAGCCGGCAGCGGGCGTGCACGTATTCCGGAAAGCGAGTGTGATAGGCGGTGGAAAAGGCCAGGTCGTGACGCAGGCAATAGCGGCGCGCGGCCAGACCCAATGGGCCCTCTGTCGCGATGTGGATGGCGTCCGGCGCGAAGGCGGCGATGCGGTCGGCCACTTTGCGGTAGGGAAACAGCGACAGACGGATGTCGGGGTAGGTGGGGCAAGGCAGGGTGCGGAAGGCCTGCGGCGTGATCATTTCCACCTGGTGTCCGAAGCCGCTCAGCTCGCGCGCGGTTTCGGTCAGCGAGCGGACCACGCCGTTGACCTGGGGCAGCCAGGCGTCGGTGACAATCAGGATGCGCATGTCGTCTCCTTGTGGTCGGCTTGCGCCGTTTGGGCTTGCAAGGCGGCGGCCGGCTGTCCCATTTGGGTCCAGTACAGCACTTCCAGCCGTCCATCCGGATGCTCCACCAGCGCGGACAGGCTTTCCACCCAGTCGCCGCTGTTGCCGTAGAGAATGCCGTCGATGTCGCGGACCTCGGCCTTGTGGATATGGCCGCAGACCACGCCGTCGAAGCCGCGCCGGCGCGCTTCGCCGGCGAGAATGGTTTCGAAGTTGCTGATGAAGTTGACCGCGTTTTTGACCTTGTGCTTCAGGTATTGCGACAGCGACCAATAAGGCAGGCCCAGCTTCAGCCGCGCCCAATTGAAGCCGCGGTTCAGCTCCAGGATCAGGGTGTAGAGGCTGTCGCCGACATAGGCCAGCCATTTGGCGTACTGGATCACGCCGTCGAATTCGTCGCCGTGCAGGATCAGCAGGCGCTTGCCGTCGGCGGTGTGGTGTTCCGCTTCTTGGCGGATGGCGATGCCGCCGAAGTCCAGGCCGGCGTATTGGCGCGCCGCCTCGTCGTGATTGCCGGGAACGTAGATCACCTTGGTGCCCTTGCGCGCCTTGCGCAGCACTTTCTGCACCACATCGTTGTGGCTTTGCTTCCAATACCAGGATTTCTTCAACTGCCAGCCGTCGACGATGTCGCCGACCAGGTACAGGTATTCGGATTCGTGGCAGCGCAGGAAGTCCAGCAGATGGTCGGCGCGGCAGCCGGAGGTGCCGAGGTGGACGTCGGAAATCCAGATGGCGCGCAGTTGTCTGGCGCTGTCGGGGGCGGGGTCTGGCTGCATGGCGGCTCCGTCGTCCTGAGAACTGCAGGCGATGCTGCCTGCGGCAAGTGACAGCCGCGTGAGATTTCGGTGACGGCGCGATGAAATTTCTTCCGTGTCCAGGGTTTAAGATTGTCTTAAGAGGCGCGTGTTGCAATCGGGTCCAAGGAGGGCGCGGTTGTTCCGGCGGCGAGAGCGCGCTAGGCTTCGGCAAGAGAATGAACGCCCGGCGACGGAGAGGCAGAAAATGCGGGTTTTGGTGGTGGAGGACGATGCCCAGATCGGCGACGGGCTGAAAATGGGCCTGGAGCAGCTGGGCTTTGTCGCGGACTGGTTTCGCGACGGCAAGCAGGGGCTGGCGGCGCTGAGCGCCGCGCCCTACGACGGGGTGGTGCTGGACCTGGGGCTGCCGGGCATGGACGGCATGGACATCCTGTCGGCGTGGCGGCGCGGCGGCCAGGATGTGCCGGTGCTGGTGTTGACCGCGCGCGACGCGCTGGCTGACCGCGTCGGCGGCTTGGACGCCGGCGCTGACGACTACCTGGTCAAGCCTTTCGCGCTGGCCGAGGTGGCTGCGCGGCTGCGCGCGCTGCATAGGCGCCGCCATGGCCAGAGCCATCCGGAATTGCGGCATGGCCGTCTTTGCCTGGATCCGGTGGCGCGCGTGGCGACGCTGGACGGCGCGCCGCTGGAGTTGACCGCGCGCGAACTGGCGCTGCTCGAGCTGCTGCTCAGCCACAAGGGGCGGGTGCTGCCGCGTGAGCTGATCGAGGACAAGCTTTACGGCTGGGGCCAGGAGTTGGAGAGCAATGCGGTGGAAGTGCATGTGCACCATTTGCGCAAGAAACTGGGCAGCGCCTTCATCCGCACCCTGCGCGGCGTGGGTTACACCTTGGGAGAGCCAGCATGAGAAGGCCGCGCAGCCTGCAGGCGCGCTTGCTGCTGCTGTTGTTGCTGATCGTGCCGCTTATCTGGCTGGTGGCGTCGGCCACCGCCGCCTGGCTGGCGCACGAGGAGGTGGACGAACTGTTCGATACCCAGATGGGGCAGTTCGCCCGCCAACTGCTGTTAGTGGAGGTCAGCGAGAACTCCCTGGTCGATCTGCCCAAGCTCAAGCACCTGCTCAAGCACGCGGACAAGGGGCAGATGGACAATGACGATTTCGGCCTGGCGGTGTGGGACCGCCACGGCAATCTGCTACTCAGCGACGGCCGTGGCCGCCGTTTCGATTATGAACCGGAACGGCGCGGCTTCCACGATTATCGCGGCAAGGACAGCGATCACAACTGGCGGCTGATTTATCTGGCCGCGCCGGATGGTTCGCGGCTGGTGGCGGTAGGGCAGAAGCAGGGCCTGCGCCACGATATGGTACTGAAAGTGGTGTCCGCCCAGCTGCTGCCATGGCTGATCGGCTTGCCGGTGATGCTGTTGCTGATCCTGATGGCGGTGCGTCGCGAGTTGGGACCGCTGAAGCGCCTGGCCGCCGGCATTGCCCGGCGCGCGCCGGACGATAGCGAGCCGGTGCCGCGCGAGGTGCCGCAGGAGGTGCTGCCGCTGGTGGACGCGCTCAATGCGCTGTTCGCCCGTATCGCCGCCACGCTGGAGCACGAGCGGCGCTTCACCGCCGACGCCGCCCACGAGCTACGCACGCCGCTGGCGGCGCTGAGGGTGCAGGCCGAGGTGCTGGAGCTGCTGCCGGATGAAGCCAAGCGCCGGCATGCGCTGCGACAGTTGATGCTGGGCATAGATCGCGCCACGCGCTTGGTGGAGCAGTTGCTGGCATTGTCGCGCCTGGATCCCTTGAGCCAGCCGCGGCAAGGCGAGCCCATCGCCTGGGCGGCGCTGGCGGAGCGTCTGCTGGCGGAACTGGCGGCGGAGGCGGCGGGCAAGAAGGTGAGCCTGGAGACGGAGTGGCGATGTGCGCCGGAGCGGGTCTTGCCCTTGAGCGGCGATGAAACCCTGGTGACGCTGATGTTGCGCAATCTATTGGAAAACGCGGTTCGCTACGGCGCGACAGGCGGCACGGCGCGGCTGGTGTTGGACGAGGACAGCGTGACGGTGCAGGACCGCGGTCCGGGCGTGGCGCCGGAGTGGCTGGAGCGGATACGCGAGCGCTTCTTCCGGCCGCCGGGCCAGGATGTGGCCGGCAGCGGCCTGGGCCTGTCCATTGTCGAGCGGGTGGCGGAGCTGCATGGTTTGCGGCTCAGCCTGGCCAACCGCGATGGCGGCGGGCTGGAGGCCGGATTGAGACGGCGCTGAGAAACTGTTCCAAGTCCGCTGCGCTTCGTGAGGCGTGGCACGGGGAGTACGCCCTCGAAATGCTCATGTACCACGAGCGCATTCCGCTTTCTCAGCGGTTTTCGCCTTGTCTCGCTCTTGCTCGCGAGACTTTGAACAGACGCTGGGACTGCGGCAATTCGCCGCATGGGAGCGGCGGGGGATTCCGGCTATGCTGGTGGTGCTGGCCCTGACGCAGCCAGCTCTCTAAACAATTGGTTGCAGCCCGCCGGTTTCGGCGGGCTTTCTTTTTGTTCAGCTGGGGTGTTTCGGCGAGCCAAAGCGCATCAGCCAGAACAGCGCGTTGCAGACGCCGCC
This sequence comes from Chromobacterium aquaticum, assembly GCF_021129195.1. Classification (GTDB taxonomy): domain Bacteria; phylum Pseudomonadota; class Gammaproteobacteria; order Burkholderiales; family Chromobacteriaceae; genus Chromobacterium; species Chromobacterium aquaticum. The sequence continues at coordinate 10,662 of NZ_JAJOHW010000155.1, read as the reverse complement.
GGCCATGGCGCCGAGGTAGAGGTTCATGATGTCGTTGTAGAGTAGCGGTTCGGCCAGCCGGGCGTAGACAAAGGTGATCACGCTGCCGCTGAAGGCGCCGGGCAGGAAGGCGACCAGGGCCAGCAGCCAGCGCGGCCAGCTGTGCTGCCAGCCGGCGATGGGTCGGGCCAGCAGCATGCGCAGCAGGCAGAGCAGCAGGCCGAAACCCAGCGCTGGGATCGCGCCCATCAAATAAGCCATCATCGGCATCACGCCGCTGGCCAGCAGCGCCACCAGCGGACCGAGCAGGATGAACAGGGTCAGGCCGCAGGCGAGTATTTTCAGATAGGGCGTTTTCATCCGGCGGGAGCGGGCGGTGGCAAAAGGCCTCCAGCCTAGCAGACTGGGGGCCTGGCGGCGAGAGGGCGCGCGCTCAGAACCTGTTTACGCTCTGCTGCGCTGCGGCGATACGGCGTTGAAAACACCTTCGAAATGCTCATGTACCGCTGGTACATTCCGCTTTCTCAACCGCAACGCCTTGGCTCGCTCTTGCTCGCGAGATCGTAAACATGTTCTCAGAGCCGGCTCAATGCCGTATTGCCGACGCGCGGCAGGCATTGAGCAAGTTCTCAGAACTGCAGCTGCACGCGGCTCCACACGGTGCGGCCCGGCTCGTTGACCTGGTCCACTCGCTCGTAGCCGGCCACCATCGCGCCGCCCTTGCTGACGCTTTCGGCATAGGCCTTGTTGAACAGGTTGTCGACGCCGAACAAGAGCTTGGCGTGCTTGTTCAAGCGCACGCCGCCGTCCAGCGACACCACGCCGAAGCCCGGCGTCACGCCGATATCGGTGCCAACGATATTGCCCTGGCCCGGCGCCACGCGATCCTGGCGCTGCACGCCGCGCACGGTGAGGCCGGCCGCGTACTTGCCGTTGTCCCATTTCAGCGCCGCCTTGGCATCCAGCGGCGGGGTCTGGCCCAGCGGGCGGTGTTCATCGAGGTTGGCGGCCCAGACCCAGGCCAGGCTGCCGGACAGCGTCCATTCCGGCGCGAAGCGCCAGCTGAGATCGCCTTCGAAACCGTAGCGGCGCGCGTCGATATTGCGGGCGCTGCCACCGACGAGGCCGGGCTTGCCCTCCACCAGGATGAAGTTCCGCACGCGGCTGGCGTAGGCGGACAGCGAGCCTTGCAGCTTGTCGCCGCGATAGAGCAGGCCGGCGTCCAACTGGCGGTTGATCTCGCTGTTCAGGCTGTCGCTCTTGTTGCGCTCCCAGAAGTCCGGCGCGCGTTCCGCCTGGCCAAAGCCAAGGTAGCGGGTCCAGTTGCCGGCGCTGTGTTCGTAACGCAGGAAGCCGGCGTTGAGTTGGTACTGGCTTTCCTGGCGTGCTTGGGCCGGCTTGCCCATGGCCGCGGCCTTGGGCTCGAACACCGCCTGGGTCTGGTCGCGGCGCAGGCCGGCGATCAGTTTGCCGCCGTCGCCCAGCGGGTGGCTGGCCTCGGCGTAGACGCCGTGGCTGTCGAAGCTCTGATTGGGGATGCGCGGCTGGTCCACGTAGGCGCCGGCGTTGGGGCCTTTGCCCATGCGGCTGCGATGGCGGTCGCGCAGCCAGTCGAAGCCGGCGCTGACTTCCCAGTCGCCGAAGGCCATGTCGGCGCCCAGGCGGCCGGTATCGGTGGCGCGGTCCGGGTTCATCGCCGCGCGATCGGCCGGCGCGGTCCGCGGGCGCAGCGAGTAGTTGTCCATCACGTGATCGACTTCGCTGTGGCCCAGCTGCAGGCGCAACGCGTCCAGCCAGCCGCTGAGATTGCGGCGCTCGGCCTTGAAGCTCCAGGCGTCGCGGTCGAACTTGCTGCCGTCCATGCCGCGGTCGGCGTAGGCGGCCTGGCCGCGGCTGCGGTCCAGCGCCAGTTCCAGCGTGGTGTCCCGGTCCGGGGTCAGGCCGGCGATCAGGGTCTGGCTGTCGCGATCGAAGCTGGAGTGGATCTTGCGGCCATTGCCGTCCTTGTAATCGCCGCCGTGGTTGTGGCTGGCGATGGCGCGCACATAGCCCAGGCTGGAGCCGAAGGCGGCGTCGGCATAGGCGTCGTTGCGGTCGGCGTTGCCGCCGGTCAGGCTGCCGTTGAAACGCACGCCGGCCTCGTCGAAGCGCTTGGTCTTGCGCTCAAAGTTGACGCCGCCGCTGATCAGGCCGGGGCCGAGCTTGACGCTTTGCGGGCCCTTGACCACGTTCACCTCGTCGTAAGCGTCCGGATAGAGATAGGCGGTGGGCGGGTCCATGCGACCGCCGCAGCCGCCGAACACGAAGTTGCCGTCGGCGAGGATGGCCAAGCGCGAGCCGCCCAGGCCGCGCAGCAGCGGATCGCCGGAGGCGCCACCCTTGCGGATCACATTGAAGCCGGGCAGGCCCTTGAGCAGGCCGGCGCCGTCTGCGGACGGCAGCGGCTGGCGTGGCGCGCGCGGGTCCACCGACATTTTCAGCGGCTGTTCCGCCTTGGTGGCGGTGACCAGAACCTCCTCGCCGCGGAATTCCGGCAGTTCCTGAGCAAAGGCTTGGCCGACGGCTATCACCAGCGGAATCGGCAGCAAATAGTGTTTTTTAGGCATTTTAGAAACTAACGTTAACAAATTCGAGAGTGACAATTCTAAATTGCATGATGTGGCGGCCCAATGCGGCAAAGTGTCGCAGCGCCGTGCGTTGCCGCATGGTGATAAAGTGTCGGCCATGATTGCCGGATTCCCTGTTTCCTCCCCCCGCCTGGGCCTGACCGCGGACATCGCGCGCTCGGCGCGGCTGATAGGCTGGCTGCGCTGGCTGATGTTGTTGCTGGGCTCCTGCGTGGCCTTGGCCTGTTGGTGGCAGCACGTCTATCTGCCCTGGCCGTTGTTGATCCAGGCGCTGCTGACCCTGGCTGCGCTCAATGCCGCGCTACCGTGGTGGCTGCGTCGCGGCGGCGACCCTTTGCTGGCCTTGCGTTTGGGCTTGTCCGCCGATGTGCTGGTGCTAACCGAGCTGCTGGCCTTCACCGGCGGCGCGGCCAATCCGTTGGCCTCGCTGTTTTTGCCGCCGGTGCTGTTCGCCGCGCTGCTGTCGCCGGGCCTGTTCGCCTGGGCGTTGGCGCTGGCCAGCGTCGTGGCCTACGGCCTGCTGTTCGAATGGCATTTGTCCTGGCCGGTGGACCACGTCAACGCGCTGCACATCTTCTCCATGCACCTGACCGGCATGTGGCTGAGCTTCGCCTTGTCGGCGTTGCTTATCGCCGGCTTCGTGTCCTGGCTGGCGCAGCAGCTGGCCTTGCGCGAGGCGGCGCTGGCGGCGGCGCGCGAAACCCAGCTGCGCGACGAACAACTGCTGGCGGTGGGCATGCAAGCGGCCGGCGCCGCCCATTCCCTGTCCACGCCGCTGAATACCATGACCTTGCTGGTGGACGAGTTGCTGGCCACGCGGCAGCCAGACGCCGAGCTGATGGCGGATCTGAGACTGATGAAGGCGCAGTTGGCCAATTGCGGCAATGCCTTGGCGCGCTTGAAGCTGGGCTCTGAGTCGGCGCCAGGCGAGAGCGCATTGTTCGCCGCGCTGACCGAGCGCCTGGCTGGCTGGCGTTCCTTGCGGCCGGACGTGAGGCTGGACTGGCGGGCGCCGCAGGGGCCGGACCCGCTGGTGGCGCTGGACCCGGCGTTCTGGCCGGCCTTTTTCAATCTGATCAATAACGCGGCCGAAGCCGGCGGCGGCGAGTTGACGGTGGCGGCGCGGCTGGAGGAGGGCGTGCTGCTGCTGGACATCAGCAATAGCCAGGGCTGTCTGACCGAGGAACAGTTGGAGCGCGCCGGCCTGACGCCGCTGCCGTCCAGCAAGCCGGTGGGCATGGGGCTGGGCGTGATGCTGAGCCACGCCACGCTGGCGCGCTTGGGCGGTTCGCTGCGGCTGTTGAACCGGCCGGAAGGCGGTGTGCACGCGCAAGTGCGGCTGCCGCTGCTGGTGGACGACAAGGACGGAGCCTGATGCTGGATTTTCTATTGGTGGACGACGACGAGGCCTTCGCCGCCATTCTGGCGCGCTCCTTGAGCCGGCGCGGCTACAAGGTGCGCGCCGCGCAGACCGCGGCGCAGGCGCTGGAGCTGGCCGGCGACACGCCGGCGCGCATCGTGCTGGACCTGAACCTGGATGGGGATAGCGGCCTGCGCCTGTTGCCGGCGCTGCACACCGCCTGCCCGCACAGCGCCATTTTGATTTTGACCGGCTACGCCAGCATCGCCACCGCGGTGGAGGCCACCAAGCTGGGCGCGGTGCAATACCTGGCCAAGCCGGCGACGGTGGACGAGATCCTGGCCGCTTTCGAGCAGCAGCAGGCCAATCCGGAGCTGCCGCTGACGCCGCAGCCGATGTCGCTGCGGCGGGTGACCTGGGAGCATCTGCAACGGGTGCTCAGCGAGAACGACGGCAATATCTCCGCCACCGCGCGCGCCTTGAACATGCACAGACGCACTTTGCAACGGATGCTGGCCAAGAAACCGGTAAAGAGTTAGTCGCGGCTGTTGTATTGCTACAGCATTTTAATTGCGGTTGTGACTGGCCGAATATGGATTGTGACGGGCTTTGTTTTTTAATTACCCAATAATGATAAGGGTATAAATTTGGCTTGGCCGCGCCATCAGAAAAATTGATTGGAGCCTTGACTCTAGCCTGCCGTATGGTGAATCCCCAAAACCATGCCAATAGAGGGGTGACACCATGCTTCACGGACAGATGATGGACCGGCCGCTGTTGATTTCCGATCTGCTGCGCCACGCGGAAACCTATCATGGCGATACCGCCATCGTGTCGCGCACGGTGGAAGGCCCCATCCATCGCTACACCTACCGTGAGGCGGCCAAGCGCGCGCGGCAGCTGGCCAATGCGCTGGCGGCGCTGGGCGTGCGCCAGGGCGATTGCGTCGGCACCCTGGCGTGGAACGGCTATCGCCATTACGAGAGCTATTTCGCGGTGTCCGGCTATGGCGCGGTGTGCCATACGGTGAATCCGCGGCTGTTCGCCGAGCAGATCGCCTGGATCGTCAACCACGCGGAAGACCGCGTGCTGATGTTCGATCTGAGCTTCCTGCCGCTGGTGGAGCAGATCGCCCCGCAACTGGGCACGGTGGAAAACTTCGTGTTGATGGCGGACAAGGCGCATATGCCGGCGCAAACGCCGCTGTCCAATCTGCTGTGTTACGAAGACCTGGTCAACAGCCACAGCGATCAATATCAATGGCCGCTGCTGGATGAAAACGCCGCCTCCAGCCTGTGCTACACCTCCGGCACCACCGGCAATCCCAAGGGCGTGCTGTTCTCGCATCGTTCCACCGTGCTGCACGCCTACGGCAGCGCCTTGCCGGACAGCTTCGACATCTCGGCGCGCGCCTGCGTGATGCCGGTGGTGCCGATGTTCCATGTCAACGCCTGGGGCCTGCCCTATAGCTGCACCATGAACGGCAGCAAGCTGGTGCTGCCCGGACCCAAGCTGGACGGCGTCAATCTGTACGAACTGATCGAGGCCGAGCAGGTGACGGTCACCGCCGGGGTGCCGACGGTGTGGATGATGCTGTTGCAGCATTGCCAGAAAAACCATCTGAAGCTGCGCTCGCTGAAGAGAGTGATCGCCGGCGGCTCGGCGGTGCCGGAAAGCATGATCGAGCAATTGGCCGAACACGGCGTGGAAATGCGCCAGTTGTGGGGCATGACCGAGCTGTCGCCCTGCGGCACCACCGGCACGCCCAAGCTCAAGCACGAGGGTTTGGACCAGGCTGGACTCAACGCCTTGCTCAGCAAACAGGGGCGGCCTATCTATGGCATCGAGCTGCGCATCGTCGACGATGTCGGCAAGCCGTTGCCGCATGACGGCGTCGCTTTCGGCAATCTGCAGGTGCGCGGCTTGTGGGTGCTGTCGCAATACTTCCGCCGCGAACTGGACGCCAGCCACAGCGCCGATGGCTGGTTCAATACCGGCGACGTGGTGACCATAGACGCCGACGGCTTCATGCGCATCACCGATCGCACCAAGGACGTGATCAAGTCCGGCGGCGAGTGGATCAGCTCCATCGAGTTGGAAAACATTCTGGTCGGCCATCCTGCGGTGGCGGAGGCGGCCGCCATCGGCATTCCGCACCCCAAATGGGACGAACGGCCGCTGATGGTGGTGGTGCTCAAGCCCGGCGCCAGCGCCACGGTGGAGGAGTTGCTGGGTTTTTACGAAGGCAAGATCGCCAAGTGGTGGACGCCGGACGATGTGGTCTTCGTCGACGAGCTGCCGCACACCGCCACCGGCAAATTGCAGAAAGTGCGGCTGCGCGAGCAGTTCCGCGATTATCGCTGGCGTTCCTGAGCCTGGCCGCGGAATGGGCTGGACTGAATAGAGTAATTACGCTACAGTGGCGGCTGCACTGAAAACCGCATGGTTTTGAGGTGTTAGCCCCTCGAAATGTCGGCCGGCGTGCCGGACGACGTTTCTTCCTCGTGTTGGCCCCTGCCGTTGTCAAACCGCAGGGGGTTTTTTTTGCCCGCCGCGCGCGTCAGTCTTCCCGCCTTCCTGTGTTTGATCAAACAAAATCATAATCTGTCACAACGGTACCCATATTTGATATTTATAAGGGGTGACTTCCGTTAAACTGGCTGGATATAAATCAACAATAACAATTGGCTGCCAACGGTATCGGGGAGTGTCGCCGGAAACGCGCGACAGCGGAGCCATGGTTGTCAATCACGCGAGAAAAAGGACTGTTCATGAAATCTCTTCGTAGTCGGCTGATCGCCCTGAACGCGCTGCTGATGGCGGTGTTCGGGCTGGTGCTCGTCGTCATCGTGTTCGTGCAGATGCGCACGGAAATATTGCAGGGCCTGGACCAGGAATTCGAAGCCAGCCTCAAGGGGCAGAGCTCGGTGGTGACCACCTGGCTGGGAGAGAAGAAACAGCAGATCGTCGCGCAGAGCACGATGGCGGCGGAATCCGACGCTATCCGCTTCCTCAAGACAGGCGCCAAGGCCGGCGGCTTCAATGTCAATTACGCCGGCTACGCCGACGGCCGCTCGCTGTTTTCCGACGACTGGGTGGCGCCGGCCGATTACAAGGTGGCTGACCGCGACTGGTACAAGCGCGCCAAGGATAGCGGCCAGGCGGTGGTGACCGATCCCTATCTGGACGAAGCCACCAAGAAGCTGACGGTGACCATTTCCGCGCCGTTCAGCCACAACGGCGCCTTCGCCGGCGTGGTGGGCGGCGACGTGATGGTGGAGGCGCTGGTGAAATCGGTGCTGGGTCTGAAAGTGCGCGGCAATGGCTACGCCTTCATCATGGACAAGAAGGGCACGGTGATCGCCCACCCGCAAACCGACCTGGCTTTGAAGCCGATCACCTCGGTGGCGCCGGAATTGACGCCGGAGCGGCTGGCCGACATCGTCAGCCACGACCAGGCGTCGGAAGTGCAGATCGGCGGCCAGAGCATGCTGCTGTCGGCGCAGGAAATCCCAGGCACCAACTGGGTGATGGCCCTGGTGGCTGACCGCGCCACCGTGCTGGCGCCGCTGACCACGCTGCTGTACACCATCGCCGGCCTGACCGCGCTGGTGTTCGTGCTGATGATTCCGCTGGCGAGCTGGGTGATAGGCCGCATGTTGGCCGGCCTAGTGCGCTTGAAGAACGCGATGGAAGACATCTCTCATGGCGAAGGCGATCTGACCTTGCGCCTGAAGGATGACGGCCAGGATGAGATCGCCGCCACCGCGCGCGCCTTCAACACCTTCGTCGCGCAATTGGCCCAGCTGTTCCGCGGCCTGAAGCAGGATGCCGCCGGCGTGGTCAGCGGGGTGCAGGACGCCAGCCAGCTGGTGGCCGGCGTCGCCGACAGCTCGCGCCATATTTCCGATGTGTCCTCGTCCAACGCGGCCACGCTGGAGCAGATCACGGTATCCATCTCCCACATCGCCGACAGCGCGCGCCAAGCCGATGAACTGACCAGCCTGACCGGCGCCAGCCTGGAGGCCAGCGCCAGCAATATGCAGCGTCTGTCCAGCGGCATGGAGGGCACGGTGCAGTCGGTGCGCGGCCTGGAAACCATGTTGTCCTCGCTGGACAAGCGTTCGCAGGAAATCTCCGGCATCACCAATGTGATCCGCGACATCGCCGATCAGACCAATCTCTTGGCCTTGAACGCGGCGATTGAAGCCGCGCGCGCAGGCGAACAAGGCCGCGGCTTCGCGGTGGTGGCGGACGAAGTGCGCAAGCTGGCCGAACGCACCGCCCAGGCCACGCTGGAAATCTCCAATATGGTCAGCGCGATTCGCGACGAAACCGGCCGCGCGGTCAGCGATGTCAACCAGACCGTGGCCGCGGTGGACGAGGGCGTGGAATTGACGCGCGAAGCGGTGGCCAAGATCGAGGAAATCCGTGCGTCCATGCTGGACGTGGTGGCCAAGATGAACGAGATTTCCGATTCGACCAGCGAGCAACACAAGGCAACCACCTTGATCGCGCAAAGCTCGGAGGCGATCAACGGCCATGTGCTGGAAAACGACGATGCCTTGCAGAATGTCAGCAGCACCTTGACCGGCTTGTCGCTCAATGCCGGCAAGATGAACGCCGAGTTCGACAAATTCCGTTTATAAAAGGCGAGCGCAGCAAAACACGGCCGGGGAGCATGCTCCCCGGCCGTTTTCACGTGTGGCGGATCAGCCGGCTTGCGCATCCAACCGGCCACCCAGCCCCAGTTCGGCCTGCAGGCCGCGGGCGACGCCAACCAGGAACTCCAGCCCGGCTTGCAGCTCGGCGCCGCTACTGTCGTCCGGCAGCCGCAGCAGCGCCAGCAGCAGTTCGCCGTCGGCGTCCGCCGCCAGCGTGACCCGATTGGCGAAGTTGTGCTGCAGCAGGCGCTGCAGCGTGCCGGCGTCGGCGGGCAGCGCGCCCAGCGGGCACACCATTTCCAGCCCGGAGGCGCTTTCCTCGAAGTGCACCGCGAAGTCGTCGCCGAAGAACAGCACCGGCTCCTCGTCGTCCAGTGCCAGCCCCAAGGTGTCGTACAAACTGAGCAAGAGCGTATTCATCGCGCGCCTCCTCAGGATTTGAGCAGGGTGGACAAGCCCTGCGCCTGCTGCCAGGCCGCGGCGTCGCCGACGCGCCGGGCGTAGGACAGGTTGAGCAGCGAGCCGAAGGGCAGTTGCTTCATCACCTTGTTGCCGGGCGCGCCGGTATTGTAGGCCTGCACTTCCAGGTTGCCGCCCTGGGTCAGCACCTTGCCGAATAGTTCGCGCATGCCCGCATCCAGCGCGGCCTCGGGCTGGCTGGGCGCGCGCCCCTGATGCTGGGCGATCGCCTCGCGCTTGATCTCGGCGTCCAGCATGCCGGTGCGGTCCTTGCCGCTCTTGCAGTTCCAGCACGGCACCGCGCCGATCTCGAAGGCCAGCATCGCCACCCGCTGCGCCGCCTTGTAAGGCTCGCCGCCATCGCGGCGATGGGATTGCCGCGCCCAGATGTCCTTGAGCTGCCTGGCCATGGTTTCAACCCGATCGCCATTGGCCGGATTTCGCGCCAGATAGTCGCCCACCCAGCCGCCAAGCGCGGTGTCCGGCTTCAGATTCGGACCCAGCAATTGATGCAAGGCTTCGAGGTTGAGCTTGTCGGATTCTCCATGGCCCATGCCCAGCTTGAGCGCCAGCTCATTGACGCCGAAATTGAAGGCGGCCACCTCCAGCTTCACCTGAACGGCTTGCAGCTCGCCATCGGCGTTTTTGACTTGCAGCGTCAGCGGCTGCGGCGCCGAGCTCAGCGCGCGCCAGGCGCCGATCTGATCGCGCAGCATGCCGCCTTCACCGCCCAGGCCCGGCGTGACCAGCGCGGTCGAGGTCAGCCGCAGGGTGACGGTGTCGCCGGCCAGCGCTTGTCGCAGCGTGTCCGGCTGCGAAAACAGCGCGGCGGTGGCGACCTCGGTCGCGCGTTGGCGCGCGCCGTCCTGACGCCGCGTGGCGTCTTCCACGCCATAGGGCGACAGAATGCCGTGGCGAATCCCCTTGAACAGGGTCCGCTGCGCGTCGTCCGCGTCCGGACTATGCAGTTCGGACAGCCACAGATTGGCGGCGTGGCTGGTCTCGGTGGTGGAGGCCGAGCAGACGCCCTTGTCGTGGTAGCCGTTGGGGAAGATATCGCCGGCGCCGCCCAGCTTCATTTGCCCGGCCGGAGTCAGGGTGCAGCTGTATTCGCGCCCATTGTGTTGCAGGCGGTTTTCCACCGTCTGCCACGGGCGCTGGTTCAACAAGCGGGTGCTGGCCTGCTGCAATGAGGCTTTGGCTTCGCGCTGCGCCAGCTTGGCCGGCAGGCCAGCCCGGGTCAGCGCCGTGGCGATCACTGTCCTTACATCGCGGCTCAGCTGTGAATTGGAGGCCATTTCCCGCGGCTGCACCGCGCGGTCTGGCTTGAAGCGGGCGGCCTGCAATTGCTCGGCCATCGCGTGCAAGGTCTTGGCCTCGGCGCTGTCCCCCAGGCCGAATCCATGCAAGGCCAGGTGGGCGGCTTCCAGTTTGTGGCTTTGCAGCGCGTACAAGCCGTGCAGCGAACGCGAGGACGCCTGGGGCGCTTGCGCGTGCTGGCTCAGGTGGCTGAGCCAGCCGCCATCGGGGGCCACGCGCTGGATGTCGGCGGCGCTGAGCTTGCGCGGCGCCG
>NZ_JAJOHW010000154.1 GCF_021129195.1 Chromobacterium aquaticum | reverse complement strand
CAGCGGAGGCCTGATCGATGACCGCGGCGCTGCCGCGCGTAATGCTGCGTTGGTCCGTGGTTTGCCGGATGCGCTAGGCAAGACGGCGGGCGAGCTGATGTATTATGCGAAGAATCCTGGGGAACTGAGCGTGGAACAAGCCGGCGCGTTGACCGGCAATGCCTTGCTGGTGCTAGCTCCAGGCGGACGTGTACTGCGCGGCTCAGTGCTGGGCGTTGAGGCGGGTGTGGGCACGAGATTGCTGGCACGGGATGCAGTGGACGCGTTTGGGCCGCGGCTAGATCGTTTGGCGGAGCAAAGCACGCCGGGGCTGAGGATGTATGCGGTGCCGGAGGGGGGAGGTGCGGGTTACATTCCACGGGTTGATTTGGTAGATAGCTTTGTTCAGCAGAAAATGAGAGGGAGAGACTTAAGGTATCTATATCGTGGCTATGGCGATATCCATTACCTAGATGCAATTATTGATTCTAATGGAACGCTTGGTTTTGATATTAGAGCAGGTGGCAATGCAGCTGTGCTGGGAGGAGGGAAGGATATGCTTTATGGTTTAATGAATCGTCTTAAGCAAGATGGTGTTCAAGTGCAAAAAATACGCGGAACTTGGCTTGATGGAGATGGTAGCGTGAATTACGAAACATATAGAAAACTTACCTCGGGTCATTCCCCTAAATCTCCAAGCCAAGCAGCATTGGAAACTTGGACAGGGCAACAGGCAAGAGCGTTTGGGTATGGGAAAGTTGTAGATTTAAAAGATTTTGGTGTTGATGTTAAAGTGTTGTTTGGAAAATAAATTTATGAAGGGAATTGATTTATGGCTGCTGATTGTTTTGGGTTGTCTCCAGAAGATGTCACCTTTTGGAGAGGTGAAATTCGAGACTACTCGTCAATGAGTGAGTTGCTGCGTGATCTTGTGAGTAAATATAAGGTGTCTAGGAATGATGCTGGAGTGATGTTGTATGATATTTTTGATGATTTTTCATTGGATGATATTTCGTATGTTTGGAAATGGGATATTGATGGTAATGGGCAAGGGATTTCGGATGACAGTTTAGATAAATACCTTAAGCATTTGCTTCAGCACTGATGAAATGGAAGCAAGCAAGGGTAGGTAAGTGTCCAGTCCCGGACGATTGCTTACACGCTTTTTTAATAAATCGGGACGCTGCTTTTGCCAATCTTTCATGGCCTGAATCGGTGTCCGCTACACGACCGTACGGTGCTCTTGTAGGGGGCGACACCCGGCTATAAATTCCTCCATTTGTGAAGCTTAGCCGCCGGGCGTCGCGCCGCGAATGCAGGGCGGCTACTCCCATCTCCGCTACAACGTCAACGGTCATTTGGTCGAAGCGCGCGACGAAGCCAAGAACCGCAGCCTCCGCTACGTCAACAACGCCCAGGGCCGGGTGCTCAAGCGCGAGGAAACCGCCAAGGGCAGCACCTATAAACGGCAGGACTACTACTGCTACCTGGACGGCAAGCAGATCGGCGCGGTGGGCAACGACGGCGTCAGCCGCGTCGACTACGCCCAATGGATCGATTGATCTTTACCCAGATGCATTCACAAATACCGAACAACTTGTGAAAACTCTTGGTCATGAACGGACTCACACAATGCAAATTGATCTCTATGGTCATCCGAATCGATTTGCTGGCGATCCTCTGCGCATGAATAAAGAACTCCGGTTCAATGAAAATGCCGCTGATGGTATTGAGGACAGCTTTTGACAGTACTACCAGAAAAACAAAACAGGACGGCTTTGGGAGTTTGAATAATGAGCAAGAACATCACTTACATCGACTGGGTGAAGCACTTACCTATTGGCGATGCCGAATATGAGCAGTGTTCATGTCCGGTTTGCAATTCTACTGGTCTTGCATATCAGTACTTTGGATTTGCTGGTAGCGAGTTTGGCTGGAAGTTGGTTTGGTGCCCGTCGTGCATGAATGGTATCCGCATTTCCAGGACAAGGGTTCCTGCAGGGGCACAGGTTCTCATTGCTGACGAAGATCAGGAGCAATTTCTCAATCAACACTCAGAAGTTAACCTAATCGTATAGTTGGCTCGGGCCAAGCCATTTGGGGAGGGTTTGGTGTTCCAAGCCGTGCAGCTGCGCCACGCTACCAAAGCTGCTCATATTTGAAGAATGGTATGACATCTTACAGCGAAGGAACGTTGCTATGTTTAGACTAATAGAAGATGAACTCAACTATTCTGATGAGCAAGTTTGTCTCTGCAAGGATGAACTTTTCAGCTGCCAATCTTTCATGGTTTGAGTCGGTGCCCGGTGCCAATTGTGGCAAATGCTGGTTGTAGAGCAGCGCATAGCGCTCCAATGTCTCGGGCGGATCGTTGCCGGGTTCGAAGCGATGCGTGGCTAGCACATCACTGATCCGGCCATTGAAACGTTCGACCATCCCATTTGTCTGCGGGCTGCGAGGCTTGGTCAATCGGTGTTCAATGCGGAACGCGTCGCACAGCAGAGCGAACTCATGCTCGTCGCTCGCATGCTTCTGCTTGTTGAACAGCTGGCCGGTAAACTCGCTGCCGTTATCGGCCTGGATCGTCCGTACATGGCATGGTGCGGCCTTCTGTAAAGCGGACAGAAACGCCCGCCCGGCACCTGCGGTTTTGTTCGGCTTGACCTGCATAAAGATCCAGCGCGTCGCGCGATCGATGGCAACTAAAGAGGTAGCCCCGAGATGTCTCATCAGGCATCTGCGGCAAATATTTGGCGCCGGGATGTCACTTCTTGGTGTGTATCATTATTTTAAAGGGTGTCGATAGAGAATTGGGCTTGTGACGTTGTGGCGAGGTTTGTTTTGATTTTTTATTTGATGATGTTTTGATAGGGGCAGGTGTTTGTCTGGTGAAGGTGAGCTTGGAGGCTATTCGTAGTGAGAGTGGAATGACTGGTGATGAATTGTATGAATGTGCAAAGGCAGTGGTCTCAAGGGTGGATTTTGTTCGATTTGTTGAATACCTAAATCAAGATTGTAAAAATAATGGCGATGAGTGGCATAATCTTACCCTTGATCAATTTCTTGCAGGGCTTTCTGGGTTTTCAAGGGATATGAGTGGGTATTATAAGAATATGGATGAAGTTGTGGATGTAGAAGAAGTTACTTGGAAGATGGCTGCAGAGATGCGGCTGGCTGCTACTGTTTATGGGGCATGATGACTATGTTCTTGTCAGGCATATGTTGTCTGGTTAATCAACAGTATTTTGCATGGTTAGCATAGTGTGGCTTCTGGTCTTTCAGAAAGGGTGCTGGAGAAATTGGAAAATAAAATTGAGCTTGAGAGGGTTAGGCTAAAAATAGGGGTTGACTCAATGCCCGCTAATCCGTGGGAATTTGATGTTGACCTAGGGGGCGATTCTGTAAATGCTATGGAAAGGTTGCTGAGCATTGTAAGAGCCATTGCTGAAAGCTCCGTGGGAAGTTGGCCATCTGATGATGAGTGGAAAGCGATGCTTCCCGATTGGCTGAAGCATGAAGTACCTGAGCTTTCAAAGGAGCAAACGGATAAACTACTTTCAGTCACTTCTCCTCAAGATTGGGGTTCTTTGCCGTGGGAATTTTTCTCTTGGCTTGATGCCATTCGTGATCGAGGATGGCGGTGGTGGGGTTATCAACAGAAGGGAGCAACGGCAACTATTGTGCTGCATATTGCTATGTTCCCGGAGCGAATTGATGCTTTCAGAGAGTTGCTTCGTGCTGTAGGCATGCATATCACTGATGAGCGTTATACAGCGCTAGCTTAGCAAGTAGGATGGGCAAGTTATTTGGCTTGCCCGCCCCATGCCGATATCTATTGGAATCGTCATCCGGCCCACTGGCCTTTCCAATCAGCGCGGCCCCTCGGCCGCACCTCATCCCGCCTTACTTCTTCACGTTGAACGCTTTCAGCGCCGCCCGCGCCGCGGCGGCGATCATTTCGTCGCTGTGCTTGGCTTCTTTCTTGGCGTGTTTGGTGTAGACCGCCAGCACGATGGGCGCGCGCTTGGGCGGCCAGAGCACCGCATAGTCGTTGGCGGTGCCGTAGACACCGCAGGTGCCGGTTTTGTCGCCCACTTCCCAGCCGTTCGGCAGCGTGGTGCGGATTCTGGCCTTGCCGGTGGTGTTGCCTTTCAGTCAGCAAACTGATCCTGTCCAATGCGCTGAGCCTGCTGGTGGCCGCCGCCGACGGCATGGTGCTGATCAGCGAGTGGAGCTTGAATCCGGCCGGCGGCGTCAGTGGTCGGCTGCGCGGGTAAGCCGCGCTGTTAAAAAGATCAGCATTGCCAGACTGTGCTGACTTGGGCGATGTGCTAGCGGATGCTAAGCTGTGCCTGCTTTACTTAATAATTTAACTTTATGAGTTGTGCGCCGGGTGATGCTAACCGTGCAGCGCTTGGTGTTTCCTGGCATGAGGCGGCCAGCCGCCTGAACGTGAAAATCCACCGGAGAAAGATCATGCTCTCGTACTCCCGTAGAAATTTCGCCTTAATGCTTGGTGGTATGTCTTTGTCCCACTGGGTGCCGGCAAGCACATTAGAGTCTTCACCTATTTCCGTGCAGTCTGGCCGGTCTTTGCCCATCGCGGTGCAACGTTTCCATGAGCGCTTCATGCGGCGCGCCATCAAGGTTTCTGCGAAGAATCCGGCTTATCCCTTTGGCGCCGTGATCGTGAATACCAGCACTGGCGAGGTGCTGGCGGAAGGAGTGAATACAGACTCTAAAAATCCCACATGGCATGGCGAAATCGATGCAATCAATGCGTACATTGATAAGCACGGCAATACCGGATGGTCGAATGTCACGCTTTACTCAACGGGGGAGCCTTGCGCCATGTGCATGGCTGCCATCGTATGGACTGGCATCAGCAGGGTGGTTTGGGCTAGTTCAATTCAAGCTATTCGGAATGCGGGCATCGGACAAATTGATATTCCCGCGGTTGAGGTGGCGGAAAGGGCAAGAGAGTTTTATCGGCCCAAGGCGTTGATAGGAGGGGTACTGGCCGATCAAACCGATCTCATCTTCCGCAATAGGAAAAAGTAAATCCGATGGACTCTAAAAACCCATAGCCGCTGCCGGGGAGATACCGACAGCGGCTTGTTGTTTGTAAGAGCCTGTTTACGATTTGCTGTGTGCCGGCGCCACGGCGTCAGTCGGTCATTCCGGGCTCAATGGCTTGTCGCTTATGACTTGACGTTCAACGCTTCCAGCGCCGCCCGCGCCGCGGCGGCGATCACTTCGTCGCTGTGCTTGGCTTCTTTCTTGACGTGCTTGGTGTAGACCGCCAGCACGATGGGCGCGCGCTTGGGCGGCCAGATCACCGCGTAGTCGTTGGCGGTGCCGTAGACGCCGCAGGTGCCGGTTTTATCGCCTACTTCCCAGCCGTCCGGCACCGCGGCGCGGATTCTGGCCTTGCCGGTGGTGTTGCCCTTCAGCCAGTCCGCCAGTTGCTGGCGCTGCGTTTCAGCCAGCGCCTTGCCCAGCGCCAGCTTTTGCATGCTTTCCGCCACCGCCTTGGGGGTGGAGGTGTCGCGCGGGTCGCCGGGGATGGCGGAGTTCAGCTCCGGCTCCAGGCGGTCCAGGCGGAAGGTGGTGTCGCCGATGGAGCGCATGAAGGCGGTCAGCGCGGCGGGGCCGTTGATTTCCTTGAGCAGCAGATTGGCGGCGCCGTTGTCGCTGTATTGCACGGTGGCGGCGCTGAGCTCGGCCACGGTCATGCCGTTTGCCTGGTGTTGGGTTGTGAGCGGGGACCAATTAGGCAGAGTCGTTTTGCTGTAGCGGATGCGTTTGTCCAGCAGGCCGGGTTTTGCTTGGCTTTGCGCCAGCACCCCCGCCGCCAGAAAGCCTTTGAAGGAGCTGCACATGGGAAAGCGCTCGTTGGGGCGATTGGCCACGGTGGCGCCGGAACCGGTGTCGATGGCGTAAACGCCGATGCTGCCGCCAAAGTCTCGTTCCAGTTTGGCCAGCTTGTCGGCGGCGATGGCGAGCGGGTCGGCGGCCAGGGCCTGGCTCAGCGGCGTGGCCAGCGATGCGAATAAAATCAGATGCTTGAACATGGTTTTGGTCCTTCTGCCTGGTTGAAAGCTGTGGCGCTATCCTGATGGCAGAGGCTTGGGCTGTAAATCGCGCAAACTGTAACGTCTGTAACCTTTTGGCTGTTTTCAGTCTTGAAATGGCGCTCAGCCGATGGGTGCGATCATGAATATGCCCGCCTGAGGGGCGGGGGGGGCTACTTGGCGAAGACGGTTGGTGGGATGGTTCAATAAGGGCCTGCCCGCCTGATTCATGGTGTCGACAACGGCGTGCTCCCGTGCGGGGAGTACGCCGTTTTGCTTGCCTTCCCCTTGTGATGTACACGCCTTGACGCTCGCTGCCCGGCTCAGTAGGCTGTAGTTTGCGCTACGCCGAATAAGGCGCGCCGGGTTTGGAAGCCCAGAATCGTTCGACCGCAGACAGGATGTGTCCGCTTTGGCACTTCCTCGTCACGCGCCTGCCCCGTACCTGCTGTACGGGCAGGTCTTCTCTCAGGCAACGATTTGGAGGCCGCGATGCGATTCTTCTCTTTTCCCCTTTCCCTTTCTTTTCATTTCGAGTCCTTGTCACAGGAGGCTTGGCGATGACTGACGCGTGCGAAACGACGACGCGCCAGCAGTTGCTAGGCCGCGTGCTGGAGGCCAGCCAATTGGGGCTGGAGGCCTTGGAGTTGCTGCGTCCAGCCTTGGAGGTGGCAACGCGATTGGGCACCCAGGCCGAGGTGGAGGAAGGCGCCCAGGCCGCCGGGCTGTGCCGGTTGGCGCGTTGGGCGCTGGATGAGTACCACAATGCGCTGGATGTGATCCGCGAGGAGGCGGCGCGCAGCCTGCGCGACGCTTGACGCCAGTGTGACAGCAAGGGGGCGGCGGGCGCCGCCCCTGTGCTATGGCGCGGCCTGTTTCTTTGAACAGGTTCTTAGTCGCAACGCCTTGTCTCGCGAGATCGTAGGATTTGGCCTGGTTCGAGCGTCAGCTTGTCGGGCTGGGTTCGTTCCCTCCCCAGGTTTCCATTGGCATGATCTTGCCGCTGCGCTGTCAGTTGCCGGGCTTTGTTTGCGGCGGTGCGGCTTCTTGGTTCAGCGCATGGTCTTGTCTTGAGGCGGGGTCCAGTCCCTGCCAGCCGCCGCCCAGCGCGGCGATCAGCGCCACGCTGCCGGCGTATTGCCGGTTCTTCACATTCCACAGGGTGGTTTCCGCATTGATGCGGCTGCTTTGCGCGGTCAGCAGGTTGAGGTAGCTGACGGTGCCGGCGCGGTATTGGTTGAGGGTGATGGTTTCGGCGCGCAGCGCGGCGTCCACCGCGGCCTGTTGCGAGGCGGCTTCTTCCGCCAGCAGCTTTTGCGCGGCCAGGTTGTCTTCCACGCCCTGGAAGGCGGACAACACCGCCAGGCGGTAGCCGGCGACGCTGGCGTCATAGCTGGCGATGGCTTGTTCTTTCTGGGCGCTGCGCAGGCCGCCGTCGAACAGGCTGAGCGCCAGTGCCGGCCCCAGCGACCAGACGCGGTTGGGCAGGCTGACCCAGTCGGCGAAGCTGGCGCCGCGGTAGCCGCCGCTGGCGGACAGGGTGAGGGTGGGGAAGAAGGCGGCCTGGGCGATGCCGATTTCGGCATTGGCTTGCGCCACCGCTCGTTCGGCGGCGGCGATGTCGGGGCGGCGTTCCAGCAGTTGCGAGGGCAGGCCGGCGGGGATATTGGGCAGGCGCGGTTCGGCGTCGGCCGCGGCCAGGCTGAAGCTGGCCGGCGTCTGCCCCAGCGCGGCGGCGATGGCGTGTTCCAGCTGGGCGCGGGTCAGTTGCTTGTCCGCGCGCTGCGCCTGGGCGCTTTGCCATTGGCTTTCGGCCTGGGCGACGTTGGCGTCGGAGACGATGCCGGCCTGGTATTGATTGCGGGTCAGTTTCAGCGTGTCCGCCAGCGCTTGTTCATTGGCGCTCAGCTGCCGCAGTTGCCGGTCCGCCACGCTGAGTTGCAGATAGGCGGTGGCCAGCTGCGCCTGGGTGCTGAGGCGTATCGCCGCCAATTGCGCGGCGCTGGCTTCTGCCTTGGCGTTGCCGGCCTCCACCGAGCGGCGCAGGCCGCCCCACAGGTCCAGTTCCCAGCTGGCGTTGGCGCTCAGGTTGTAGCTGGTGGCGGTGGCCTGGCCCGGGGAACTGACGCCGCGGCTTTGGCCGGCGTTGAGACCCAGGCTGGGGAACAGCCCGGCCTCGGCCTGTTTCAGCAGCGCCTGGGCCTGGCGGTATTGGGCTTCGGCCTGGGCGATGCCGGGGCTTTGCCGGTTCAGGGTGTCCATCAACTGGTCCAATCGCGGGTCTTGGTAGATGTGCCACCAGTCGCCGCGCGGCACTACATCTTGCGGTTGAGCACTTTTCCAGCGGCCGTCCTCTTTGTAGGCGGCCGGCACTTCCAGCTTGGGTTTGACGTAGTCCGGGCCCAGCGCGCAGCCAGCCAGCAGCAGCGCGCAGGCCAGCGTAAGGCTTTGTGTTTTCATTGGTTTCATTCCTCGGCTCCGCGGTTCAGCGCGGCGCGCGCGGGCCGCCAGCGGCGGCACCACAGCCGGAAGCGGTCCAGATACAGGTAGACGATGGGGGTGGTGTACAGGGTCAGCAGCTGGCTGAGCAGCAGGCCGCCGACGATGGAGATGCCCAGCGGGGTGCGCATCTCGGCGCCGTCGCCGTGGCCCAGCGCCAGCGGCAGCGCGCCGAACAGCGCGGCCAGCGTGGTCATCATGATGGGGCGGAAGCGCAGCAGGCAGGCTTGGAGGATGGCTTGCTCGGGTTTCAGGCCTTGTTCGCGTTCGGCGCTGAGCGCGAAGTCTATCATCATGATGGCGTTTTTCTTGACGATGCCGATCAGCAGCAGCACGCCGATCAGCGCGATGACGTTGAATTCGCCGCCGGTGGCGATGATGGCGAGCAGCGCGCCGACGCCGGCCGAGGGCAGGGTGGAGAGGATGGTGACCGGGTGCACCACGCTTTCATAGAGCATGCCCAGCACGATGTAGACGGCGACCAAGGCGGCCAGGATCAGCAGCGGCTGGCTGTCCAGCGAGGCCTGGAAGGTTTTGGCGCTGCCCTGAAAGCTGCCGTGGATGCTGCTGGGCAGGCCGACGCCGGCCAGCGCCTGGTCGATGGCGTCGGTGGCGTCGGACAGCGATTTGCCCGGCGGCAGGTTGAAGGAAACGGTGGCGGCGGCGAACTGGCTTTGGTGGTTGACCGATAGCGCGGTATTGCTGGGTTCCCAGCGCGCGACGGCGGACAGCGGGGTGGGCTGGCCGCCCGGGGTTTGCAGATAGATGCTGTCCAGGCCGTCCGGGCCTTGCCAGTATTGCGGCGCCACTTCCATCACCACGTGGTATTGGTTGAGCGCGTTGTAGATGGTGGACACCTGGCGCTGGCCGAAGGCGTCGTTGAGCGCGGAGTCCACTTGCGCCTGGGTCAGGCCCAGCCGCGCCATGGCGTCGCGGTCGAAAACCAGCGAGGTTTGCAGGCCTTTGACTTCCTGGTCGGTGTTGACGTCGGCCAGCATCGGCAGCTTCAGCAGCGCTTGCTGCACCTTGGGCGTCCATTCGCGCAGTTCGGCCAGGTCGTCGCCCTGCAAGGTGTATTGGTATTGGGCGTTGCTGGCGCGGCCGCCGATGCGGATGTCCTGCACCGCTTGCAGGAACAGCTGGGCGCCGGGCTCGCGCGCCAGGGTCTTGCGCAGCCTGGCGATGACTTGGTCGGCGCTGTCCCGGCGCTGGTCCAGCGGCTTGAGGCTGACGAACATATTGGCGGTGTTGCGCTGGCCGCCGCCGGTGAAGCCTATGACTTTGTCCACCGCCGGGTCCTGGCCCACCACGGTGATGAAGCGTTGCAGCTTTTGCTGCATGGCCTGGAAGGAGATGTTCTGGTCGGCGCGTATCATGCCGGTGAGGCGGCCGGTGTCCTGCTGCGGGAAGAAGCCCTTGGGCACCGCCAGGTAGAGGTAGACGTTGAGGCCTATGGTGGCGGCCAGGATCAGCATCATCAGCGGGCCGTGGCGCAGCGCCCAACCCAGGCTGCGGCGGTAGCCGTCCAGCATGGCGTCGAAGGCGCGTTCGCTCCAGCGGAACAGCTTGCCTGGTTCTTTGTGCGCGTCATGCGCTTTGAGCCAGCGCGCGCACAGCATCGGCGTGGTGGTCAGCGAGACCAGCAGCGACACCAGGATGGCCACGGAGAGGGTGACGGCGAATTCGCGGAACAGCCGGCCGATCACGCCGCCCATCAGCAGGATGGGGATGAAGACGGCGATCAGCGAGATGCTCATCGACAGCACGGTGAAGCCTACTTCGCGCGCGCCGCGCAAGGCGGCCTGCATCGGTTTCATGCCGTCCTCGATGTGGCGGGAGATGTTTTCCAGCACCACGATGGTGTCGTCGACGACGAAGCCGGTGGCGATGGTCAGCGCCATCAGGCTGAGGTTGTTGAGCGAGAAGCCGGCCAGGTACATCACGGCGAAGGCGCCCACCAGCGACACCGGCACGGTGATGGCGGGAATGGCGGTGGCGCGGCCGTTGCGCAGGAACAGGAACACCACCAGGATGACCAGGGCCACCGAGATCAGCAGCGAGCGCTCCACTTCCTGCAGCGAGGCGCGGATGGTGGGGCTGCGGTCCATCACCACTTGCATCTTGATGGCGGCGGGGATGGAGGCTTGCAGCTGCGGCAGCAGCGATTTGACCCGGTCTATGGTCTCGATGATGTTGGCGCCGGGCTGGCGGAACAGGATCAGCATCACCGCCGGCTGCTGGCCCAAGAGGCCGGCGTTGCGCAGGTCCACCACCGAGTCCTTGACCTCGGCCACGTCGGCGATGCGCACCGCGGCGCCGTCTTTGTAGCTGACGATCAGCGGCAGGTAGTCGCTGGCCTTGTTGGCCTGGTCGTTGGCCTGCACCTGCCAGTGGCGCTCGTCGTTTTCCAGGAAGCCCTTGGGCCGGTTGGCGTTGGTGCTGGCGATGGCGCCGCGCACGGTTTCCATGCTGATGCCGTAGTGGTTGAGCTGGCGCGGGTTCAGCTCCACCCGCACCGCCGGCTGCGCGCCGCCGCCCACGTTGACGTCGCCTATGCCTTCCACCTGGGCCAGTTTCTGGCCGAGTATGGTGTCGGCGGCATCGTACATCTGGCCACGGGTCAGGCTGTCCGAGGTCAGCGCGATGATCATGATGGGCGCGTCGGCGGGGTTGACCTTGCGGTAGGTGGGGTTGGACGGCATGCCGGTGGGCAGTAGCGAGCGCGCGGCGTTGATCGCCGCCTGCACATCGCGCGCGGCGCCGTCGATATTGCGGTCCAGCTCGAACTGCAGGGTGATGCGGGTGGAGCCCAGCGAGCTGGACGAGGTCATCTCGGTGACGCCGGCGATGCGGCCCAGCGCCCGCTCCAGCGGGGTGGCCACGGTGGCGGCCATGGTTTCCGGGCTGGCGCCGGGCAGGCGCGCGGTGACGGAGATGGTGGGGAAGTCCACCTGGGGCAGCGGCGACACCGGCAGCAGCTTGAAGGCCAGCAGGCCGGCCAGCAGGATGGCCAGGGTCAGCAGGGTGGTGGCCACCGGGCGGCGGATGAAGGGGGCGGAGGGGATCACGAGAAAATCCTCATCGGCCGCGGAAACACACGGAAGGACACGGACAAAAACCAGCCATGCAAGGGTTTGATGGCGGTTAGCGTTGTTTGGCTAAGGGCGATCATGTCGAAAATGTCACGGAATTCCGTGTTTTTCCGTGTGCTTCCGTGGCGAATAAAAATCATGCTTCCGCCTCCGCCGTCTTGGTGCCAAAGCGTTTGCCCAGCCGGTCAAAGGCCAGGTAGATCACCGGGGTGGTGAACAGGGTCAGCACCTGGCTGACCAGCAGGCCGCCCACCATGGTGACGCCCAGCGGCTGGCGCAGCTCGGAACCCATGCCGCCGCCCAGCATCAGCGGCAGCGCGCCCAGCAGCGCGGCCATGGTGGTCATCAGGATGGGGCGGAAGCGCAGCAGGCAGGCTTGATAGATGGCGTCGCGCGGGCTCATGCCGTGTTCGCGCTCGGCCTCCAGCGCGAAATCTATCATCATGATGGCGTTTTTCTTGACGATGCCGATCAGCAGGATGATGCCGATGATGGCGATCACCGACAGGTCGTTGCCGGAAACCAGCAAGGCCAGCAGCGCGCCGATGCCGGCGGAGGGCAGGGTGGAGAGAATCGTGATGGGATGGATATAGCTCTCGTACAGCACCCCCAGCACGATGTACATGGTGACGATGGCGGCCAGGATCAGCCACAGGGTGTTGGACAGCGAGGCCTGGAAGGCCAGCGCCGCGCCCTGGAACTTGGTGTCTATGCTGGCCGGCAGGCCCAGGTCGGTTTCGGCCTGGCGGATGGCTTCCACCGCCGCTCCGAGGGAGGCGCCCGGCGCCAGGTTGAAGGACACGGTGGCGGTGGGGAATTGCCCCAGATGGTTGATGGTGAGCGCGGTGGGGCGTTCTTCTATGCTCGCCACTGCGTCCAGCGGCACCGGGCCGCCGTTGGCGGTGGGCACATACAGGCTTTTCAGCGACAGCGGGTCTTGCTGATGCTGCGGGTCCACTTCCAGCACCACGCGGTATTGGTTGGTCTGGGTGAAGATGGTGGAGATCAGCCGCTGGCCGAAGGCGTCGTAGAGCGCGTTGTCGATGGCGGCGGTGGTGACGCCCAGCCGCGCGGCGGTGTCGCGGTTGATGTTGACATAGGCTTGCAGGCCCTTGTCCTGCAAGTCGCTGGCCACATCGGCCAGCTGCGGCAGCTGGCGCAGCTTGGACACCAGTTTGGGCGTCCAGGCGGACAGGTCCTCGGCGCTGGTGGCTTGCAGCGTGAATTGGTACTGGGTGCGGCTGACGCGGGAATCTATGGTCAGGTCCTGCACTGGCTGCAGATAGAGCGCCATGCCCGGCACCGCGTCGGCCTGGTCTTGCAGCCGGGCCAGCACGGTGTGGATGTCGTCGCGCTGTTCCTTGGGCTTGAGGTTGATCAGCAGCCGGCCGTTGTTGAGCGCGGCGTTGTTGCCGTCCACGCCGATGAAGGAGGACAGGCTTTCCACCGCCGGGTCCTTGAGCAGCTGCCGCGCCAGCGCTTCCTGCTGGCGCGCCATCGCGCCGAAGGAGGTGGATTGCGCGGCCTCGCTGACGCCCTGGATCGCGCCGGTGTCTTGCAGCGGGAAGAAGCCCTTGGGCACCAGCACATAGAGCGCGGCGGTCAGCGCCAGCGTGGCCAGCGCCACCAGCAGGGTCAGGCGTTGCCGTTCCAGCACCCAGCTGAGCATGCGGCCGTAGCGAGCGATCACCCGGTCGAAGAACTGGCCGCTGGCGTGGTAGAAGCGGCCTTGCTTGTCTTCCGGCACGTGTTTGAGCAGGCGCGCGCACATCATCGGCGTCAGCGTCAGCGAGATGAAGGCTGAGATCAGGATGGACACCGCCAGGGTGACGGCGAATTCGCGGAACAGCCGGCCCACCACATCGCCCATGAACAAGAGCGGAATCAGCACCGCGATCAGCGAGATGGTCAGCGAGATGATGGTGAAGCCTATCTGCTTGGAGCCCTTGAGCGCCGCCGCCATCGGCGCTTCGCCGTCTTCGATGTAGCGCGCGATGTTTTCAATCATCACGATGGCGTCGTCGACGACGAAGCCGGTGGCGATGGTCAGTGCCATCAAGGTGAGGTTGTTGATGGAGAAGCCGGTCAGATACATCACGCCGAAAGTGCCCACCAGCGACAGCGGCACCGCCACCGCGGGGATGATGGTGGCCGGCACATTGCGCAGGAACACGAAGATCACCATCACCACCAGGGCGATGGCCAGCATCAGTTCGAATTCCACGTCGGCCACCGAGGCGCGTATGGTCACGGTGCGGTCGTTCAGCACCTTGACGTCCACCGCGCCGGGCAGGGTGTCGCGCAGCTGCGGCAGCAGCGCCTTGATGCGGTCCGCCACCTGGATCACGTTGGCGCCGGGCTGGCGCTGCACATTGAGGATGATGGCCGGAGTGGCGCCGGCCCAGGCGGCCAGGCGGATGTTTTCCGCCGAGTCCACCACTTGGGCCACGTCGGACAGCCGCACCGGCGCGCCGTTGCGGTAGGCGATGATGACGCCGCGGTATTCGTCGGCGGACTTGAGCTGGTCGTTGCCGTCTATGGTGGAGGCCTGATGCGGGCCGTCGAAGCTGCCCTTGGCCTGGTTGACATTGGCGCTGGCGATGGCGGTGCGCACGTCTTCCAGCGTCAGGCCCAGGGCGGCCAGCTGGCGCGGATTGGTCTGGATGCGCACCGCCGGGCGCTGGCCGCCGCTGATGCTGACCAGGCCGACGCCGGGCACTTGCGACAGTTTCTGCGCCAGCCGGGTGTCCACCAGATCCTCCAGCTTGGTCAGTTGCAGCGTGGGCGAGCTGACGGCTATGGTCATGATAGGGGTGTCGGCCGGGTTGACCTTGTTGTACACCGGCGGATTGGGCAGATCGGACGGCAGCAGGTTGCCGGCGGCGTTGATCGCCGCCTGCACTTCCTGCTCGGCCACGTCCAGGCTCAATTCCAGGCTGAATTGCAGGGTGATCACCGAGGCGCCGCCGGAGCTGGTGGACGACATCTGCGACAGGCCGGGCATCTGACCGAACTGGCGTTCCAGCGGCGCGGTGATGGAGGAGGTGATCACTTCCGGGCTGGCGCCCGGATATTGGGTCACCACCTGGATGGTGGGGTAGTCCACTTCCGGCAGCGCGGACACCGCCAGCATGCGCCAGGCGGTGAGACCGGTCAGGAGGATGGCCACCATCAGCAAGGTGGTGGCCACCGGGCGCAGGATGAACAGGCGCGAGGGATTCATGCCGTCTCCCCGCGCTTACTGCGCCGCCGAGGCGTGGCGTTTGCCGGCCGCGCCGCTGCCGTCGCGTTTATGGCGTCCGCTGTTGCCGGCGCCGGCCGCGGCCTGGCTGTTTTGCGCGGCGCGATCCACCACCGCGACCTTGGCGCCGTCGCGCAGCTTGTCCAGGCCGTCCACCACCACGCGCTGGCCGGGCTTCAGGCCTTGTTCGATGACGATGATGTCACCGACGCGCGCGCCGGCGCTCACCTTGGCCAGGCTGACGCTGCTGTCGGCGTTGACGGTGTAGACATAGCTGCCCACCTTGCCCAGCTGCACCGCGCTGGCCGGCACGGTGACGGCGTTTTCACGCTCGCCCAGGCTCAGGCGCACATTGACGAATTGGTTGGGAAACAAGGTTTCGCCAGCGTTGCCGAAGCGGGCCTTGAGGTTGACGGTGCCGGTGCTGGTGTTGAGCTGGTTGTCTATCGCCAGCAGCTTGCCGTCGGCCAGCTTGTTGCGGTTGTCGCGGTCCCAGGCTTCGACCGTCAGGCCGGGATTGGCGCGGCTGGCCTGCAGCACCGAGCCCAGGCTGACTTCCGGCACCGAGAACAGCACATTGATGGGTTGGGTCTGGGTGATCACCACCACGCCGTTGGTGTCGCTGGCGTGGACGATGTTGCCGGGGTCAACCTGGCGCAGGCCGACGCGGCCGGACACCGGCGCGCTGACGCGGCTATAGCTGAGTTGCAGCTTGGCGTTGTCCACCGCGCCCTGGTCCAGCTTGACCGTGCCCTGATATTGGCGCACCAGCGCTTGCTGGGTGTCCACCTGTTGTTTGGCGATGGAGTTCTGCTGCAGCAATTGCTGGTAGCGGGCCAGATCCAGCTGGGCGTTCTGCAACAGCGCCTGGTCGCGCAGCAACTGGCCTTCGGCCTGGGTTAGCGCGGCCTGGAATGGACGCGGGTCCAGTTCCGCCAGCAATTGGCCCTGTTTGACCTGCTGGCCTTCCTCGAAATGCAGTTTGTCCAGCTGGCCGTCCACGCGGCTGCGCACGGTGACGGTGTAAGTGGAGCTGACGGTGCCCAGCGCGCTGAGCTGCAGCGGCACGTTCTGCAGCCGCGCGGCGGCCACGCCCACCG
>NZ_JAJOHW010000153.1 GCF_021129195.1 Chromobacterium aquaticum | reverse complement strand
GCCTGGCGCTGAGCGGCAAGCCGGCACCGGCCAGCCTGGGCGTCAAGGCGGTGGCCGAGGCCCAGGGCGTGCGCGTGCTCAATGTCTACGATGGCGGCGCGGCGCAACGCGCCGGCGTGTCCGGCGGCGATGTGATCGTGGCCATAGACAAGCTCAAGGCGGTGGATCTGGACAAGGCGCTGGCGCGCTATCAGCCCGGCGACAAGCTCAAGTTGCACCTGTTCCGCCGCGACGAACTGCTCAGCCTGCAGCTTGAACTGCAAGCCGCGCCGGCGGACGCCTGCCGCCTGCTGGTGCAGGACGGCGGCGCCAAGTGGCTGCGCCACTGACATTCATCGGGGCGTCGCCGCTGCCCGGCGGCGTCCTCCTCCAGCCAAGACCGGCGCAGCCGGCATCGAAGGAGACCTAGGCATGGTTCAACAGCCGCAAGTCAAGTACCGCGAAGATTACGCAGCGCCCCCCTTTCTGATCGACCGCGTCGATCTGAGCTTCGATATCGAAGACGCCACCACCCGTGTGCATGCGCGGCTGGTGGTGACCCGCAACGACAAGGCCGCGCGCCAGGATGACCTGGTGCTGGACGGCAGCGCGACGCTGGCGGCGGTGACGCTGGACGGCGAACGCCTGGGTGACGACGGCTATGCGCTGCTCGACGACAAGCTGACCGTGCGCGGCGTGCCGGACAGCTTCATCCTGGAACTGGAAACCGAGATCGACCCGGTGGCCAATACCAGCCTGATGGGCTTGTACGCGTCCAACGGCAATCTGTTCACCCAGTGCGAGCCGGAAGGCTTCCGCAAGATCACCTATTATCTGGACCGTCCTGACGTGATGGCCAAGTTCACCACCACCATCGTCGCCGACAAGCACAAGTTCCCGGTGCTGCTGTCCAATGGCAACAAGGTGGGCGAGGGCATGGTGGACAAGAAACGCCACTGGGTTAAGTGGGTGGATCCGTACAAGAAACCGTCCTATCTGTTCGCGCTGGTGGCCGGCAAGCTGTCCGCGCTGAAAGACAAATTCGTCACCATGCGCGGCCGCGAAGTGGCGCTGGAGATCTGGACCGAGCCGGCGGACCAGGACAAGACCCAGCACGCGATGGAAGCGCTGAAGCACTCGATGAAGTGGGACGAGCAGCGCTTTGGCCTGGAGTACGACCTCGACATCTATATGATCGTCGCCGTCGGCGACTTCAATATGGGGGCGATGGAGAACAAGGGCCTCAACGTCTTCAACACCAAGTACGTGCTGGCGCGCAAGGACACCGCCACCGACGCCGACTTCCAGGGCGTGGAGCGGGTGATCGGCCATGAGTACTTCCATAACTGGACCGGCAACCGCGTCACCTGCCGCGACTGGTTCCAGCTGTCGCTGAAGGAGGGCCTGACCGTGTTCCGCGATCAGGAATTCGGCGCCGACATGAGCAGCCGCGCGGTCAAGCGCATCGAGGACGTCAAGGGCCTGCGCGTGCACCAGTTCCCGGAAGACGCCGGTCCGACCTCGCATCCGATCCGCCCGGACAGCTATATCGAGATGAACAATTTCTACACCATGACGGTGTATGAAAAAGGCGCGGAAGTGGTGCGCATGTATCACACCCTGCTGGGCGAGGCTGGCTTCCGCAAGGGCATGGACCTGTATTTCAAGCGCCACGACGGCCAGGCGGTGACTTGCGACGATTTCCGCGCGGCGATGGCCGACGCCAACGGCGTCGATCTGGAGCAGTTCGGCCTGTGGTACAGCCAGGCCGGCACGCCGCGCCTCAGCGTCAGCGGCCGTTACGACGGCGCGGCGCAAAGCTACACCCTCAAGGTGAGCCAAAGCTGCCCGGCCACGCCGGGACAGGAGCGGAAGCAGCCCTTCCACATCCCGTTGGCCTTGGGCTTGGTGGGCGCCGACGGAGCCGATTTGCCACTGCGGCTGGATGGTGAAGCCGAAGCGCAAGGCGGCACCCGGGTGCTGGACGTCAAGGAGGCGGAACAAAGCTTCACCTTCGTCGGCATTGCGGCCGAACCGGTGCCCTCGCTACTGCGTGGTTTCTCCGCGCCGGTGAAGCTGGAGTTCGATTGGCGCGATGATCAGTTGGCCTTCCTGATGGCCAACGACGGCGACAGCTTCAGCCGCTGGGAAGCCGGCCAGACCCTGGCGGAACGGCTGTTCAAGCAATTGCTGGCGACGGTCGCCGCCGGCGGCGAGTTGAAGCTGCCGGAAACCTTCGTCGCCGCCTTCCGCGCGGTGCTGAAAGACCATGCGGCCGATCCTGCGTTCAAGGCGCTGATGCTGACCCTGCCGTCCGAGGGCGAGATCCTGGAAATGGTGGAAGCGGCCGACCCGGCGCTGATCCACCAGGTGAGGGACTTTGTGCTGGACGAATTGGCGCAGGTGCTGCGCGGCGAATGGCGCGAGGCTTACGAGCTGAACCTGACCCGCGACTACAAGCCGCAGGACGCCGGCCGGCGCGATCTGAAAAACCGTGCGCTGGCCATGCTGAACCGGCTGGATGATGCCTGGCCGGCCGAAGCCGCCGCCAAGCAGTGCCTGGGCGCGGATAATATGACTGACCAGATGGGCGCGCTGATGGCCTTGCGCGACCGCGACGGCGCCGAGCGCGATGAATGCTTCACCGCCTTCGCCGCCCGCTGGCAGCAGGACGCGCTGGTGATGGACAAGTTCTTCATGCTGGTGGCCAGCAGCCAGCTGCCTGGCACGCTGGAGCATGTACAAGCGGCGATGCAGCACCCGGCCTTCACCTTGAAGAACCCGAACAAGGCGCGCGCGCTGATTGGCACCTTCGGCGCCAATATGGCGCTGTTCCATGCGGCGGATGGCAGCGGCTACCGCTTCCTCGCCGACCAGGTGTTGGCGCTGGACGCGATCAACCCGCAAGTAGCCAGCCGCATCGTCAATGCCTTCCGCCGGCTGAAAAAGCTGGAGCCGGCGCGTCAGGCGCTGATGCGCGAGCAATTGCAGCGCCTGGCCGCGCAGCAACTGTCCAAGGACGTGTACGAGATCGTGTCCAAGATCTTGGAAGCCTGACGCTCGCTAGCCATTCACAACAAAGCCCCGGTTTAAAACCGGGGCTTTTTTCATGACGGCTTGGGTTTCCCGCGCGGCTTATTCTATATGTAGCCGCTGTCCGCCCTGTCCACCCTGCTTTTTCGGCAGCGTCAGGCTGAGCACGCCGTTTTCATACTTGGCGCTGGCGGCGTCGCGATCTATCTCCGCCGGCAGCTGGAAGCTGCGCGATACCGCGCCGTAATAGCGCTCCATGCGCAGATTGCGTTCATCCTTGCTGTCGCTGTCCGTCTGGCGTACCTCGGCCTTGATGGTGACCAGCGGACCGTCCACTTCCACATGGATATCCTGTTTGTTGACGCCGGGGATGTCCGCGCTCACGGTGAAATGCGTCGCGCTTTCCTTCACGTCTATCTTGATTTGGCTGGGCAGCGGGTCGCCATGCAGCGGCTTGATGAAAAAGCCGGGGGTGAAATCGCGGAACAATTCGTCAAACAGGCTCACATTGCCGCGGGAAGGCAGGATGTTCATCGTACTCTCCTTTTTGATCAATGGTTTAGCTGAGAAACGGGCCCTGTTGTCGATATAGGGTCTAAGCCGGGATTATCAAGCCCCTGCGTTGTTGGCTGGAGCGGAGGCACTTTGTTCAGCCCGACTGCTCGGGGCGCAACCACAGGCTGGCGAAGTCAGTCCAGCCGTTCTCGCTCATTTGTAGCCCGGCTAGCCGCGGGCTGGCCTGATGCCCTTGGCGCTCATGCGACAGCGGCAGCACCCAGCCCTCGGCGCACAGCCAGTCGCCGATGGCGGCGTAACCGGCCATGCGCAGGCTGGTGTCAGGCTGGCGCTGAATGTCCCGCAGCTGTGCGTTCAAGCGCGCCTGGGTGGCGGCGTCGAGGCCGCGTTGCAGCGGCTGGCGGGTGCCCAGCCATTCGTGACAGCTGTAGTCGCGGTCGTCGTGCAGCACTTCGCTGCACAGCATCAGGTCAGCCTGCGGCCACCAGTCCTGATCGTGAAAGAAGGCGCGCCGGCTGAGGGCGTGGATCTCCAGTTCTATGGACAAGCCGGCCAGGCGTTGGCGGATGGCGGCGGCCAGAGGCGGGAAGCTGGGCA
Organism: Chromobacterium aquaticum; assembly: GCF_021129195.1. Classification (GTDB taxonomy): domain Bacteria; phylum Pseudomonadota; class Gammaproteobacteria; order Burkholderiales; family Chromobacteriaceae; genus Chromobacterium; species Chromobacterium aquaticum. The sequence continues at coordinate 1,858 of NZ_JAJOHW010000153.1, read as the reverse complement.
GGTCGTAATGGAACAGCCGTAGGCGGGTGCGCTCAAGCCTGGGGCGGCGCTGGGCTTGCGGCAAGGGATGGCGCCAGCCGGGCAATAGGCCCAGCGCCGGTGTCTGCAGCGGATCGTTGGGCTGCACCAGCGCCGGTTCCGCCAGCCAGCGCATCAGCGGGGCGCGCTCGCTGCCGGCCCAGTCCGGATTCAGCAATAGATAGGTGCAGGCGGATTGCAGCGTGCCGTCGCTGCCGTCGTTGGCATAGTCCAGGCGCAGATGGAAGTCCTGGCCGCCGTCGCAGTTGGGAATGAACCACAGCTCGATCTCGTCCAGCAGCGCCCGCTCGCGGTAATGGTGGGCGAAGGCGGTCAGGCCCAGCCTTTGCTCGCTGTGGCGGGAGACCCGGAACGGGCCGCTGCCCACCGGCAGGCGTTCAAAGTCGGCGCCGTGCCGCAGCGGCGCGATCGAGCTGTTGGCGGTGGCCAGCCGCTGCGGCCATAGGAAGTCGCCGTCGTCCAGCTGGCAGCTGAAGGATAGCGGGTCATGGATGTCGACCGCGCGCAGATGGCGGTATTGCACTTGGTAGGGATTGCCGGCTTCGCGCAGCCGCAACAGGCTGGCGGCGGCGGCGTCGGACTGCAGCGGCGATCCATCGTGGAATTGCAGGCCCGGGCGCAGCCAGAAACGCCAGCGGCGCGCGGCGGCGTCGCTTTCCCAGTGATGGGCCAGCCCGCCTTGCAGGCTTTGCAAGCCGCGGTCGAAACGGCACAGGCGGTCGAAGATCTGTCGCACCAGATGAGACTCCAGCCGGCCGCTGACGTGCAGCGGGTCCAGGCTCAGCGGCGGATGCGGAATCGGGATGCGCAGGCAGCGGCCCTGGGCGGCGCTGCCCAGATATTGCGGCAGCGCCGCCAGCAATTGCGCGCGGCGCTGAGCGGACAGCCGTGCGAACGCCTGCTCCAGCTTGCCGTCGCGCAGCAGTTGCTGCTGCCGCTGCCATTCCAGCTGCTCCGGCGCGCAGAGCAGGCTGAGCCGCGACTTGCGGCCGCGCCCGCGGCCGGGCTCCCAGGCCAGCCAGCCGCGCTCGCGCATCTTGGCCAGCTGCAGCCGGGCATTGCGCTCGCTGCAGTTCCACAAGGCGCACAGCTCGGCTAGCCCCGGCTGGGCGGGGCGCTGTTCGGCGTAGGCCTGATACAGGGCCTGATATTGTTGTTCCAGCTTCATCCGCTGCTTCGCTTTCCGGTTCGCACGCCAAAAGCGGAAGTTATTTTCCCGGCATGCATCCATTTTTTGATTCCGCTTTTGACAGGATACTGTCCGGGTTTCCTGTTTGCATAGGCGTGGTGGCGATGGCGGATGTAAGAAATGAGGAGCAAATCCGGTACTTACTGGTCTGCTCATGGCTGTTGACGATGAGCCGGGCGGTGGTCGCGCCCTTGCTGGTGCTGACCCTGGGGCGGCAATTGCGGCTGGACAGCGAGCAGATTGGCCTGTTGCTGGGCGCGGTGCTGCTGCTGTCCGCGGTGATGGGCCTGTATGGCGGTCACCTGGTGGACCGCTGGCCGCGGCGGCCGGTGTTGTGGGGCGCGGCGCTGCTGATCGCCGGCAATTACCTGGTGCTGCCGCTGAGTCAGCAGCTGTGGTGGACCGCGTTGGCGCTGGCGCTCAGCGAGATCGGCCAGGCGGTGCACGGCATCGCGGTCAAGGCGCTGATCAGCGATCTGCTGCCGCCGGAGCGGCGCGGCAAGGCCTTTTCCCTGCGCTACACCCTGGCCAATGTCGGCTGGGCGGTGGGACCGCTGCTATGCAGCCTGCTGCTGGGCTGGAACGGAAATTGGCCGTTCTGGTGCGCGATCGCGCTGGCGCTGGCCGGCG
>NZ_JAJOHW010000152.1 GCF_021129195.1 Chromobacterium aquaticum | reverse complement strand
AATATTGCCATCAAAAACACTAAGGAAAAGCCACCATATATTTTCGAACCATATGAAAACCCTATCGGGCGCTTTCAATTAAGTTGCTACCCATTATCGGACGCCCCTCTCGAATTTAAAAAAATAACTCAAGAAGAACTAAGCTCAAAAAAATGGAGACATTCAATAGATTGTTCAGAAAAAAATGAAACTCATATTTTTATCTGTGCAAGAGACGACCAAGCACTAACAGCAAAGTATATATACAATATAAATTTACGTAACGACAGTAGAATTTTGGATCAATTGAAAATTACCCATTCGGTCCTCGATTCAATAGTTATTGTTCCATTGCAAGAAAGAATCATTGCTGCAAACCTTGATAAGTACGATCGTTTCCTTGCTTCATTAGTGGCCTCCTATGACTTACTTTACTCTGCAATTAATTCAAACTCATACATTGAATTGATTATAGTTTGCGCCAATCAAATTGACGCATTCCTTAGACTAGGCATTGTCATCAAAAAGCAATTACAATCCTGCAGCAACGATATTGAGATAAAATATCTCTTTCAAGACGAAAATGAAAAAGGAATTCTGGAGCGATCAGTTTTCAATCACGCGTTAGAATTGGGCATAATAAATCAAACCCTACATAATGAGCTTAGCCAATTATACAATCTCAGAAATCGGGTTGTTCATCGATATATAATTTCCCCAATCAACACCCGAGACATGGTAGAAGTATCAACTAAGTATCTAGAGCATTTAGAGAAAGTTAGAATCCTACTACGCGAGATTGAAGAGCAACAGATTGGCAAAAGCTTTGGCATTTACGGCAATGGATTTGTCAGAGCCAAAAGTTTTGACAATGTAGAGATTCGTCGTGCTCACTCATGGGCTAACGACAAACACTTACTTAAGCGCTTCAATAGAAAGATTACAAGTGAGAAAAAGTGAAAATCACATTTAAATCCCCCATCAACTCATAACAGCCAATCAGCGTAAGCCTACATTTTCCTAAAGAAAAATTATAACATTCCGAATTGACATCGGGCCGAGGCGGAAACTTGGTGCAGGACAGAGAGATAGCTGAGTAGCCTTTCAATTTCAGTGAGCCTAATCTCAATAGGATAGCGTTTGCTGTGAAACAAAATAAACTATCTGATCCACTAGCAGTAGGCGGCTACAACATTTTGGCCATACTGCCAGCATCATCAGACAATCGAAGCCTAATCGAGTAACCTGAAGTGATTAGCAATGGCTTTACCCCTTGAATGTCGCTCTTTAATGGGTAAAAATCGTAGGGTAACAGAGAAAAAGTGAATAAGGCTATGAGTGCAGATAGATTTTTTTTGGCGGGGGGAGTACTATACGGGCAGGCTTATAACAAAAAAACTTGAAAGGCATGACGTTTGTGTTCAACAATCGGTGTCAGCAATATCAATTGACATACGGGCCTGCATACCCGTATAAATACTGTTATATATTTTAGGATCACCATGGACTTCGTCTCATTTATCTCAGGTGCAATTACAACCACAACTTTAATTGGTATTCTAGCGCTCCTTACAAAAACTTGGATCGAGAAACGTATCGAGTTTTCAATCCAGCACGAATATGACAAAAAGTTATCAAGGTTTGAAAATGATCTTGAAGTACGCCGCAGGGCTGAGTTGGTAGCTGATCTAATGGCAGAGTGGATAAAAGACACTAAAGAACTTGACTACCACCGCCTAAATCAACTGTCGTTCCAAGCCTTTCTTTGGCTACCCCCGCAGTTAGCTCGTGACCTGTCAGACACCCTAGCCCACGAACTAGGCTCGGATGACCTACGGTCAATCATTCATAAAGTCAGGAAACATCTCCTGGGTGAAAGTGACAATCTTGAAGCACATCAGGTTATCGTCTTCAAAAAAAAACCAATACATAACCCGACGTTCAATCCCCCCCTTCGGTCGCAGGACTCTGTGCGATAAAGACTCACAGAGCCAATTAGCTCTACACTAAGTATTATCAGGCACATGCCACTCGTCTACTCACTAAAGAATGAACTTGCCTCAGACTCCGGACAGGTTGCGACTGCTCAAGCACTCACTCTCGATCTTTCACGCCCGTTTGGCCTTAAAGGAACCTTTGGCCTTTTTGGATCTGATGAATGGTGGCAAAGCATTGAGGCCGGCAGACTTCAGAAAACAGAACTAGAGGGAGTCATAACCTTGCTAGGCCGCGTGGGGATGCATAACGAATCACCAGTATTTAATGCGCACCTAGATAATGGTGATCACTACACGTACGACACCGCGGCTGACACAAAGAAAGGTGTCAAAAAGTATATCGTTGGAAAGCGCGTAAAGATTGTACTCGTCCGAGACCCTTTGAAGAGCCCATCTACCTCTCGCGGAACGCACTCCGATATTGTTATTGAGATATGGGTAGAAGAGTGATAGATCAAACACCTAACTATTCCGCCGACAGAGGCCATCCATAAACTACACTTGTGGGCTCCCTTCTCCGCTACGGCGGCCCCTCTCGTCAAACTTAAATGTCTGCAAGCTGAATTACGGCGGTCATTCATCTTTCCTCTTTGCTGCGCCCATGAACGACAGGAACTGGCCGATCGCGGTCAGCAGCATAATTGCCCGCTTAGGCTAAGAAGGTAGCAGCGCCCCCTATTCGAAGTGCTTTCTCAAAGCGAAACAAGAAGACATTGTCGACCTAGCCGCCAACTAACGTCGAGGGCTTCAAGTTCTCAGCCTCCAACACCCACCCCTTTTTATTTCCACACACCACCTCCGTATACGCATCAACTTTGCCGAATGAGGTCTTGCCAACTCGGCAGGATGTACCGGCTTGAGTCGTGAAGGCCGGTTTGTCGCTTTCATCGTATACCGCAGCATAAGCGTGGGTGTCACGGCTTGCGCTGGCCACCACCACCGGATCAGAGCAGCCGGAAAAAATGCTAACAAGAGAAACAAGAAGAATTTGCCGGATCATTTTTTGGCATCCGTCGCTTCACTAGAGAAGTAGTATTCTGTCCAACCACACGCGATGATGCCATCATGATACAGACAGGCTAGGCAGCACACCCTGCCCACTTACAGCAATTTACAGGTTTGACTACTTGAGGCCATACGCAGAGCAACACAGGCTTCAAACTGTCATACAACAAAGATTTTGGCGATTTTCTTTAAAGGTCCCAAACATGCGTGCCAACTCCTTCTGCTCGCTCCTTAGCGGCATGGCTCTTTGTACCCTTACCCTTACTGCCACGGCTTCTTCGCTTTACCAGGGCGTTATCACTGCCAGGAATGCCGGCTCGGGAAAAACCTGCTTCTCGGTGGACAGCTACCGATCGGCAAACAAGTCCATTGCCATCCCTGCCAAGGGAGTGGTTTTGACTTCCATCACGGTTTACACGACAACGGCGGATGGCGCGCAAGCGATTTGGCAAGTGGATGCCTCCTCACGAAACGAAGCGGAGCTGTACAAGGTCAAGTCAGCTGAATGTTTGATTTATGGCGAAACGGTTCCAGGGAAGTACAAGGTGAAGCAAGCCCCCAAACCTTTCCCACGCTCAAGCCCATTGGAAGTTGTAAGCACCTACTGGCACCCAAGCGGATTTGCCAATGGTTTGACGCTAGGTGGTACGTTTTGCTCAACGGCAAATGGTGTCATGATGGCCTCCGAAGACGGTAGCTGCCCTGGCCAAAGCGCTCCCAGGAAATAGAGCCAAGTCCTCGATGCCATACTCGGGACCATGCCCCCTCCTCGCTCGCGCCGGCCACAACACCATAAACAGAACAGCCTCTCNNCGCAGCACTTCCGGATGCTGCACCGCCACCCGCAGCAAGGTCTGCGCCGCACCGGTGGGCATGCGCCGGCCTTGTTCCCACTCCTGCAGCGTGCGCTTACTGACATCCAGCAACTCCGCAAACTCCGTCTGGGACATGCCTATCTGCGAACGTGCTTGTGCGGCCAGCGTGGGCATAACCTGAGTGCGCCGGGCAGCCTGGTCCGCCTTCATCTGGCGCACGGACTCCAGCAGTTCCGCTCCCAGATCGCGCTGGGCGTCCCAAGCGGTCAGTTCTTTTTCAGTCGGCATCGATAGTCTCCTTGATCGATCTGAGAGTTTTAGTGCTTTGAAACCTTGCATAGCTACACAGGAAACCGCGTATCCGATGCGCCCTAGGTCCCTTCAAGCCTGCCGTNNCATCCGCGCAGCGGATTCAATCCACTGGGCAATGAATTAACCAAAAAAAATCAGGAACAGGCTCTTATGACGCCTCGTAGACACACAGACGAGCGGGACAGGCCAGTAAGGCGCTCGCCGATTGTGGCGCATCAAACGGAGGCCATAGCGGCCTTGACCGTACTGTTAAGGCACATGGGCCGCACACCTTGGGTCCTGGGCATTTGGGAGCCAGGCCTCGGTAATAGGTGTAACCATGCTAAGAACTGCGGCAAATAACACGGACCAAACTGCGACAGAGGCTTTCGCTCGTAAGGCTGCTGCTGCGGCTGGCGACCTTGAAAGGCGCGATGCGGCCCAGAAAACGAATGTGAGCAACCCAAGAATGACAGTGGCTAGCGATGTCATCACGCCATAAGCCAGAGTAAAAGAGTTTGTGGGATGCCAACTACACCAATTTTTCGGCGTGTAGAGCCAAACCCCGTAAGGATTTGCCGACCTGAACCATACAGCGAGACCTACGGCAACGAGAAACGTTGCCAAGGCAATGAGATAAGCTATGCGCTGTGAGCGGTATCTAGTCATACGCCCTAACGTGAAAAAAATACACCTGTGTAGGCGTAGATTTGGTTTGTCTGTGTGTGTAACTCAGCATGATACGCGGTATTTTCTTTGACATCCTTGGAGTGGTCGTGGACTACGCCCAACATGGCATTGAAGAGACCCGCTTGGCTGGCCAATTCCGTGACCAAGCTGGAATAACCGCTATCATGCTTGGCGCAGTAGATTTTCTTGTTGATTCTCCGCCCACCGAGCGCCGCCGATAAAGACACGCTCGCCCGAGCCCGCAGCCAGGCAGCACACGATGCAAGCATTGCCCATCTCTCTCCCCAAGATTTTTCTATAGCGCCATTTGTCAGCATTATAACTCTGGCTTTGGCGAACAACACCATCGGCATATTTCGCCACGATGTCAGGCGTTGAAGGCGCGACTGACCCTTGCATGCCCCAGGTCAGTCTCGCTGGGGATGCCCAAGACACCTATTAAGAGCTCGGAATGAGTCCGGAATTTTGTATAAAGCAGTCATTGCCATTTGGATCGATGAAAGACTGCTAAGGCCGAGAAGCAGAACCCTCCCTCCAAATCATCATTCAGGCTATAAACTTCCCAGCCCCTCAAAAAACCCCAGCGCCCGTGCATCGCCGGCATAAGCGACATTGATCCGCAGCCAGTCATTGTCCTCGCCGCCGGGCATGAAGCCGCTGCCCGGCGACAGCAGGATTCCGCGCTTGGCGGCTTCTGCCTGCATGTCCTCGAAGCTGTGGCGGCCGGTGCGCGCCCAGACGAACATGCCGCCCTGCGGCTCGGCGAACACTTGCCAGCCGTTGGCTTCCAGCGTTTGCAGCGTGGCGGCCATTTGCCGGTTCAGCCGCAGCCGCAGCCTTTGCGTCAGCTTGCGGTAAGCGCCGCTGGACAAGAGCTGGGCCACCACGCATTCCGCAAAGCGCTGGGTGCCGATGCCGGTGTACATCTTGATATTGGCCAGTTGGCGGACCAGCTCCGGCTGGGCCAGCACATAGCCGACGCGCAGCGAGCAACTGAGGGTTTTGGAGAAGCTGGACACATAGATCACCCGCCGCAGCGAATCCAGCGCCGCCAGCCGCACGCCGGGGTGGTTCTGGAAATCCGCGTAGATGTCGTCTTCCACAATCAGGAAATCGTGGGCCTCGGCCAGTTGCAGCAGGCGGTGCGCCACCGCCGGCGTCAGACAGGTGCCGGTGGGGTTGTGGAACAGGCTGTTGATGAACAGGCATTTGGGCCGCTGCCGGGCCAGGATGGCTTCCAGCGCAGTCAGGTCTGGCCCGTTGCCGGCGCGCGGCACCGCCAGCATGTCTATGCCGTGGAATTTCAGCAGGTTGAACAGATTGTAGTAGCCGGGGCTTTCCACCAGCACGGTGTCGCCGGGCTTGAGCAGCGCGCGCGCCAGCAGGTCCAGCGCGTGGCTGCCGCCGTTGGTGGTGAGGATTTGCTCCTGCTCCACATGGATGTCGATCTGGCGCAGCCGCTGTTGCAGTTGCCGGCGCAAGGCCGGCAGGCCCAGCGGAGTGCTGTAGTCGAACAGGTCCGCCGGCTGACAGCGGGTGATGTGGCGGATGGCGTAGCCCAGTTCTTCCTGGTCCCGCCAGCTGTCCGGCACCCAGCCGCAGCCCAGTTTCAACTGCTCGCCGCTGTCGCTGAACTGGCCCCAGGCCGGTTCCATGGTTTCCCGCCATTCGCTTTCCTCGTGGCCCGGCGGCGCGGCCACGAAGAAGCCGGCGCCGTGGCGCGATTCCAGCAGGCCCAGCGCCACCAGCCGGTCGTAGGCGTCGATCACGCAGGACTGGCTGAGTTGCTGCTCCTTGGCCAGTTGACGGATGGAGGGCAGCCGGGCACCGGGGCGGACGCGGCTGCGCCGTATCCAGGCGCGCAGTTGATCGGCGATTTGCTGCGCCAGCGGCTGCCGGCTGGCGCGGTCGAGTTCTAGCCGCATGGCGGGCTCACTGTTTGCTGATAACGAGCAAACAGTTAAGCGCAAATGGCCGCCGCTGTCACTTGTTGCCGTCATGGGTGGGCCGGATAGTGGCGTGTCGCGCGGCCCGCCGCACCCTTTATCCTAGCCAGGCCTCACCTTATGACCGTCCCACTGTTCGCCCACACTGTTTGTCCCGCCGTGTCTCTTTTATTCCCGGAGGCGGCATGAACACACGCCACCCTGCCCGGCTGGCCTTCGGCCTGTGTCTGATCACATGCGCGGTGAATCTGCAAGCGCCGCTGTACACCGCTTACGCGCAGCTGGCCGGCCAGGGCGCGGCGGCTACCGCCACCGCGTTTTCCGCCTATGTGCTGGGGGTGTTGCCGGTGCTGCTGGCGCTGGGCGGCCTGCCGGACCGGCTGGGACGCAAGCCCTTGATCCTGGCGGCGCTGACGCTGGCGATGCTGGCCACCGCCGTCATGGCCTTGTGGCCGCGGCTGGAGGCCTTGGCCGTGGCGCGCTTTCTGCTGGGCGCCGGCACCGCGCTGGCTTCCGCCGCCGGCGCCGCTTATATGGGGGAATTGATGGCGGAGCAGGATACGCGCCGCGCCACGCTGTGGGTGACGGCCAGCACCTCGCTGGGCTTTGGCCTGGGCGCGGCGCTGACCAGTGTGTGCCTGCTGTGGCAGAGCACGCTGACGCCGGCCAGCTTTTGGCTGCACCTGGCGCTGGCCGGCGCGGCGCTGCTGGCGGTGGCCGGGCTGCCGGACCCGGCGCCGCGCGCTCGTCACGCCTCCATGCTGCGCCCGCCCTATTTCCCCGCCGGCAGCCTGCCCTTCGGCTTGGCCATTCTGCTGGCCTGGGCGGCGGTGGGGCTGGTGATCGCGGTATTGCCGTCGGTGCTGGCCGCGCATGGGCTGGCGCGTTGGTCCGGGTTTTCCACTTTCACCGTGATCAGCTGCGGCCTGTTGTTCCAGCCGCTGGCCCGCGCGATGCCGCCAGGCCGCGCGGTGCGCCTGGGCTTGCTGGTGCTGCCGCTCAGCTATGCGCTGCTGGCCTGGGGCGCGACCCAGGGTTCGCTGGTGGCGGTGTTGTTGGGCGCGCTGGGCGCGAGCAGCTCTTGCTACGGCTTCACTTATCTGGGCGGTTTGTCCGCGGTGAACGCGCTGGCCGGCGCGGAGAAGCCGCGCGCCAGTGCTGGCTTCTTTCTATTGGCTTATATCGGCTTCAGCCTGCCGGTGATTTTCACCGGTCTGCTGGTGGACCGCCTGGGCGCGCCCACCGCCCTGCTGCTGTTCGGCCTGGCGCTGGCCGCCGGCGCGGCCCTGGTGGCGCCGGCGATTGGACGGGGAACGGCGATGACGGGCTTGCCCGCCATCGCCGCCGCCAGCTGGCGCGATTAGCCGACTAGCCCAGCCAGACTACTCAATTCACCGGATAGGCGGTCAGCAAAATCCAGTTGCCTTTCACCACTTCAAAATCCAGCTGCACGCTGGAGAACTGCGAGCGGGTCTGCGCATTACATCTGCCCGCCGCGTCCGCCCCGGTGCAGCTGTAGCCGCCGATCTTGTCTTTCTTCAGCACGCTGTAGACGGTAACGCTCTGGCGAGCGTGGTTGCCGGAGCACTGGACCGCGACACCGGTGTATTTCTTGGGGTCCACGTAGTTGTTCCAGAAGCCGGTGTATTCCTCCACGCTGGTGAACAGGGTCTTGCCCACCTGGCTGGTGCCGGCCGGCGGCGTCGCGCCGTAGATATGCTGGTTGAGGTGACCGCCCGCCGCGTTGTTGCTGGCGGATACGCCGCTGCTCTTGACGCTGGGGATGGCGCGGCACTCAACGGCGTGGGCCAGGCTGGCGGCCATCAGCAGAGCAAGCGCGGCGGACAGGCGGACGAGGGGTTTGCAGATGCTTTGACGCATGGAGTTTCTCCTGTTGATAGATGAGGCGCTTGAAGTCAGGGCCGCCAGACACGCGGCTCAGGCAGCATGGCTGATGTGCATTCGGCGCATAAAAATGCTTTATGCATTTTTATAGACCACAAAAAAACAATGTCAAATCATGCGATGAAATGACGTGACATCAGCATCAAGCCTTGCAGCCTAAGAATCTGTTCAAGGTTTGCTGCGCTTCGTACAGCCGGGCATGGCGAGTTCAAGCTCAAAATGCTCATGTTCCACCGGTACATTCCGCTTTTTCGCTCGTCTTCGCCTTGTCTTGCTCTTGCACGCGAGACCTGAAACAGGCTCTTACCTCCAAGCCGTGCCTCTCAAAAACCAACCCACCTAAATCATTCCAACCAGCTTCCTCCCATAAAAACCCAAGTCCAGATCAAATCCAGCAAAACAGATAAACGCCACTCTTTGAAATCCAGTTCCAAACAAAACTGAAACAGTTCACATCGTCAATTAATAACGCCTTATTTAAAATCATCCTGTCTTAACCAAGACAGCAGTCTCCAAGCAACAATTTAGATAAGAGAAAATAATGCAAGACGATTTGATCACCCCACCCATATTGATTTTAGACTCAGTGGATTTCGGAGCTGCCGCCCCTGCCTCTTCATATGGCTACACCATTCCGGCATGCTTCGCCGACTATGTCCGTGACTATCAGGACAATCAAGGCGTTTGCCCAGAGTGCGGCAAAGTACGGTGCGTGATATTCAGCAACGCCGCCAAGCATCTCAATCAAGGTCGAGATGAAAGAAAATTATTGGCCTTGAGCGGACCCAACTTCCCCAGAATTGCAAAAGACAATTACGACAGCTTTGATCAATTCTCCAAGCTTATTTTAAAAAACTACGAAATAAATGGCAATCAAATCACCCGCGGCTTGATCTCAAAAGTCTACCGGGATGATCTAGCCATCAATAGACAGCTCATAGACCCAACCCCCAACCGTGCCTCGCGACAACCGCCTCCTCAAGACATCAATGTCACCAACAAACTTGAGCACGACTTAAGAATGTGCCTACACGCGCTAAATGCGGACAACTCTTCAAAGGGCCTGAAGAGCAACCCCGATATCGCAACGCACTGCAAGAACAAACGCTATGACCTTGCCGCACTGGCGTTTTCAAAACAGATGGACCTCTCCGAGCGGGATCTGAAAATATTTAACACCTTTTACGCCGCACAATCTCGAATCGGTCAAGTATCGCCGGATGCGCAAGAACTCAAGGCCTCATTGCAGTACATTGCCACCGCCGGCGACATTACTTCCAGAGAGCTTGGAAAGCACTTCAACGGCCTATCAAAAATCCTGCGTAGCAATATTAAAAATGCAAACGCAATTCCATTTGATCAAGCGATGAAAACGCTGGGCAAAATGCAAAACTACCCGCAAATGAAAATTGCGCCTCATGAAATCGACGCCATCAAGAAGGCGGTACGTTCCATTGACTACAAGGACATTGGCGATAGAATGCAAAAAATGTCCAAAGGCTTTGGCTACGCCGGCAAGGCATTGCAAATAGATTCCATTCATGACAAAATTCTAAGCGGCATTGATACCGGTGATTGGAAGCCGTTGCTATTGGAGTTTGAAAGCATGGCCGCTAGCGCCGCCGCGGCGTACGCACTCTCATTTGCTTACTCTCTGGCGGCAGGAGCTCTTGCCCTTTCAGGTGCCGGCACCATCGCCCTTATAGCCGCTTACGTGGCTGCCGCCACTTACTTCACTCCTGAGAGGATGGACAATATCAATAATGTTGTTTTCAAGTGAGAGCGCTCAGGATTATATTTAAAAAACACCAGAGCCAAATTTAACCCACGCGTGCCTTAGACAAAACGAAATTCAGCTCTGGCTTGCATATTGGTTTTTACCAAAAGGAGGGCTTGCCCTCCTTTTTTCAGCACCCACCCGTATCATCACCCACACCGCACTCTAGCAAGCACAATGACGATTAAGCAAAACTCCATTCACTCCTGTAGAGAAACCTTCTTTTAACCTTACGGTTCAACCCTCAGGACAATCATGCAAGACTTGGAAAGCAAAACCCAAAGCATTCCCATGTTTCACCCTTTAATTATTTTCAGCTTAGCCCCCATAGTGCTTATAGGCATCATTTCCCAACACATGGGCGATGCTTTCTTGGCTCCGGCTCGAGCTTGGCTGTTTGATATCGGCTTAGTCAGCCAGGGTGGCATGCAATCCAGAACGCTCGCCAATACCGCCGCGGTCATTTTTTCCTATATCCGGCTAAGCACCCCATTCTATTTTCTTGGCTTTATTTATGTATTTAAAAAAGACTTTCAATTTTATATAAAAAACCCAAACACCCCCAATTGGAAACGATTTTCGCTTTCTCTGACACTCATCAGCGGAATGCTCGCCTTCATGGTGTACATTACCTATTTTGACGGCTCCAATCTTGAGTCCGGCAGACATATCATTCGCGCAGCAGCCACCAACTCGATACTTTATTCACTCCTGGCATCTTGCCATGCGATGATGTTCTATTTCATTGCGCATTTGACTTTCATCAGCCTCATTGTTCAGCCGATTTACTTGATAAAAACCCGCTAATTTCCCAACGGCGGGGGTGGTCCTGAAACCTCCGCCAACGCCATCCTATTGGCATATTGCCGCCGTCCTCTCGCCCTCTTCAAGGGTTCCCGTTCTTCCAGTAGCAAAAAATTGAAGTGCTTGATTAAGCATGGTTTGATCTCGCCCAATCCGGCAACTATGTTTCAGCAAGAGGCCGCCGCTCTGGCAGGCGCGCCGCTGCACAATAGACACAATCCGTTCGGGGGAGCGCTCCATGCTGCACCAGTTGACCGTCAAGCAAAAACTCTTGGCCGGCTTTGGCCTGCTGATTCTGTTGATCGCCATCATCGTGGCGGTGGCGATGATGAAGTTGAACACCATAGACGCCAAGATCCGCGATGTGACCGAGGACCGCTATCCCAAGATCGTGTTGGCCAACAAGATCAGCGTCACCACGCTGGACATCGGCCGCTATATCCGCAATGCCATCATCGTGCAGACGCCGGAGGAAACCGAGACCAATATCAAGAAGGTGGAGGATCTGCGCGCCGCCAACGCCGTCAATATGGACCAGATGGAAAAGCTGTTGTCCACGCCCAAGGGGAAGGAGCTGTTTGAAAAGCTCAAGACGGCCAGCTCCAATCTGGGCGCTCAGTTTGAACCCTTGTACGCCTTGGCGCGCGCCAACAAGAACGAGGAAGCCAAAACCTTTCTGATGAAGACTTTCGCACCGGCCAATAATAATTTCATCAAGTCGCTGAAGGAGATGTCGGATTTCCAGGAAGACTTGATGCAAAAATCGATTGCGGACAGCAAGACCGCTCAGAGCGAAGCGGTGACGGTGTTGATCACCGTGGCGGTGATCGCCCTGCTTGTGGCGGTGGCGGTGGCGATGTTCATCGCCAATCTGGTGACGGTGCCGCTGAAAAAATCCGCGCAGTTGGTGCGTAATATCAAGCAGGGCGATTTGTCCGGCCATGATGAGCCGATTCCGGAGGCGCGCGACGAGGCCATCGCCATGGCCAAGGATATTCAGGAAATGCGCCAGGGCCTGCGCGAGGTGGTGGCCAATATCCAGAAAAACGCCAACGAGGTGTCGGACTCCGCCCATGAGCTGGCCAGCATGTCCGAGCAGGTGGCCCATGGCGCGCAGCGCCAGTCCGAGGCCACTTCCGAGGCCGCCGCCACCATCGAAGAGCTGACGGTGAGCATCAACCATGNNGCAAGCTGGCGGAGCGCACCACCAGTTCCGCCCAGGAAATCACCCAGATGATAGGTTCGATCCAGGGCAGCGCTAACCGGGTGGTGGGCAGCATGGAGCAGAGCCTGACCAGCGTGGGCACGGTGTCCGACGGCGCCGGCCAGGCCACGGATTCCATGCAGGAGATCGAAGGCAGCACCCACTCCATCGTGCAGTCCATCGGCAATATCACCAGCGCGTTGAGCGAGCAGCGCACCGCCAGCCTGAACCTGGCGCAGAGCATGGAGCGGGTGTCGCAGATGGCGGAGGAAAACAGCGCCACGGTGGAAGAGCTTGCCACCACCTCCAGCCAGCTCAACGCGCTGGCGCAGAATCTGCAGGGCGTAACCGCGCGCTTCCGCTTGTAACCGCCTCCGCAAGGATGCCGGCCGCCGTCAGGCGGCTTTTTCGCGTCGGCTACTCGCGCCGGCGGCTTTGGTGCAGAATGCCGGTTTCCCTCTCTCACCGCCGGCCATGACCTATCCGCGCGCGCTGTCGCTGCTGTCCATCCTGTTGCTGCTGCCGCAGACCTGCCTGGCCGATATGGCCGGGCTGGGCTTGTTCCTCATCAATCTGCTGCTGGTAGGCGCGGCGGTGTGGCTGCTGCTGAGCGGCCTGCTGTTTTACGCGCTGCGCCGGCGCAGGCCCCGCGCCCGCTTCGGGCTGAGCTTATTGTTCTTGCTGGCGCCTTTGCTGTGGCTGGGCTTGCAGCTGGCGGCCGGCTTCTTCATCGAGCGCCTCAACCCCGTCGGCGGAGAAACCGCCGATAGTCCGGTGACGTTGGCCGGGGTGTCCTTCCCCGCGGGCAGCCATATCGTTTACGAGCAAGACAATGGAAGCCGCCAGCCGGTCAAGGCGGAAAGCAGCGCGCCGCTGGCGCTGGGGCCGCTGAGCATCGTCAGCCTGAAGCAGGAACCTGGCTCGCGGGTGCTGGAAGCCGGCCTGAACGGCGCTCAGGAGATAGAAGGCTGGCCCTGCGCTTCCGCCGAGGTGATGCCGACCACGCTGGAGCCGACCCCGCAGGGGCCACGGCTGCAAGGCTGCTGGCTGGGCAGGATGCGCGAACTAGGCGCGCTGCGCTGGCCGCCCGGCAGTGTGCTGAGCCGGGATGGCCAGGGCAATTGGTCCTTGTTCTGGCAAGCGGATCAGGCGGGCGAGGCCTTCGGCCTGCCAGTGGACAATATGACCGCCAGCTACAGCCCGCGGCTGAGCCTGCTCGGCTGGGAGGGCTCGGTGTACGGCATTGAGTTCACGCTGGGCGATTACCGCTTTTCCGGGCTGCAAAGCTCCGTCAAAGCCAAATGGCAAAGCGATGGCAGCCTGCGGCTGAGCGGCGACATCCACCGCCGCGGCCAGCCGGTGTCTTGCGTGATCTGGCGGCCGGAGCACAGCCAGGCGCGCGCCTGCTGACGCGCCCTGCTCGGCCACATTCCGCTCAAGCGGAGCAAAAAGTCTCCTGCAAATGCCGCCAGCGCAGCATGCCGGCCGCGTCGCGCTCAAACACCACGGTGGCCAGCCGCAGATTGCTCGGTTGGCCGCCCAGGTATTGCGCTTCACGATACGCCACCGTCGCGCCGCCGGCGTGCTGGTCCAGCAGCGTCAGCTGATCCACCACAATCTCCAAACCCGGCTTGCCGCCGCCGGCCTTGGCGAACAGCCGCCGCACGGCGTCCAGGTCCAGCTGCGCGCCGCTGGGCACCACCATGGTGAAGCGCGGCGAGAAGCGCGCCATCAGCTCTTCCAGCACGGCGGCGTCCGCCGGGCCGGAAAACCATTGCTGGATGGCGATATGCGCGGATATCACTTCGTCGAAATAAGGCTTGTTGTCAGTCATGAGTTTCTCTCTGAGGGGCTGGGCCGCAGCAGGGCCAGCACCGTTGGGGTGTGGATGCGCAGCACCGATAAGGCCGGCACCAGGGTCAGGCCGGCGGCGATGAAGAAACAGGCTTGGTAGGCTTGGGCTCCAGCCGCGGACCCGCCGCCGCCCAGGATGTTGAGCAGCATGCTGAGCGCGGCCACGCCCAGGCCAAAACTGAATTGGCGGTTGATATTCCACAACGCGCTGGCCTGCCGCAGCTCGGTCTCGGCCACGTCCAGGAAGGCCGCGCTTTGCGCGGTGCTGCTGCACAGGCTGCCGCCAAAGCCCATCAAGCCATAAACGGCCATCAGCGCATCATAGCGGCTAACACCCAAGGCCAGCAGCAGGATGCCGGCGCTCTGCGCCGCCATGCCCAGCAAGAACAGGGCTTTGGGGCCGTGGCGATTGAAGCCGCGCCGAGTCAGGCCTATGGCCAGCGCGGAAGCCAGCGCCCAGGGCAGCATCAAGGCGCCGGTCCGCGCCGCGCCGAGGCGGAGCACATCCTGCAGATACAGCATCGCCGCCAGGCTGACGCCCATGAACACGCCGGGCACAAACAGATAAACCAGCATGGCGGCGCGCAGCAAGCGCCCGCGCAGCAGCGCCAGTTGCAGCACCGGCTCGGCCTTGCCGGCGGCGCCGCGCGCATAGGCCG
>NZ_JAJOHW010000151.1 GCF_021129195.1 Chromobacterium aquaticum | reverse complement strand
GCGCGGCACCAAGCGTGAAGACGTTGAGCGTGGTCAGGTTCTGGCCAAGCCGGGTTCCATCACCCCGCACACCAAGTTCGGCGCTTCGGTATACGTACTGAGCAAAGACGAAGGTGGCCGTCACACCCCGTTCTTCGCGAACTACCGTCCGCAGTTCTACTTCCGTACCACCGACGTAACGGGCGCCGTTACCCTGTCGGAAGGCGTGGAAATGGTAATGCCGGGCGATAACGTGGAAATCACCGTTGAGCTGATCGCACCGATCGCCATGGAAGAAGGTCTGCGCTTCGCCATCCGCGAAGGCGGCCGTACCGTCGGCGCCGGCGTAGTAGCCAAGATTATTGCTTAATAAGGTTTAAAGGCCAGTAGCTCAATTGGTAGAGTATCGGTCTCCAAAACCGAGGGTTGGGGGTTCGAGACCCTCCTGGCCTGCCAATTAAGACCAGCCGGCGCCTGTGCGCCGGTTGGTCTTTTGTCGCATACGCGCACGAGAAGATATCGACATGGAAATGCAAGATAAAATCAAACTGGCGCTGGCTGGTCTGCTTGTGGCGGCCGGCATCGTCGGCTTTTACATGATTCCGGCAGATCAAGGTGTGCTGCGCGCACTGTCCTTTGTGGCTGGCGTCGCGCTGGCGGTGGGCGTGATCTGGCTGTCGCAGCCTGGCAAGAGCTTTGTCAGCTATGCCAACGAATCCTTGGTCGAGGCCCGCAAGGTAGTGTGGCCGACGCGCAAGGAGGCCATGCAGATGACTGGCATGGTGTTCGTGTTCGTGCTGGTGCTGGCCTTGTTCATGTGGCTGGTGGACTCCAGTCTGTCTTGGTTGTTTTACGATGTGATTCTCGGTCGAGGTAAATAATGGCAATGCGCTGGTATGTGGTTCACGCCTATTCGGGTTTTGAAAAGAGCGTGCAAAAGGCGTTGCGCGAGCGCATCGAGCGTTCTCATGTCGCCGATCAATTTGGTCAGATTCTGGTGCCGGTGGAAGAGGTGGTGGACGTCAAGAACGGTCGCCGCTCGATTACCGAGCGCAAGTTTTTCCCGGGCTATGTGCTGGTGGAAATGGAAATGACCGACGACACCTGGCACTTGGTGAAGAGCACTCCCAAGGTGACCGGCTTCGTTGGTGGTACCGCCAACCGCCCGGCTCCGATTTCCAAGAAGGAAGTCGAGGCCATCATGCAGCAGATGCAAGAGGGCGTTGAGAAGCCGAAGCCCAAGGTTCTGTTCGAGGTGGGCGAGAAAGTTCGCGTCATCGATGGCCCGTTCAACGACTTCAATGGTTCTGTGGACGAAGTGAACTACGAGCGCAACAAGTTGCGCGTGTCGGTGCAGATCTTCGGTCGCGACACCCCGGTTGAGCTGGAGTTCAGTCAGGTCGAAAAACTGTAAGCCAGACCTCTTGGCAAGATTTTTTCAAGCGTGTATACTGTTGCGCTTTCGTCGGGAAGCGAGTTGATGCTCGCGCTATACCCAAACTAGGAGTTTAATCGTGGCAAAGAAAATTGTCGGCTATATCAAGCTGCAAGTGCCCGCTGGCAAAGCCAACCCGTCGCCGCCGATCGGTCCGGCTCTGGGTCAGCGTGGTTTGAACATCATGGAATTCTGCAAGGCGTTCAACGCCGCGACCCAAGGCGTTGAGCCGGGTCTGCCGATTCCGGTGGTGATTACCGCATTCGCGGACAAGTCCTTCACCTTCATCATGAAGACCCCGCCGGCCACCATCCTTCTGAAGAAGGCTGCTGGCATCAAGTCCGGTTCGGCTAAAGCCAATACCGACAAGGTGGGTAAAGTGACTCGCGCTCAGCTGGAAGAAATCGCCAAGACCAAGCAGCCGGATTTGACCGCTGCCGATCTGGACGCCGCTGTTCGCACCATCGCCGGCTCCGCCCGTTCGATGGGTCTGGAAGTGGAGGGCGTGTAATGGCTAAGGTTTCCAAGCGCTTGCAAGCTCTGAAAGCTGGCGTTGATCGCAACAAGCTGTATGCAATCGACGAAGCGATCTCCCTCGTGAAAGCCGCCGCCACCGCCAAGTTCGACGAGTCTATCGACATCGCCGTGAACCTGGGCGTGGATCCGCGTAAATCCGACCAAGTGGTTCGTGGTTCCGTGGTTCTGCCGCGTGGTACTGGTAAGTCGGTACGCGTTGCCGTGTTCGCCCAAGGCGCGAACGCTGAAGCCGCTAAAGCCGCTGGCGCCGAAGTCGTTGGTTTCGACGATCTGGCCGAGCAGGTTAAGGCCGGCAACCTGGACTTCGACATCGTGATCGCTTCCCCGGACGCGATGCGCGTTGTGGGTCAGCTGGGTCAGATCCTGGGTCCGCGCGGCCTGATGCCGAACCCGAAGGTTGGCACCGTGACCCCGAACGTTGCCGAGGCCGTTAAGAACGCCAAGGCTGGTCAGGTTCAATACCGTACCGACAAGGCTGGTATCGTTCACGCCACCATCGGCCGCGCTTCCTTCGAAGCCGAAGCCCTGCGTGAAAACTTCTCCGCTCTGGTTGATGCCCTGGTGAAAGCCAAGCCGGCAGCTTCCAAGGGCGTGTATCTGAAAAAGATCGCCGTATCCAGCACCATGGGTGTCGGCGCTCGTGTAGATACCAACTCGATCAACGCTTAATCGTTGTTTGAGTTTGGCGGGGCGGTTCGCCGCCCTGCCAAGGCTTTGGGCTGGCAAGTTCGCTTGCCAGGTTGTCAAAGACCGTAGGCGCCGCAAGGCTTAATCGCAGATTCGCCGGTATGGAAGTCCGCAACCTACGCAGATGGTGTACCCGAAACAGGCTTCTGAACAAAGTTCAAGCTCATGTAGCTCAGGGGTAGAGCACTCCCTTGGTAAGGGAGAGGTCGGCGGTTCAATTCCGCCCATGAGCACCAGTTCTTTATGATGTCTCCTGATGTAGGTCGCCGCTGCAAAGCGAAGCGAAAATCCTTTCGCTTCATTTCAGTCTAGGAGGTAGACCTTGAGTCTCAATATCGAAGATAAAAAGGCGGTCGTAGCTGAAGTATCTGCCACGCTGGCAGGCGCTCAGACCCTCGTTATCGCTGAATATCGGGGCATCGAGGTAAGCAGCATGACCAAACTCCGCGCTCAGGCGCGTGAGAATGGCGTTTACCTGCGCGTTCTGAAGAACACGCTGGTGCGCCGTGCTGTGGAAGGCACTCCGTTTGCCGGTCTGGCTGACCAAATGGTCGGCCCGCTGGTTTACGCTGTTTCCGCCGACCCGGTAGCTGCTGCCAAGGTGCTGCATCAATATGCCAAGGCTGACGACAAAATCATCGTCAAGGCAGGTTCCTACGATGGCCAGGTGCTGAACGCCGCTCAGGTTGCTGAGCTCGCGTCCATCCCGAGCCGCGAAGAACTGCTGTCCAAGCTTCTCTACGTTATGCAGGCTCCGGTCGCTGGCTTCGCCCGCGCGCTGGCCGCCCTGTCCGACAAGAAGCAAGCCGAAGCCGCTTAACTTATTTGATTCTTATAGAATTCAGGAGATTTTCACATGGCAATCACCAAAGAAGACATCCTCGAGGCCGTTGCTGGTCTGACCGTGATGGAACTGAACGACCTGGTTAAGGCGTTCGAAGAGAAGTTCGGCGTTTCCGCCGCTGCTGTTGCTGTTGCTGGCCCGGCTGGCGCCGGCGCTGCTGCCGCTGAAGAAAAAACCGAGTTTGACGTTATCCTGACTGGCGCTGGCGACAACAAAGTTGGCGTGATCAAGGTTGTTCGCGCAATCACCGGTCTGGGCCTGAAAGAAGCCAAAGACTTGGTTGACGGCGCTCCGAAAGCCCTGAAAGAAGGCGTGGCGAAGGCTGAAGCCGACGACATCCTGAAACAGCTGACCGAAGCCGGTGCTAAGGCTGAAATCAAATAATCTTCTTTGAAAAAAGAGGGTGAGGCTGGCGGAGTAATCCGCCAGCCTTATTGCGCTTGTAGTTGGCCGAAACGAAGAAGGTAAAAGCCAGCAATTATTGAGCGTGGCTGCTGACTTTTGGTTTCTTGCTTGCGCCACCCCACCTCGATGGAGACTCTATGAGTTATTCGTTTACTGAGAAGAAGCGTATTCGTAAAAGTTTTGCGAAACGTGCCAGTGTTCTCGATGTCCCATTCCTGTTGGCGACCCAGATTGATTCCTACACCGAATTTCTCCAGTTGGGTGTGCCGCTTGACCAGCGTAGGGATGTGGGCCTCCAGGCTGCGTTCAAATCGATCTACCCGATCATCAGCCACAATGGCTATGCGCGTCTGGACTTTGCTCATTACATTTTGGGCGAGCCGCCGTTCGATGTGCAGGAGTGCCAGCTGCGCGGCATCACTTACGCCGCTCCGCTGCGCGCGCGCATTCGCCTGACTATCTTCGACAAAGAGTCTTCCAAGCCGGTGGTGAAGGAAGTGCGCGAGAACGAAGTGTACATGGGCGAAATCCCGCTGATGACGACCAATGGCTCGTTCATCATCAACGGCACCGAGCGCGTCATCGTTTCTCAGTTGCACCGTTCCCCGGGCGTGTTCTTCGAGCACGACCGCGGCAAGACTCATTCCTCCGGCAAGCTGTTGTTCTCCGCCCGCGTGATTCCTTACCGCGGCTCTTGGCTGGACTTCGAGTTTGACCCGAAAGACCTGCTGTACTTCCGTATCGACCGTCGCCGCAAGATGCCGGTGACCATCCTGCTGAAGGCGCTGGGCTACACCAACGAAGAAATACTGTCCGAGTTCTACAGCTTCGACACCTTCTATCTGACCAAGGGCGGCGTGTTCATGCGCGTGGTGCCGGATCGTCTGAAGGGTGAAGTGGCCAAGTTCGACATCGTTGCCGCCGACGGCAAGCTGATCGTGGCCAAGGACAAGCGCATCACCGCCAAGCACATCCGCGACATCCAGACCGCTGAGCTGGATCGCATCGAAGTGCCGGCCGACGCGTTGCTGGGCAAGGTGCTGGCGCACAATGTCGCCAATACCGATACCGGCGAGCTGATTGCGCGCGCCAACGACGAGATCACCGAAGAAGTGCTGGCCAAGCTGGCGCTGGCCGACATCAGCCAGGTGGAAGTGCTGTTCACCAATGATCTGGACCAGGGTTCGTATATTTCGCAAACCCTGCGTGCCGACGACATCCAGGACCAGCTGCAGGCCCGCGTGGCGATCTACCGCATGATGCGTCCGGGCGAACCGCCGACCGAAGACGCGGTGGAAGCACTGTTCCAGCGCCTGTTCTTCAGCGAAGAAACCTACGATCTGTCGCGCGTGGGTCGCATGAAGTTCAGCTCGCGCACTTACCAGTACAAATTCGACGACAAGACCCCTGAGTGGTTCAAGGTCCTGATCGGCGAAAAATTCGCCGAGCGTCGCGATGTAATGGAAGGCACGCTGTCGACTGAAGACATCGTGTCCGTGATCGCGATCCTGACCGAGCTGCGCAATGGTCGCGGCGAAGTGGACGATATCGATCACCTGGGCAACCGTCGCGTGCGTTCGGTGGGTGAATTGGCCGAGAACCAGTTCCGCGCCGGTCTGGTGCGTGTTGAGCGCGCGGTCAAGGAACGCCTGAACCAGGCCGAGTCCGACAACCTGATGCCGCATGACCTGATCAATGCCAAGCCGGTATCCGCCGCGA
Source organism: Chromobacterium aquaticum (assembly GCF_021129195.1). Taxonomy (GTDB): domain Bacteria; phylum Pseudomonadota; class Gammaproteobacteria; order Burkholderiales; family Chromobacteriaceae; genus Chromobacterium; species Chromobacterium aquaticum. The sequence continues at coordinate 10,532 of NZ_JAJOHW010000151.1, read as the reverse complement.
TCAAGGAATTCTTTGGTTCCTCGCAGCTGTCCCAGTTCATGGATCAGACCAACCCGCTGTCCGAGATCACTCACAAGCGTCGCGTTTCGGCCCTGGGCCCGGGTGGTTTGACCCGTGAACGCGCCGGCTTCGAAGTGCGCGACGTGCACCCGACCCACTACGGCCGCGTGTGCCCGATCGAAACGCCTGAAGGTCCGAACATCGGTCTGATCAACTCGCTGTCCGTCTACGCGCGCACCAACGAGTTCGGCTTCCTGGAAACGCCGTACCGCAAGGTGGTGGACAGCAAGGTTACCGACGAGATCGATTACCTGTCCGCGATCGAAGAAGGCCGCTACGTGATTGCTCAGGCCAACGCCGAGCTGAGCGAAGAAGGCACCCTGATCGACGAACTGGTGACCTGCCGTGAAAAAGGCGAAACCATTCTGGCGACCCCGGACCGCGTGCAGTACATGGACGTGGCCACCGGCCAGGTGGTGTCCGTTGCCGCTTCGCTGATTCCGTTCCTGGAGCACGATGACGCCAACCGCGCATTGATGGGCGCCAACATGCAACGCCAGGCCGTGCCTTGCCTGCGTCCGGAAAAAGCCCTGGTCGGCACCGGCATCGAGCGGTCCGTGGCCGTCGACTCCGGCACCACCGTGGTGGCGCGCCGTGGCGGCGTGGTCGACTATGTCGACGCCGGCCGCGTGGTGGTCCGCGTCAATGATGAGGAAGCGACCGCGGGTGAAGTGGGTGTGGATATCTACAACCTGACCAAGTTCACCCGTTCCAACCAGAACACCAACATCAACCAGCGTCCGATCGTGAAAGTGGGCGACCACATCGCGCGCGGCGACGTGGTGGCCGACGGCGCCTCCACCGACCTGGGCGAGCTGGCGCTGGGTCAGAACATGACCATCGCCTTCATGCCGTGGAACGGCTACAACTACGAGGATTCGATCCTGATCTCGGAGAAGCTGGTCGCCGAAGACCGCTACACCTCGATCCATATCGAAGAACTGTCCGTGGTTGCCCGCGACACCAAGCTGGGGCCGGAAGAAATCACCCGCGACATCCCGAACCTGTCCGAGCGCATGGCCGGCCGTCTGGATGAATCCGGCATCGTCTACATCGGCGCCGAAGTCGAAGCCGGCGATGTGCTGGTCGGCAAGGTAACGCCTAAGGGCGAAACCCAGCTGACGCCGGAAGAGAAGCTGCTGCGCGCGATCTTCGGCGAGAAGGCCTCCGACGTGAAGGACACCTCGCTGCGCGTGCCGACCGGTACCGTGGGCACCGTGATCGACGTGCAGGTGTTCACCCGCGAAGGCATCGAGCGCGACAAGCGCGCCCAGTCCATCATCGATTCGGAACTGAAGCGCTATCGCCTGGACCTGAACGACCAGCTGCGTATTTTCGACAACGACGCCTTCAGCCGTATCGAGCGTCTGATCGTCGGCAAAGTGGCCAACGGCGGTCCGAAGCGTCTGGTGAAAGGTACTGTGATCGATCAGGAATACCTGGCCGATCTGCCGTCCAAGCACGACTGGTTCGACATCCGCATGTCGGACGAAGACATCGCCAAGCAGCTGGAACTGATCAAGGAAAGCCTGGCGCAGAAGCGTGAAGAATTCGACCTCAAGTTCGAAGACAAGAAGCGCAAGCTGACCCAGGGCGATGAACTGCCGCCGGGCGTGCAGAAGATGGTCAAGGTTTACCTGGCCGTGAAGCGCCGCCTGCAGGCCGGTGACAAGATGGCCGGTCGTCACGGTAACAAGGGTGTGGTATCGCGCATCCTGCCGATCGAAGACATGCCGTACATGGGCGATGGCCGTCCGGTCGACATCGTGCTGAACCCGCTGGGCGTACCGTCGCGTATGAACATCGGTCAGATCCTGGAAGTGCACCTGGGTTGGGCCGCCAAGGGTATCGGCGAGCGCATCGACCGCATGGTCAAGCAGCAGTCCGCCGCCGAGATCCGTGGCTATCTGGAGCGCATCTACAACGAAGCCGGCAAGAGCGAGGACATCGCTTCGCTGAGCGAAGAAGAGATCCTGTCGCTGGCGGACAACCTGCGCAAGGGCATGCCGTTCGCCACCCCGGTATTCGACGGCGCCAAGGAAACCGAGATCAAGCACATGCTGGATCTGGCTTATCCGCAAGAAGACCCGCTGACCGAGAAAATGGGCTTTAATGAGTCCAAGACTCAGATGACTCTGTACGATGGCCGCTCCGGCGAAGCCTTCGACCGCAAGGTCACTGTGGGCGTGATGCACTACCTGAAGCTGCATCACCTGGTCGACGACAAGATGCACGCGCGTTCCACCGGCCCGTACTCGCTGGTGACCCAGCAGCCGCTGGGCGGTAAGGCCCAGTTCGGTGGCCAGCGTTTCGGTGAGATGGAGGTTTGGGCGCTGGAAGCTTACGGCGCCGCCTACACCCTGCAGGAAATGCTGACCGTGAAGTCGGACGATGTGACCGGTCGTACCAAGGTGTACGAGAACATCGTCAAGGGCGAGCACAAGATCGATGCCGGCATGCCGGAATCCTTCAACGTGCTGGTGAAGGAAATCCGTTCGCTCGGCCTCGACATGGACCTGGAACGTTATTGATTGGGTTGAATGGGCGCGGCAAGCCGCCGCGCCTGTCCCCTGACTGGAGACGCAATGAAAGCTCTGCTCGACCTCTTTAAGCAAGTTACGCAAGAAGAAGAGTTTGATGCGATTAAGATCGGCATCGCCTCGCCTGACAAGATCCGTTCCTGGTCTTATGGTGAAGTAAAAAAGCCTGAAACCATCAACTACCGTACCTTCAAACCGGAACGCGACGGCCTGTTCTGCGCGCGCATCTTCGGGCCGGTTAAGGATTACGAATGCTTGTGCGGCAAGTACAAGCGTCTGAAGCATCGCGGCGTGATCTGCGAGAAGTGCGGCGTGGAAGTCACCTTGTCCAAGGTGCGTCGCGAGCGCATGGGTCACATCGAGCTGGCCAGCCCGACCGCCCACATCTGGTTCCTGAAATCGCTGCCGTCGCGCCTGGGCATGGTGCTGGACATGACGCTGCGCGATATCGAGCGCGTGCTGTATTTCGAAGCGTTCGTGGTGACCGATCCGGGCATGACCCCGCTGCAATACCGTCAGCTGCTGACCGAAGAGGACTTCCTGGACAAGGAAGACCAGTACGGTGAAGAGTTCGTCGCGATGATGGGCGCCGAAGCCGTCAAGGAACTGCTGAAGAAGCTGAACCTGGACAGCGAGATCGAGACCCTGCGCGCCGAGCTCAAGGCCACCAGCTCCGACACCAAGATCAAGAAGATCTCCAAGCGCCTGAAAGTGCTGGAGGCCTTCCAGCGTTCCGGCATGAAGCCGGAATGGATGATTCTGGAAGTGCTGCCGGTATTGCCGCCGGAACTGCGCCCGCTGGTGCCGCTGGACGGCGGCCGCTTCGCGACTTCCGATCTGAACGATCTGTACCGCCGCGTGATCAACCGTAACAACCGCCTGAAGCGCCTGCTGGAACTGCGCGCGCCGGACATCATCGTGCGCAACGAGAAGCGCATGTTGCAGGAATCGGTTGACTCGCTGCTGGACAACGGCCGTCGCGGCAAGGCGATGACTGGCGCCAACAAGCGCCCGCTGAAGTCGCTGGCCGACATGATCAAGGGCAAGGGCGGTCGTTTCCGTCAGAACTTGCTGGGTAAGCGCGTGGACTACTCCGGTCGTTCCGTGATTACCGTGGGCCCGACCCTGCGTCTGCATCAGTGCGGCCTGCCTAAGAAAATGGCGCTGGAACTGTTCAAGCCCTTCATCTTCCACAAGCTGGAAGTGATGGGTCTGGCGTCCACCATCAAGGCGGCCAAGAAGCTGGTAGAGCAGGAAGTGCCGGAAGTTTGGGACATCCTGGAAGACGTGATCCGCGAGCATCCGGTGCTGCTGAACCGTGCGCCGACCCTGCACCGTCTGGGTATCCAGGCGTTCGAGCCGGTACTGATCGAAGGCAAGGCCATTCAACTGCACCCGCTGGTCTGCGCGGCGTTCAACGCCGACTTCGACGGTGACCAGATGGCCGTTCACGTGCCGCTGTCGCTGGAAGCGCAGATGGAAGCCCGCACCCTGATGCTGGCCACCAACAACGTGCTGTCCCCGGCCAACGGCGATCCTATCATCGTGCCGTCGCAGGATATCGTGTTGGGTCTGTACTACATGACCCGCGACAAGGTGAACGGCAAGGGCGAAGGCATGGTGTTTGCGGACACCAAGGAAGTGCATCGCGCTTACGAGACCCGTCAGGTTGAACTGGCCACCCGCATCACCGTGCGCCTGAAAGAGTGGGAAAAAGACGAGCAGGGCGAGTTCCAGCCGGTGATCAAGCGTTACGACACCACCGTTGGCCGCGCCATCCTGTCCGACATCCTGCCTAAGGGCCTGCCGTTCGAGCACATCAACAAGGCGCTGAAGAAGAAGGAAATCTCCAAGCTGATCAACGTGTCGTTCCGCCGCTGCGGCATCCGCGACACCGTGATCTTCGCCGACCAGTTGATGTACACCGGTTTCGCCTATTCCACTCGCGGCGGCATCTCCATTTGCGTGGACGATATGCAGATCCCGGCCAAGAAGGTCGACCTGCTCGCCGACGCGCAGAAGGAAGTCAAAGAGATCGAAGAGCAGTACCGTCAAGGTCTGGTGACCCAGGGCGAACGCTACAACAAGGTAGTGGATATCTGGGGCCGCACCGGCGACAAGATCGCCAAGGCGATGATGGACGAGCTGTCCAAGCAGAAGGTGCTGGACCGCGAAGGCAAGGAAGTCGATCAGGAATCCTTCAACTCCATTTACATGATGGCCGACTCGGGCGCGCGGGGTTCCGCAGCCCAGATCAAGCAGCTGGCCGGTATGCGGGGTTTGATGGCCAAGCCGGACGGCTCGATTATCGAGACGCCGATTACCGCCAACTTCCGCGAAGGCCTGACCGTACTGCAGTACTTTATTTCCACCCACGGTGCGCGTAAGGGTCTGGCGGATACCGCCTTGAAGACCGCGAACTCCGGTTACCTGACCCGTCGTCTGGTCGACGTGACTCAGGATCTGGTGGTGATCGAGGACGATTGCGGCACCAGCAACGGCTTCACCATGAAAGCCGTGCTGCAGGGTGGCGACGTGATCGAACCGCTGCGCGACCGCATCCTGGGCCGCGTAGCCGCGATCGATCTGGTGGACCCGTCCACCGGTGAGACCGTGATCGAAGCTGGCACGCTGCTGGACGAGCATCTGGTGGACGTGATCGACAGTCTGGGCATCGACGAAGTGAAAGTGCGTACCGCCATCACTTGCGATACCCGCTACGGTCTGTGCGCCAAGTGCTATGGTCGCGACCTGGCGCGCGGCAAGCGCGTCAACGCCGGCGAAGCGGTAGGCGTGATTGCCGCCCAGTCCATCGGTGAACCGGGTACCCAGCTGACCATGCGTACCTTCCACATCGGTGGTGCGGCGTCGCGAAATGCTGCCGCCAGCCAAGTGGAAGGCAAGTCCAACGGGACCGTGCGCTTCTCCAGTCAGATGCGTTATGTGGCCAATACCAAGGGCGAACTGATCGTCATCACCCGCTCCGGCGAAGTGGTGATCCACGACGATATGGGCCGTGAGCGCGAGCGTCACAAGGTTCCGTACGGCGCGACCTTGATGGTGACCGATGGTCTGCAGATCAAGGCCGGCACCGTGTTGGCCACTTGGGATCCGCACACCCGTCCGATCATCACCGAGTACGCTGGCCGCGTGAAGTTCGAGAACGTGGAAGAGGGCAACACCGTAGCGAAGCAGACCGACGAAGTAACGGGCCTGTCCACGCTGGTGGTTATCGATCCGAAGCGCCGCGCCGGTTCGCAGTCCAAGATGCTGCGTCCTCTGGTGAAGCTGCTGGACGACAACGGCAACGAAGTGAAGCTGGCCGGTTCCGAAGCATCGGTATCGATCACCTTCCAGGTGGGCGCCATTATCACGGTGCGCGATGGTCAGGACGTGGGCAAGGGCGAAGTGCTGGCCCGTATCCCGCAAGAATCCTCCAAGACCCGCGATATTACCGGTGGTCTGCCGCGTGTGGCCGAGCTGTTCGAAGCGCGTTCGCCGAAAGACGCCGGCATGCTGGCCGAGGTGACCGGTACCGTATCGTTCGGTAAGGACACCAAGGGCAAGCAGCGCCTGATCATCACCGATCTGGAAGGCAACGGTTACGAAAACCTGATCCCGAAAGACAAGCACGTGCTGGTGCACGATGGCCAGGTGGTGAACCGCGGCGAATCCATCGTCGACGGTCCGGTCGATCCGCACGACATCCTGCGCCTGCAGGGTATCGAGGCCTTGGCTCGCTACATCGTTCAAGAGGTGCAGGAGGTGTATCGTCTGCAGGGCGTGAAGATCAACGACAAGCACATCGAGGTGATCATTCGCCAGATGCTGCGTCGCGTGATCATCTCCGACAGCGGCGACACCGAGTTCATCCAGGGCGAACAAGTCGAGCGCGCCGATGCGCTGGAAATGAACGACAAGATGGTTGCGGAAGGCCGTGAGCCTGCACAGTACGAAAACGTGCTGCTGGGTATCACCAAGGCGTCCCTGTCCACCGATTCCTTCATCTCCGCGGCTTCCTTCCAGGAAACCACCCGCGTGCTGACCGAAGCGGCGATCATGGGCAAGAAGGACGATCTGCGTGGTCTGAAGGAAAACGTGATCGTTGGTCGTCTGATCCCGGCTGGTACGGGCTTGGCTTACCATCGCACCCGTCGCGGTTCGACGCAGCATACGCTGGAAGCGGCCGAAGCTCAGTTCTTCGACATCGCCCCGGCCGACGCTCTCGACAGCAACGAATAACGCTTGCGCGTGCATGCCACTCCAGGGCGAAATGACCCGTCCTGGAGCGCTTGCAGCGTAAAGTGTTGAAAAAACGCTGCCCTATCAACGGTTAAGGTGATGGGGCAGCGTTGTTTTCATTGACGGTAGGACGTTGACTAAAATATAATCCTCCGTCCTTTCTGGAGGCGTGTTGCCGCTGGAAAGCTTCAACTAGGAACTGATAGTAATGCCAACCATTAACCAACTCGTTCGCAAAGGCCGCGTCGCCATCAAGGCGAAGAGCAAGGTGCCTGCGCTGGAAGCTTGCCCGCAGAAGCGTGGCGTGTGCACCCGTGTCTACACCACCACTCCGAAGAAGCCGAACTCGGCTCTGCGTAAAGTGTGCAAGGTGCGTCTGACCAACGGTTTCGAAGTGATCTCCTACATCGGTGGTGAAGGCCACAACCTGCAGGAACACTCCGTAGTGCTGCTCCGCGGCGGTCGTGTAAAAGACTTGCCGGGTGTTCGCTACCACACCGTTCGCGGTTCGCTGGATACCGCTGGCGTTAAAGACCGTAAACAGGCTCGTTCCAAGTACGGCGCCAAGCGTCCCAAGTAATTGGTGCGCACTCAAGGCGGCCTGATCAACACTCAGGGTCGTCTAGTAAGTGACTGCTCCATTGGGTAGTCATGAGCCCAAGCTCAACTGAATAATCTAAGGAAGTAACATGCCACGTCGCAGAGAAGTCCCCAAGCGCGAAATCCTGCCGGATCCGAAGTTCGGTTCCCAGGACCTGTCCAAGTTCATGAACGTAGTCATGATCGATGGCAAGAAATCCGTTGCAGAGCGCATCATCTACGGTGCTCTGGAACAGATCGAAAAGAAATCCGGCAAAAACGCCCTGGAAGTGTTCAATGCAGCACTGTCCAATGCCAAGCCGGTAGTAGAAGTGAAAAGCCGCCGTGTAGGTGGTGCTAACTATCAAGTTCCTGTTGAAGTACGTCCGTCGCGTCGTATGGCTCTGGCCATGCGTTGGCTGCGCGACGCTGCGCGCAAGCGCGGTGAAAAGTCCATGGACCTGCGCCTGGCTGGTGAGTTGCTCGACGCGGCAGAAGGCCGTGGCGGCGCGATGAAGAAGCGTGACGAAGTGCACCGTATGGCAGAAGCCAACAAGGCCTTCTCGCACTTCCGCTTCTAAGCAGACCCACTATTTAAGGTGTAGATCGTGGCAAGGAAAACCCCCATTGAGCGTTACCGTAACATCGGTATCTCCGCTCACATTGACGCCGGTAAGACGACCACTACCGAGCGTATTCTGTTTTATACCGGTGTGAACCACAAGCTGGGCGAGGTTCATGACGGCGCTGCCACCACCGACTGGATGGAGCAGGAGCAGGAGCGTGGCATTACCATCACCTCCGCTGCTGTGACCACCTTCTGGAAAGGTATGGGGATGCAATTCCCCGAGCACCGCTTCAACATCATCGACACCCCGGGACACGTGGACTTTACCATTGAGGTAGAGCGTTCCATGCGTGTACTGGACGGCGCGGTGATGGTGTACTGCGCGGTGGGTGGCGTTCAGCCCCAGTCTGAAACCGTATGGCGTCAGGCTAACAAGTACAAAGTTCCGCGTATCGCCTTCGTGAACAAGATGGACCGTCAAGGCGCCAACTTCTTCCGTGCGGTTGAGCAGGTGAAAACCCGCCTGCGCGGCAACCCGGTGCCCATCGTTGTGCCTATCGGCGCGGAAGACGGCTTCTCCGGCGTGGTTGACCTGTTGAAGATGAAGGCCATCATCTGGGATGAAGCGTCCCAGGGCATGAAATTCGAATACGGCGAGATTCCGGCCGACCTGGTTTCCGTGGCCGAAGAATGGCGCGAGAAGATGGTTGAAGCCGCCGCCGAAGTCAGCGACGAGATGATGGACAAGTACTTGGGCGGCGAAACGCTGACCGAGGAAGAAATCATCGCTGGCCTGCGCGAGCGCACCCTGCGTTGCGAAATTCAGCCGATGCTGTGCGGCTCCGCGTTCAAGAACAAGGGTGTTCAGCGCATGCTGGACGCCGTGATTGAACTGCTGCCGGCGCCGATCGACATTCCGGCCATCGCGGGTGAAACCGACGGCAAGCCGGCCGAGCGTCACGCTTCCGACGACGAGCCGTTCTCGGCTCTGGCGTTCAAGCTGATGAACGACCCGTACGTTGGTCAGCTGACCTTCTTCCGCGTCTACTCCGGTGTGGTGAAGTCCGGTGATACCGTGCTGAACTCCATCAAGGGCAAGAAAGAGCGTATCGGCCGTATCGTGCAGATGATGGCGAACGACCGTATCGAGCTGGAAGAAGTGCGTGCCGGCGACATCGCCGCCGCCATCGGCCTGAAAGAAGTGACCACCGGCGAAACCCTGTGCGATCTGAACGCCGAAATCATCCTGGAGCGCATGGAGTTCCCGGAGCCGGTGATTCACGTTGCCGTTGAGCCGAAGACCAAGGCCGACCAGGAGAAGATGGGCGTTGCCCTGAACCGCCTGGCCAAGGAAGACCCGTCGTTCCGCGTGCGCACCGACGAAGAATCCGGCCAGACCATTATTTCCGGTATGGGCGAACTGCACCTGGAAATTCTGGTTGACCGCATGCGGCGTGAATTTGGCGTTGAAGCCAACGTTGGCGCTCCGCAAGTGGCTTACCGCGAAACCATTACCAAAGTTGTTACCGACGTTGACGGCAAGCACGTCAAGCAGTCCGGTGGTAAGGGGCAGTACGGCCATGCAGTTATTACCCTGGAGCCGTCCGGCGAGGGCAATGGCTACAAGTTTGTCGACGAGATCAAGGGTGGTGTGATTCCGCGCGAATTCATCCCGTCCGTGGACAAGGGTATTCAGAACACCCTGTCCAGCGGTATTCTCGCCGGCTTCCCGGTGGTGGACGTTACCGTGCGTCTGACCTTCGGTTCCTACCACGACGTCGACTCCTCGCAGATCGCGTTCGAACTGGCTGGTTCCCTGGCTTTCAAAGAAGCCATGCGCCGCGCCGGTCCGTGCATCCTCGAGCCGATGATGGCGGTGGAAGTGGAAACTCCGGAAGAGTACATGGGCGATGTGATGGGCGACTTGAACCGTCGTCGCGGCATCGTTCAGGGTATGGACGACGATGGTTTGGGTGGCAAGAAGATCAAGGCCGAAGTACCGCTGGCCGAGATGTTCGGTTACTCCACCGATCTGCGTTCCGCTACCCAGGGTCGTGCGACCTACTCCATGGAGTTCAAGCACTACTCCGAAGCTCCGAAGCATGTTGCTGACGCCGTAATGGCCGCCCGCAAGTAATGCGCGCTGAGGCTGGCCGGATTTTCTGATTCGGCCAGTCCCGATCTAATGTTCTTTAATCAAGGATTTTTGCAAAATGGCAAAAGAAAAGTTTGAGCGGACCAAACCGCACGTAAACGTAGGCACCATCGGTCACGTGGACCATGGTAAAACCACTCTGACCGCTGCTATCACCACCATTCTGTCCAAGAAGTTCGGCGGCGAAGCCAAAGACTACTCCCAGATCGACAGCGCGCCGGAAGAGAAGGCTCGTGGTATTACCATTAATACCGCTCACGTAGAATACGAAACCGAGTCCCGTCACTACGCTCACGTAGACTGCCCGGGTCACGCCGACTACGTTAAGAACATGATTACCGGTGCTGCCCAGATGGACGGCGCTATTCTGGTGTGCTCGGCCGCTGAC
>NZ_JAJOHW010000150.1 GCF_021129195.1 Chromobacterium aquaticum | reverse complement strand
CCACACCCGTCAACACCTTTCGCGATAAAAACCGTAACAAAAGCGGGCCACACACCCCAAACCATTGATACGTCAGCGGATATCCACAAGGGGTATTTAATAAAGCCCCATCACACCTGCGAAACAGCTAGCAAAACGGGCCGGAGAGACACTCCGGCCCGTGGCTTCAAACGGTGTAAACCGCCCTATTCCTTCTTCACATCCAGCAATTCCTGCAGCTGATTCAGCGTGGAGCCGTCCTTGACCACGTGCTGCAGCCATTCCTCCAGGCTCATCTCGGCCCAGCGCGCCGCCCGCTCGGCCAATAAGGCCACCGGGCTGTGCGGTTCGTTATGGCGGAAGTAGCGGGCGACTTCGCTCAGCATCTGCACTGCTTCCTGGCGGCTGCGGATCTGCCCGTTGAAGGAGATGGGGGCGGCGGCGACCGGCGCCGGCGCGCTGTGGCTTTGAGTCACGGCTTTTCTTTCCTCGCTGACTTGAACGGGCGCCGGCGCAACGCCGGCGGGCGCGGTTTGCTGGCGGTAGCGCAGCACCAGGTCCTGGCAGGCATAGATGCCGTTGCGGATTTCCGCCAGGCTGGGCGCTTCGCCAGCAAAGCGCTGGTCCACTTGCGCATCCAGCGCTTCGTAGCGGCTCAAGGCCGCCACCAGGTTTTCCGCCAGACCCTGGAACCAGACGTGGCCGGACTGGGTGGCGCTCTTTTCGAACTCATCGCCGGAGAGCTTGCCTTCGGCGATGGCGGTGGCCTTGGCGTCCGCGTCCTTCAGCCCCAGGTTCTCGACTTCGCGCGATTGCTGCCAATCGTTCCAACCGTAGCCGCCGAAATCCGGCTTCAGCAACGGCACGCTACGAATGGCGATGCCCAGTTGCTGGTTCAGCCACTCCAGTTTGCCGACGCGCTCGTCCAGATCGTGCGGGTCCAGCTCCGGGTAACCGTTTTCCCAGTATTGAGCCAGCCAGCCGTCCAGCACGGCCAGGCCCAGCGCCAGCCCGTGAATGCCGTTCACCTGAACCTGGGCTTCGGCATACCAGACCAGCAGTTGCAGGTCCTTGCTGTTTTGCGTCAGCGCCTGTTCGCACAGGCGGATGACCTTGGGCCATTCCGCCACCTTGAGCGTCTGTTCCCAATCCCCTTGCGACAGGCCGGGATCGTCGCTGCGGCGGGCTTCGCGAATCTGGTCGAAGAGCGTGGAATAGGCCAGGTCCTCGCCCGCCGGCGCGGCGCCGGGAATGGGGGCCAGCAGCTGCTCCACGTGTTGATCTATGTTTTCCATGCTTGCTCAGCTTCTATATATATAGGTGTGGCCGGTTCAGCCTTTGCCGACTTCCGGCATGGTGGAGATCAGCGCGGCGCCGCAGCTGACCTTGTGTCCTTCCAGCGCCACCGGCTTGCCACCGACCAGCCAGCTGGAATCGCCTTCCACGATGGTGCAGTTGACGTGGCCCTGCTGTGGGCAGGTGACGGCGTCTCCCAGGCAGGCGACCTTCTTGCCAAACAGGGTGGTGCTGGATGCGGCGCTGACGACGGCGCCGCCATGATCGGTGGGGTCACCCAGTCGAATCACGCGTTTCATGCTGCGGTCTCCTTGCGCGGCGGTCTGGCCATGGCCAGCGCCACCTGCTCGTGGCTGAATTGAGTGAGGATGGCCGGCGCGGCCAGCCGCGCGCTGTGGCTGACGGCGATGGCCGTCAGCATGGCGCTGGCGGCGACGCCGACATCGCCCCAGTCGCGCGCCAGATTGCTGGCTTCGTCCACCGGATGCAGTTCCACGCCATGCCGGCTCAGCGCGCTGGCGATGGCGGCCAGGCGCACGCCGCCGACATTGACGTCGCCGCCGTTGTGCGCCAGCCAGGCCAGGCTGGCGGCCTGGTCATTCTCCGGCTTGGCGTCCTCTGGGCTGAACGGGTAGTCCAGCAACGCCGCGTTGACCAGGGCGTTGTCCAGCACCGGCTGCAGCTGGCGCGCCAATTGCAGCGCGCGCTCCTGCTGCAATGCGACCGAGCTGGACTGGCCAAGCTGGGCCAGCACCGGCAGTTCGGCCAAACCGGCCTGGTGGCGGCCCGGCACCAGGCCCCAGCTGCCGCCGGAGCGGCTGAAGTCTTTTTCCCAATACGGCTGGTAGGGATCGGCGCCTTCGGCCACGGTGACGGCGACACCCTGCTCCGGCTCCGGCAGTTGCTCGCGCAGCATCAGCAGCACCGCCACCGCCAACCCCGGCTTGCCTAGCCAGCGTTGACGCTCTGCCGCCGCCGTGTCTCCTTCGTCACCGTCGTCGGCGCCTTGCAGCGCCAGCGGCGCATCGGCGCCGAGCACCAACACGCCCGGCAGTTCCGGCTCTTGCTGCAATAGCTGCCGCGCCCGGTCCGCCACCGTGCCGGTGCCGGCGCCGGCCAGGAAGCGCGCGTCCGGCGCCGGCCAATCCTCATCGACCTGCCCCGCCATCATGGCTTCCAGCTGCCACTCCTTGACCGCGGCGATCTGCTCGATGCCGGACGGGCCGGGCACCACTTCCATCAGCAGCGGCAGCCAGGCCGCGCCGGGCGCGGCGGCGTAGAGCTGGCTCAGCGCTTCGACCACGTGCGGCCGCAGCGCGGCCAGCACATCGTCGGCGTCGCCGCAGGCATCGGCCTTGTCCACGCTGGACCACAGGCAGCCGTCCGGCGCCTCCGCCAGCCAGAAGGGTTCGTCCTCGGCCGGAGTGGCGCAAGCCCATAACCAGCGGCACTCCACCACCGCCTGGCGTTCGCGCAGCTCGGCCAGATGGCGTTCGCGCGCGGCGTCGCGCGCCGCCTGGTGCTCAGCGTCGGCCGCGGCGGCTTGCTCGGCCTCAGCCTGCTTGGCGCGTTTTTCCTTCAAATAGCCCCACAGCTTGACGCCGGCGCTGAGCAGCATCGGCGGCCCCAGATGCAGCAGCAGGATGGCCGACGGGCTGATGCGCTGCCAGCTTTGCGGCAACACCAGCCACAGCAGCCCCCACCAGGCGACGGTGCTGACCCCGAACAGGCCCAACATTCTCCACATGCGCGCGACTCCTTAGCTCAGCCGCACTTTGACCTGCTCGCCCTTCAGCGAGACGGCGATCTTCTTCACCGGCTTGCCGCTGGCCATGCGCGCCAGCAAGTCGCTGGAGATCTGCGCCAGCAGGGTGCGGGTCAGGATGGCGTCGGCGTTGCGCGCGCCGCTGTCCACGTCCAGGCAGCGCGCCGCCATCTGCTCGGCCAGTTCCTCCGGGAACTCGACCTGGGCGCCGTGGTTGTCGGCGATGCGCTGGCGGACCTTGTTCAGCTTGAGGCCGACGATGGCGCGCAGCACCTCGTCGCTGATCGGCAGATAGGGCACGATGGTCAGGCGGCCGAGGAAGGCCGGCTTGAACACGTTCTGCAGCGTGGGGCGCAGAATCTCCACCAGGTCTTCCGGCGTCGGATCGCGGGTTTCACCCTCGACGGTGACGCCGTGCTCGCAGGCGCGCATCACCAGGTCGGTGCCGGCATTGGAGGTCAGCAGGATGATGGTGTTCTTGAAGTCGACTTCGCGGCCTTCGCTGTCTTCCAGCAGGCCTTTGTCGAAGACCTGGAAGAACAGCTCCAGCACGTCGGGGTGGGCTTTTTCCACCTCGTCCAGCAGCACCACCGAGTAGGGCTTGCGCCGCACCGCCTCGGTCAGCACCCCGCCCTCGCCGTAGCCCACATAGCCCGGCGGCGAGCCCTTGAGGCCGGAGACGCTGTGCGCTTCCTGATATTCCGACATATTGATGGTGATCAGATTGCGCTCGCCGCCGTACAAGGCCTCGGCCAGCGCCAGCGCGGTTTCGGTCTTGCCTACGCCGGACGGGCCCACCAGCAGGAACACGCCCTTGGGCTTGCCCGGATCTTCCAGATTGGCCTTGGCGATCTGCACCCGCTCGGCGATCTGCTCCAGCGCGTGATCCTGGCCGATGACGCGCGCGCCCAGCAGCGAGGCCAGCTTCTGCACCTGTTCCAGCTCATTGCTGACCATGCGACCCAGCGGGATGCCGGTCCAGCCGGAGATCACGTCGGCGATCACGCTCTCATCCACGCACTCGAAGGCCAGCGGCTGCAGCTTCTGCAGTTCGCGCAGCGCCTTGCGCTTGGTCTGCAGCGGACTCGGCTTCTTGCCCTTGACCGGCTTGGCCTCGGCCTGCCGCTGTTTGAGCTCGTCGATTTCCGCGACCAGCTTTTGCTGCTCGTCCCAGGCGGTGTGCAATTGCTCCAGGTCCGCCCGCAGTTCGGCGCGCTGGGCTTCCAGCTCGGCGATGCGCTCGGCGTGGCCTTCTTCGCGCTGCAGCGCGCTAATTTCACGGTCGATATTGTCTATCAGCACCGACACGTCCTCGATCGGCCCCGGCTTGCCGGCGCGCGACAGCGCGACGCGGGCGCAGGCAGTGTCCAGCACGCTGATGGCCTTGTCCGGCAACTGGCGGCCGGCGATATAGCGGCTGGACAGGTGCACGGCGGCGGCCACCGCCTCGTTGAGGATTTCCACCTTGTGGTGCTCGGCCATCGCCGGGGTCAGGCCGCGCACCATCTGCACGGCGATTTCCGGCGCCGGCTCTTCCACTTTCACCACTTGGAAGCGGCGCGCCAGCGCGGCGTCCTTTTCGAAGTACTTCTTATACTCGGCCCAGGTCGTTGCCGCGATGGTGCGCAATTCGCCGCGCGCCAGCGCCGGTTTCAGCAGGTTGGCCGCGTCGTTCTGGCCGGCCGCGCCGCCGGCGCCGATCAGGGTGTGAGCCTCGTCGATGAACAGGATGATGGGCACCGGGCTGGCCTTGACCTCGTCTATCACCTGGCGCAGGCGGTTTTCGAACTCGCCCTTGACGCTGGCGCCGGCTTGCAGCAAGCCCAGGTCCAAGGTGCGCAAGGTGACGCCGGCCAGCACCGGCGGCACTTCGCCGTGCACGATCTTGCGCGCCAGGCCTTCCACCACCGCGGTCTTGCCCACGCCCGGCTCGCCGGTGAGGATGGGGTTGTTCTGCCGGCGGCGCATCAGGATGTCTATCATCTGACGGATTTCAACATCACGGCCCAGGATGGGGTCGATCTTGCCGGCCTTGGCCTGGGCGGTCAGGTCTATGGTGTATTTGTCCAGCGCCGGGCTGCCGCGCTTGCCGGCCACGGGCGCGGCCATCGTCGGTTCCACGCCGGCCTCGACCGCCGGCGCGTTGGCCGAGGCCTCGCCGCCGTGCTGACGCAAGGCGGCGTAAGCGCCTTGCAAGCGGCCGGCGTCCTGGCGCGCCAGCGCGGCGGAGCCGGATTGCAGCGCGCCGCGCAGCGCCTCGTCCTGCCACAGCGCCAGCAGCAGGTCCAAGGTGGACACATCGTCCTGGCCTTGTTCCGCGCTGGCCAGCAGCCAGGCCTTTTCCAGCCACTTGGGCAGCCAGGCGGACAGCACCGGGTTGCGGGTATTGCCGCTGCGGAAGGCGTCCAGCGCCGCTTCCAGCTCGCGCTCGATGCGCGGCAGGTCCGCGCCCAGCGCGTGCAGCGCCGCCAGCGCGGCGTTGTTGTCCTGGTCGAACATCGCCAGCAGCGCGTGTTCGATCTCGATTTCGAAGTGAGTGCGCGCCAGCGCGCGGCTGGCCGCCTGCTCAATCGCCTGGCGGGCGGTGGGAGTCAGTCTGTCGATCAGGGCTTTCAGGGATACGGACATATCGTTCCAATACGCTCAAAATGAAAAATCAGTTTCGCCGGCGCCGCTCAATGCAGCAGCGCATAGCGCATGTCTTCAGGGTCCCGCCGCTGCGGGCCCAGCCAGCAATTGCCACCCAGCCGCAAGTCCACCGGGCCGCCCAGTTGCGACGGCGGCACGTCGCGCTTGTCCAGCACCAGGCTGACGTCGGCCGCCAGATTGTGGCCGACGGCGAATTGCAGCAGCGCCTGCAAGGCCTGCGCGCCGGGGCCGCCCGGCAGCAGCGCTTCGAACTGGGCGCGGCGCATGCTGCCCAGCCGCAGCTGCAGCTTGGTCTGGCGGTCCCAGACCCGGGCGCCGGCGAACAAGGACACGCCCAGTTCGCTGTCGCTGGCACCCAGCCGGCTTTGTTCCGTCGCCGGCACCTTCATCCACTGGCCGACGAATTGCTCCAGCGCGGCGTCGACGCCGAAGAAACCCTGGATCAGGGTTTCCAGCGCCTGCGCCGACAAGGGCTTCTGGCTGAGCAGGCCGGCGTAATAGATGAACAGGTTTTCATCCAGCTGCGCGTCCGGTCCCATCTGCTTGCGCAATTGAGACAAGCCCAGGCCGCCCAGGTCCAGCAGATTGCGGGTGAAGCCGTCGCGCTCGCCGGCCTCCACTTCCAACCAATAACGGTATTTGCGCCAGGCGCCGAAGAACAAGGCGGTGGCGCGATGGCTGAAGATGTCCAGGAAAGCGTGCAGCGAGCCATCCTTGTACTGCTGGCGTCGCTCCAGCAGCAGCTCGGTATAACTGGTGGGCAAGGCGCCGCTGGGGCCGGTCAGCCCGATGAAGCTGACCGTCATCTCGTCGGTGGCGTCGGCCTGCTCCGGCTCCCTGGCCGGCTGATAGCGGCACAGCTCGCTGGGCGGGAAGGACAGCGAGGCCAGCGAACGGAAGCGCAGGCTGGCCGGCAGCCGGCCGCGGCGCTCGCCGCGCTTGCGCGTGGCCAGGCCGAGGATGCGCACCGCCTGGAAAAAACCGAACTGGCTGGCGTCGCGCCCCAGCTCCTGCTTCAGATCACGCGGCTTGCGCTGGGCCGCGGCCCGCATCGCCCTATCATTGGCGCTCATGATCCACCTCCGGCCGGCTGCGGCGACGCATCGCCCACAAACCAAACAACAGCCCGGTGATCAGGCTCAGCGCACCGCCCGGCGCGAACAGCAACACGCCATAGCCCGCCATCTGGCCCGATCCGCTCACCAAGCCCCACCAGCCCAGCAACAGCATCGCCAGCGGCAAGCCCAGACACATCACCCAATCCAGCGCCGGGCCACGCTGCCGCAAGCCCTCCTCGGAGGACAAGGAGTAATACAGCAATTGGCAAAAGCTGGGCGCCAGCAGCAAAGCGATCAATATTTCCATGGCGTCCTCAAATCACCAAGGCCTCGCCGGCGCGGGCCGGCCATGAAGCCAGCGCCTCGTCCTGCTGCACCGCATGCACCCGCAGCCGGGTAAAACTGTTGGGCGCGCAGTAGAGCGCGAAGAAACGCTCCAGCACCGCGGCGAACAGGTAGACGCTGCCGCCGACGTAGTAATCCGGGTCCAGCGTCAGGCGGATTTCGCTGCCGCGCACGAAGCCGCTGAAATCGCGGCCGGACACCCGGGTCACCGCCGGCTGGCTTTCGATTCCCACCACGCCCTGGATCTGGCGCACATTGACCGGGGAATCGGTCAGGTTGTACAAGGCCAGCATTTCCTGCAGCGCGGCGCAGCCGGAATCGACGATGGACATGTAGTTCAGCGACAGATGTGACACCAGGCGCCATTGCACCGCGCGCCCCAGCGGGCTGCGCTGGCTGGCGCTGGGCTTGCGCAGCAGGCGCACGCGCTTGACCACGGAATGGCCGGGCAGGGAGAAGTCGGTGCGCTGAGTGGACTGGCTGCCGCCAAACGGAATCTGTTCCGGCAGGTCGCGGTTGCTGCACAGCAGCTCCAGGCTCAGCACCTCGGTGGCCGGACGCACGGCGTTGAACTCCAGGTCCGCCAGGTGCAGCTCCAGATCCGTGCCCTTGTCGCCCTGACGCGGCGAGCGTTCGCGGCTGGCATGCCAATAAAAGCGCGGCGTTCTCTTTTCGCTGCCATGGCGTATCGCGTAGAACGGCGGCACTTCCTCGCTGCTCTCGCCGTCGCCGGATTTTTCCACCCGCACCACGCGCTTGATCTGGATCGCCTCGTAAGCCTGCTGCTTGCGCCCGTCCACCAGCACCGGATAGCTGGCTTTCTGGTGGGTGACGCGTATCGGTTCGCCCGGCTGGGTGAACAGATTGACGATGGGGGTGCAGCCCAGCTTCATATGCTGGGCCTGCAACTGGGTTTGCAGGCGGTTGTGGCGCTCGCTGTCCGGGTATTGGTCCAATAGCAGGCGCAGCACCAGCTTGTCGCCATCCAGCCGCGCCACCGCCTTGTCCAGCTGCAGCAGATCGACAAAGAGGAATTTGTCCGGATAGCAGAAGTACTCGGTCAGCAGCCGGTAGCCCATGAAGGAGCGCTCGTCGTAATCCAGCAGCCCCTCGTCGCGGCCGAAGCCCACCGCCTTCAGGCTGGCCGCCGGCAGCTTGCGGGTGCGCGCCGGGTCCTCGCTGCCATCGCCCACGCTAACGCTCTGCACATTGGACAGCAGCATCTCATATAACAGATGCATCAGCGCCGGCTCGCCGTCCAGGAAGAAACGCAGCGATTGCAGATCGATGGCGTTGAGCGCCAGGCCGCCGTGAGTGTGGAACTCCAGCGTCAGCACCGCCGCCGCCTCCGGCGCCAGCTGGCGCAGATAGGGCGAGCCGCTGGTCAGTTCCAGCTTGGCCTCGGTCAGCGACAGCGGATACAGGTCCACCGGATAGGCGCTGCGGAATTTGCACACCACGCCCTGCATCGCCGGCGCGTGCACCGGCTGGCCGCGCTCCACCCGGTAGCGCTTGGCGATTTCCGGCCGTTGCGGATCGCACTCGAACTGCACGATGGTGGCGGAGGGAATCGGCTGCAGATAGTGCGGATACAGCACATTGAGGAAGCTGGTGGCCACCTCCGGGTATTCGTCGTCCAGCTTCTTGTGGATGCGCGCGGCCAGGAAGGCGAAGGACTCTATCATCCGCTCGGTATGCGGGTCCTCGCACTGGTCGCCTTCCATTTGCAGGCGGCCGGCGATCTTGGGATAGCGGCGCGCGAACTCGCCGGACAGCTGGCGCAGGTGTCCGAGTTCGCGCTCGTAATACGGCAATAAGGATTCAAGCATTAAGGCACACGTGACATCATTGTTATCCGGCCGCGCCGGCGGGCTGCCCCCGGCGCGAAACCGCTATTTCTTGGTTTTGAAATACTTCTCCAGGCCAAAGCTCAACGGCTCGCGCAACAGCAGGCCGCCATCCTCGCCCAGGCCGAAGATCAAGGAGGGAATCGCCGGCCGGCTCAGCCCCAGGTCGTCGACGGCGATGGCCAGCAAGCGGTCCGCCCGGCGCGCGGCCGGCACCTCCAGCCAGGTCCAGGCGTCGGCGCTGCCCTGACGCCGCAAGGCCACGCGGGTCCAGTCGTCGGCCTTGCCGTCCCAATCCAGGATCGCATCGCCGCTGGCGTTGCTGACCGCCTGTCCCAGCGTTTTGCCCGCCGCCTCGAAGCGGACCTCGATGCCGGCCGCCCCGCCCACGCGCGGCTGGCCGACGATGGCGATCAATTGCCTCGCCGTGGCCGGCTGACGCACATTCATTTCCCCATCCGACATCAGGCGGTACTTGGGCGCCTGAGCCGGCAATTGCGCCTCCACCGTCACCAGGCCGTTGCTCACCCGCCAACGGCCCTCCAGATAATAAGCGCGGCTGGCCAACAAGGACCAGGAAGCCTGACCGTCGGCCTGCAAGGCCAGCTCGGACTCCGTCCGGCTCTCCATCCGGTAATGCCCGGCCAATTGCGCCGCCGTCAGCGGACGGTCCAATTTGCGGTAGCGCAACACGGAGCGCACCGGAATCTCAGGGGCCGGCTTGGGCATCGTTAAGCCGCCGTCCGCCTGGATCTCCAGCTCCGCCTGGCGGAACAGGGGCTGCACCGCGTCGGCGTTGCTCAGCTCGAAACCGGCCGCCCGCTCCGTCCTGCCAGCGGCGTCCACCTCGAACCACTGCCAAGCTTGCCCGGATCCGGCCAGGCGCAGGCCCACCTTGCGCCACGCTCCCCATGCCTTAGGCTGCCAGGCGATCAGATAGCCCGGCGTCCGGGTGGCCTCGGCCTCCACTTGCCGGCCCTGATCGTCTTCCAGCAGGGCCTCCGTTCCCGCCACGCCCATGCGGCCGGCCGCCAGCACCGCCACCGTCATCATCGCCTCGTCGTAGCGGTCCGCGGCCATGAAGCGGCCGGAGGCATAGGGCAATTGCCGGTAGGCCGGCGCTTCGCCGCCTGCCGCCGCGCGCAGAACGATCCGTCCCCGCCCGCGCGTCCAATCGCCGCGCACCGTGCGCGCGCCGCTGCCCTTGATGAACCATTCAAACTGGCCAGAAGGCAGCAGAACCAGACTGCTGGGCAACCAGTCCTCGTCGGCCGGCACATAGGTGCCGGCCGCCTTGTCCGGCGCGGCGGCCTGTGCCGGCGCGAGGCCACAGGCCAAAATCAACGCGGCGCAGATCCGCCATGCTTGCTTGTTCACCACCGGAACCCTCTTGCCATGATGTTGATACGCCGGGCTCAATGCCGGCCTCCGCCAATGCGCTCGCCGCGCCGTTCCTCGGCCTGGCGTTGCTGTTCGCGCCGGATTTCCTGCGCGCGCGGCGCCTGGCAGATCGGCTTCTTATTGCTGTTGCCGTCGGTGAAGAACACAGTGCGGTAACGCAGATAAGTGCCGTGAGGTTCGCGCTTGCCCAGCGCGTAATGCATGAACCAGGCGCGGGAGTCGTGCACATGCTCGTCGTACAGCGCCATCAGCTTCTCGTCCTTGACCACCGCCGGGTACAAATCATTGCCATCCTCCCGCAGCATGACCAGTTCCGCCTGGCAATCGTCGCTGAACGGGCGGGACAAGCCGGTGAAGAAGGTGGCGAAGCCGCCAATCAGGTTAAAGGACAAGGACGTTCGGCCCATGTAATCGTCGGCGAAGTCCTTGGCCCCTTCCCGCAACTGGGTCTGATCCATCACCGGCTCGTACTGCTTATTGAGGTTAGGTTTGAAACCCTCCGAAACCTGGCTCGCGTCCGCCTCTTTTCCCTTAGGCTTCAGCGTCACCCCGGTGGCAACGCCTTTGCGGCGCTGCGCCTTCCACTCCGACTCCTGCGCGTCCACCAGCCACTTGGGCGTGTCCTGGGAGTTTTTGTAAAACTCGGCGTTGCGATAACCCGGCCCGCCTTTCTCGTCGACGCCGCCTGCGTAACGGGCGATGCGCCAGGCGGTGATCTGCGCGGTCTGCCACTGCAGCAGGTCTTCCAGCGACGCGCCGCTGCCGGCATGCTGACGCCAGGCTTCGAAGCGTTGGATTAACTCCTCGTTATAAATAAACAAGCGGCTTGTCACATCGCTCATAAAGCGCCAGGGCTCGCGCCCCTCCAGCATGGCCAATTGCTCCGCATTGGCATCCTTCAGCAAGGCCTTATCTGCCTGCAAGGGCGCTCCTGCATCAAAAGCCAGCCGGTACATATGCAGCAAGGGCAGTTGCGACAACAGCATGCCCTGCCCCTCGCGCGCCTTGCCCTGATCCTTGGGCGGATAACCGCCGCCCACATCGCTATGCATGCCGGGGTAGACCCATTCACCCAACACGCAGCCGGGATAACTGCGGTTGGCGATGGCCACCGAATCCAGCGGAAAGCACAGCCGCTGCTCGTGCGCGCTGACCAGATGCGCGCAGCGCTTCAGATAGCCTGCCTCCGGCGGCAGCTTCATCGTGCCGTCGGCCCAGCCCATATGGCCTTCCGCCCCCGGCGCCAGCTCGGTCAGCCCCACCGAGGCCACGGTGTCGAACAGGCCGAGGAACTCCACCGCGACGGGGATGCCGCACAGCGTGCCGGCCTCGACGTCCATCAATTCGCGCAGCCGCCACAGGAAGGAGCGCGCCTCGGCCGCGCCGCGCGAGAAGCCATAGATGTACAACTTGATGCGCAGGATTTCCGGCTTGTAGTCGGCTTCGCGCTTAGCGACAATCGGCGCCAACACCTTCTGCATCACCGCGCGGCGTTGCGCCAACGTGGTGCTGCTGCGTTTTTTGACGCCTTTGTCGTCTTCCTCATAGGTGTACTGCATGTCTTTGATTAATTGGAGAGCCGTGGCGTCAGACATTACCGGATCCCCCATCGCCACCTGCAATGCGCTGACGATTCGAGTAATCCCCCACAGAATGCGATCTTCGCCCCCCGAGGCAAAACTCAAGCCACTGCTGCTAGGCTTATCCTCGCCGATTTCCTTGAATACTGTTCCAACACCTTGAATATAAAAGCTGTAATACCCCCACTCGTTGCCTTCACCATTACCAATAGACGCATTGAAAAGACGACGTACATTGCTGCTATTCACCGGATCGGCTTTGTCATCCGAAGGGCCATGATTATTGGTGCCATCAAAAAACAGGCTGGTATGTAGCACCTGTACACAAGGTGATGGTTGTCCCTCCTGCCTCGCTAGGCATTTGGCAAGGTCGACATCACGCTGCTGTTCACTTCTCCGCTGTATAACGCTTTGCAAATTGGTGGGCAGGTAACCCTCTCGCGGAAATCCCGGAGCAATTATTGCTGGCATTGCTGTCTCCCTCCCAAGCGTCTCACTACTTCTTGCCTCCACTCGGAAGAGGTTTTATTGCGCAAGTTGCTAAATACTTTCTGACGCTGGCCACAATCAATCACTGGATATACCTCATCGCAAGGCATGAACACCAACGATAAACCACAAGTATTT
Organism: Chromobacterium aquaticum; assembly: GCF_021129195.1. Taxonomy (GTDB): domain Bacteria; phylum Pseudomonadota; class Gammaproteobacteria; order Burkholderiales; family Chromobacteriaceae; genus Chromobacterium; species Chromobacterium aquaticum. The sequence goes on along the minus strand of NZ_JAJOHW010000150.1, from coordinate 3,442 downwards.
TCATAACGTGGAATAGAGATTGTTACCTTACGGTTGATATAATTCGCCTCGTGTCTCTCAAACCACTTAGAACCTTCGGCAGTGATAGAACCATACTTTCCTCTTGGCGGAGGCTTTTCTCCTCCCGGATTCACCCCTGGGCTAGGATCTTTCACCCACTCGATTGTTGCCGTCATACCTGGCTGCCATTTTTCCGGTAAATTGATGCAGCACTCCTCGCCACCAGAACCGCCAATTGCTTGGCCATTAAAGCTGGCGCGTACAATTTCCGCCTTTGGCATCGCGTTTACTACCCGCGCGCCAGCGCCTATAGTTTTGGACTGCGCCATGCTTTGACATCCAAGCAGGCTCAGGGTCAAGAGCAGCCATGCACTAACAGAGAACCATTTCATCGTTTTCACCCTCAATACTGAATTCCGATTTGCCGTCCCACTCCAAAACCACCCACGCCAACACCGCAATGCGGACTGACAGGAAGCGACTCTAGCCGGGAATCATCCACTTCCCGAACACGTCTGCCGACCACCCAGCCGACGGATCATCTCCGGATAACGGTCTTCACGACCGCGCAAGCCGCCCAACACCCGGCCCTGCTCCGCCGAATCAATCAACGGATACACCTCATCGCAAGGCAGGAACACCAGAACCAGGGAAGACACTTTTTCATACCCGGGCACCGCCATCGTCACCTTGCGGCGAACATAATTTGCTTCATGCACCTCATACCATCTACTACCTTCCGCCGTGATAGATCCATACTTGCTCCGGGGAGGTTGCCGAATCCCACCAGGATTCACCCCTGGACTCGGATCCACCACCCACTCTATCGTCGCCGTCATGCCCGGCCGCCATTGCTCCGGCAGGCTGACACAGCACTCCTCGCCGCCACCACCGCCCATGCCCTGGCCATTGAAGCTGGCATGAACAATCGACGTACCCGCCACGGTATTCACCACTCGCGCGCCGGCGCCTAGGGTTTTGGGCCGCTCCATGCTCCGGCACCCGGCCAGGGCCAGCAGCAGCAAACCAATCGTTAAAGCGATCCTCGTCATGGTGTTATCCTCCATGCGGAAATACGGATTGACTCAGTCACACTGCCAACACGCCAAACGCACATGGCCAAGCCCGTCGAATTCATCTGCCTGCCGCACAGACCTTCCCTGCCCCCAAACGGCGAATGACTTCATCGTCCCACTCCGACGAAGCCAGCCCTCTCAGGCCGCCAAACACCCGCCCCTGCTCGACCGAATCAATCAACGGATACACCTCATCGCAAGGCAGGAACACCAGAACCAGGGAAGACACTTTTTCATACCTGGGCACCGCCATCGTCACCTTGCGGCGAACATAATTTGCTTGATGCTCTTTCATCCAACGCAGCCACTCCGGCGGCGTCGTCCCGTCGGGATTCCAAGGCGGCGCACGTCGCCCATCAGGATTAAGCTCCGGACTCGGATCCACCACCCACTCTATCGTCGCCGTCATGCCCGGCCGCCATTGCTCCGGCAGGCTGACACAACACTCCTCGCCGCCGCCGCCGCCCATGCCCTGGCCGTTAAAGCTGGCGCGCACAATCGACGTGCCCGCCACGGTATTCACCACTCGCGCGCCGGCGCCTAGGGTTTTGGGCGGCGCGATGGTCTGGCAAGCCGCCAGCCCCAAAGCCAAGACGCCACAAGCGGCCCACGCCAGCCATGGCATGTGCACCGCAGCCATCTCGCCACGGTTTGGCGCGCGCATCACCATCCGCCCTTGCCGGATTCCGCCGGCGCGTCGCAGCGCATGCGAGCGCCCAGGCGTCGCGCCAGCTCCTGCCGCCACTCTGCCGAGGTTTTCTCGCGCAAACCGCTAAACACTTGCTGGCGCTGCCGGCAGTCAATCAGCGGATACACCTCATCGCAAGGCAAAAACACCAGGGACAAACCACAAGTATCTTCATAGGCCGGCACGGGGAGCGTAAGCCAATGGCGGACATAGTTAGCCTGGTGCTCCTTCAGCCAGTGGTGCCACTCCGGCGGTGTCGTTCCATCCGGATTCCAAGACGGCGCACGCCGCCCTCCTGGATTTACCCCAGGACTAGGATCCTTCACCCACTCTATCGTCGCCGTCATGCCCGGCCGCCACTGCGCCGGCAGGCTGATGCAACACTCTTCGCCGCCGGAACCGCCTATGGCCTGACCGTTAAAACTGGCATGCACAATCTCGGCGCCGGCCATGGTATTCACCACCCGCGCGCCGACGCCTATGGTTTTGGGCGATGTCGTGCAGCCGGACAGGAGCAGCAAAATCAGCCACCCGCAAAAACGCGCCCAGGCCGCGGCCATGCTCACGCCGGCTCTCTCAAGCGGCGCTCGATCAAGGGCTGGCGTTCCGGCTCCGACCACAGCTTGGCCCGGTCCGCCGCCCGGTGCGCCGCCGCCAGCCGCGCCATCAGTTCTTCCTGCGAGCTCAGCCCGTACATCGACGGCGTCAGCAGATGGTCCTGACGCCAGCTTTCCGCCTGGTGCCACACCATCAATTCATCGATCTGCGACGGCGACAGGCTCAGGGTCTCCTCCTCCCACAGCGGCCAACTCCGCATCACGTCGACATCCGGCTCCAGACAGCGGGCATTGCCGTCACGGTCCAGCCAATGCCATTGCAAGGCCGTCTCCAACAAGAAACGCCGCTGCGCCGGCTCCAGCGCCTCGCATACCGCGGCAAACACGCGCGGATCGTTGAAACGCAACACGCCCTGTTGCCGGCCCTGGTCCCAGGAGGCTTGCAGACAGGCGCTCAGCCGCTCGGCCAAGGCGTCGAAATCCCAATCGCTCAACAGGGCCAGCAAGCGCGGCTCGCCCTGCCATTTATCCAGCTGCCGCGTCCATTTTTCCAATCCAGCCGGGGAGTGCAGCGGCAAACGCAGCAAGGCCGGCCCTTCGTCGGCGGCCTCGGCGTGCGGGGTCTCCAGCAAGAGGCTGCGCGGCATGAGCATGGCCGGGGCGCGGCTCTGCCAAGCGTCGCCGATATCGCCCTGATCCACGATGAAGTCCAGCCATTCCAAACCCAGGCGGCGCGCTTGCTCAAGCAGCAGATCCAGCCACGCGGCCGAAGAAGGTTTGGTCAACAGCACCGCCGGGCTCATTTAGCCGCCACCAAGGGATTGGCCTGCTTGAAACCTTGCGCCATGCAGGTCTTGCAAACGGTATTGGGGAAGCGTGGGAACGGCGGGCTCATGCTGGCCGGCCCGCTCCAATCGTGGCTTCCGCCCTTGAAGCTGACGGTGCCGGGCGCGTGCAGCTCTATCTTGCCGTCCTTGATCCGCACATAAGCGCCGCCGCTGGTCAGCAGAATCTCCTTCTTGCCGTTCCACAGCTGCTGGCCCTTGATGGCGGTGATCTTGACGTCCTGGTCGCCGGTGACCTCGATGCTGTCGCTCTGTGCTTGAACCTGCACCTTGCCC
>NZ_JAJOHW010000149.1 GCF_021129195.1 Chromobacterium aquaticum | reverse complement strand
TGCTGCGCCAGGCGCTGGAACAGGCCGCCGCCGCCGCCAATCCCACCCTGATAGAAATCGAAGCTTGAAGCGCGCGCCGGCCCGACCCCGGGCCGCGCGCCGCAAACTCAATTTGCATACAGCCCGGCCGCGGCGATAACATGGCTTATCCACGGCGGCACCCGCCCCGCAAGCAATGCGAGACCGGCTCCGGGCATCCCTATGAGAGAACTCGAAATTGTCGAACAACTGGTCCTGGGCCTAGACCCGGCCGGCCGGCGCGATCCGTTGGGCACCCCCAAGGACCCGGCGCTGGACAAGGCGCGCGCGCAGTATTACGAGCAACTCAAGCGCGTCGCCAAACAACACGCCGCGGACCCGCCCACCGCGCCCGAGCCGCAGCCGGCTCCCGGCAGCGCGCGCCAGGGCCAGCGCTGGACCATAGCCGAAGACAACCGCCTAAGCATGCTATGGGAAGCCTCCCCCGCGCCGGTGCGCCAGCTATCGGAAAAACTGGGGCGCAGCCCGCTTGCCATCGTCTCCCGGTTGGTCCACTTAGGGCTATACGAGCACCAGCAAGCGGCGATGCAGGCCGACAACGCGCGCATGCAAACGCTAGACCTGCCGCCGCTCTGGGACGTGCCCGCCGCCGCGGAAACGTCGCCCACCAAACCCGCCGCACCGCCCACGGCAGACAAACAAGGCGCGGCCTGGACCGTGGCCGACGACCAGCAACTGAAAACTCTGTGGCACAGCCCGGCCCAGCCGGACAGCCAGGCCATCGCCAAACAACTGGGCCGCAGCCGCGGCGCCATCCTCGCCCGCCTGGTGCGCCTGGGCCTGTTCAGCGACCGCGACGCCGCCTATCAGGCGGACCTGGCGCGACAAACCGGCTAGCCGTCCCATCCTTTTCTAAATCACCAGTTCAAACGACATCATGGCATTCACCCTCGCAAATATTTTCAAGCCTCGTCCCCCACAGCAGCCGATTACACCGGCAGCAGTTCCAGCCACACAACCAAACGCGGTGCCAACACCGCCGCAAGCAATAGCGCCAATCCAGCCCCAAGCCTCCATCCCGCCCGCTAGCCCAGCACCGGCGCAACCCTCCACGCCTACCCCGCCGCCAGCCGCGGCTCAACCCTCCGTTCCCGCCAAGCCCGCTCCAAACACGGCGGAGAAAAAAGGCCATGAGGGCGAGAAAGCGCTGAACGCCTGGTTCCAGCAGCACAAGCTGGCCTATGTCGGCATCTGCCAGAACAAGAACAGCTTCGCCACCCTATTCCATGGCACGGCCAAGCGGCCGGACTTTCTGCTCTTGCTACCCTCGCTGGGCATGATCGCCATCGACGCCAAGAACTACACCCCATCGCGCGGCGAACTCACCCTCAGCCTGGAAGAAGAACTCAAAAAAGCGCTTACCTTCGAGCGGCTGTTTCGCCTGCCGCTGTGGTACGCCTACTGTGACAAGGGGAATATGGGCCAGAACTGGTACTGGATCAGTGCGCTGAAAGCGCTGGAAGTGGGTGAAGTGCGCGATGGTAGCAATGGGCAATTCCTGGCCATCAAGATGGAGCATTTTGAAACCATCGCCAACCCCAAGGATTTGGCCAAGCTGTATACCCATACTTTGCCGAGTTTGGAGAAGGTGGCGGCGGGGGTTTGATTAGAGAGGGTGGCTTTATAGTGGGGTATGTCGTTGTTCGGCTATTCGGCTGAGGCCACCACCCCGTAAAACAGCAACCAATGGCAGCTTTACACAATAAGCGTCCTCTGCTGGTGGTGTTTCAAGTGAATAGCAAAGTACACATGAAAAACTAGCAACATGATCATGAGCAGCCAGACTGGTGATCAATTCAGCCTGAATCTGCAATTCAAGCTGTAATGTCATTTGACAACCACCCCAAGCAGGATATCGGCTTGTATCTGATGTGGCACTACAACAGGCGGCTCCCGCATACAACCAACGCTGGCTTGCCACCGGCGGTATGGGAGCTACAACTCAAATCACTGTCTAGGATTTGTTGACCACTAACTAATTACAGCTTTATCTGGAGGTGTGTGTGTTTGATGATTTTGATCTGAGTGGGGTTGATTTTGACAGCGTGGAAGATCCGGAAATAGTCCTTAAGAAACGCCAAGAAGAGAATATTGAATTCTGGCACCTACTTCAGGTTGAACGGGGCAAAATCAAGGAGATACATGCGTACGGTGAGCTAGCTGGCGGTGTGAAAGAAATAGGGGATGGGGATAGCATTTTTGTTAGTGCCAAAAAACTGGGTGAAGGTAGCTGGCAACTGTCTCGAGAATTGACGGACAACTGGCAGAAAGCATTCCTACTTAACTATAAAGCGGCGAAAGTTACATGTGTAAAGCGCTCTGACTATGAAGCAAACCATGACTTTTTCTTGACGGTGGCACTGAGTGGGTGTCGCTTCACGCTCACCGAGACGCACGTACTGCATATTGCAGCGGACGCAGGCGTGGGGTCGGCAGGGCGGGATTTGGCTGAGAGCACAGCACTCAATGTTGTGCCGGGACGCAAGAGAAGCGTGTCGGTGACCAGCAAGGAAGGCTCCATACTCTATCATCCTATGCCCGCTGCAGCCCTTGCACATATCGCACTGCTGGAGGCTCTATCTGCCATATCTGGAAAGATGACCGCCGGTACAAATGCGGTTCAAATCGCACAGGATGTGGCGGACGTGATACGCCCCCTAACTGCGTCACAAGACACTGTCACTAAAGCGACCAAAAAGCTGAAAGAAAGCATTACCGGACAAGTGACCGAACCCTCCTCAATTGATGACATATGCATTCAGTTTGCAGATGCTGTGTCGAAAAAAGTGGTCAGTGTGAGCACGATGGTTAAAGGGGCATTTGTCGTTGGAATCAAGGGCAGTAACGCTTGGCACTATCACGCTCTGGTGAATGGTGTTTGGGCAGAAATTCTGCTTGGATAACCGGCCTTCTCTGGCGCTCCGCGCAGTTTGGTTTAGTGACTTCACCCCGTGAGTGTCACTCCTACAGGTCAAAAATCGTAGGGTAATGTACAACAGGGAACGCGACCATGGCGTCCGGCAGATTAGGTGTTCTTATACGGATTGGTTCATGACAAGTATTTTGAAAAATATGCCATTTGTGCAATATGATAGATATCAGCAATATCAATTAATATACGGACCTACTTGTCCGTATATACACTATTAGACTTCTTCGTACATCCTCTTCACGACTCAAGCAGGCACCAAAATGCACGCACGGAACTACACCGAACTTCCTGAAGCTGGGGTACTCGCTATTGAGTATTGCGGCGAGAATCTCGATATGAACGCGATTGCCGTAATCCAGCTCAACTTGCAGGCCATCGCAGAGAAGGTCGCGGCGCACGTGACCGGCGTCAGGATTTCAGAAGATGTACGAACTGCGTTCTCCCCGGGAATTACTGGTCGATTTGAATACACCTTGAATCCGACAATACGCCTAGTGCCCAATGAAATACGCATCGGCTCTCTCTTCGAGTACGTAATTCCATTCGTTCCAATTCTCACGGACCCAGATGTTCGTGCTGCGATGCAAGGAGTCTTAGGTAACATTATCTTCACCATCGGGAACTCGACTCCTGGAAACTACTTTCAAGCAGAAACAAAGGGAAAAACCCCGAGAGCCGCCACACCTCAAATCGAGATTGGGCCTAACGTTGCAGCAATCGCCGTTGCATTAGCGCAGCATGGCCCACAAGGTTTAACGATTCGTCACAAGGCTCCCGATGGAAGCGTTACCGAGGTGGAAATAAAACCCAACCCATGAGGAAATCTAACCTTTAGCTACAGCCGTCCGCCAAAAAGCTTCGCTTTATGCCGTCAGCTGAGCTCATACACTAGAGCCCGCTGGAGGCCATATGCCGGAAATTCCAGAGCCAGACTTCGATGACCCCAAGGAGGTTTATGCCTTCTTCGGATTGGCTATTTACAACGCCAATTTACTGGAGGCGAGTCTGATCAATCTGGCAGTTGTTCTAAACCTAGACAGAGTGAAGGTCATTACCCGAGACGTATTCGAGGCAACGTTTGGGGAAATGGAAGCTAAGACCCTAGGTCAACTTCTCAAGGCAACTCGAAAGCTGGTGAGTCTTCCTGTAGAGCTGGAGCCGGTCCTGGATGAGGCGCTGAGCAAAAGAAACTTTTTGGCGCATAGCTTCTTCAGAGTAAACGCTGAAGAGTTCACTCATGAACCCGGCAAGCGAGACATGATTGAGGAGCTCCGCGCTATGATTGGACTATTTCAACACGCTGATGCGCTGCTAACGCCGGTGTATATGTCGCTATGGAAAAAATACGGTGTAACGGAAGAGTTCATTGAGTCAGAGTTGGAGCGCACACATGCAAGGGTTGAAAAGAGGCATGGCGGGCTCTAACAATTCGCTGCAGGATCGACAGCCCTGACGGGTCGCGCCCTTAGCTCAAACGTTATGGCAGCTTTTCTGTTAACACCGGCCGTTCACACCCCGAATCGTTGAAGCTTGTATATGTCCGCAACCGGCCGGCAGCAGTCATGCCAGCACAAGTGCATGAACGACTGCTTCAGCCGAGTTAGAGGCGCTCAACAAATTTGCCTCAACCCACTTCTTTTGACCGCTCGCCTCCCCCTGCTCTATTCATCTCCACCGCATATCAGCAGCCGATCACCACCGCCCAAACCACCAGGCCTCACATAAAAAAAGCTCTCCCAAATCGGGAAGGCTTTGTTTGTATGAGGCGGGTGCTATCAGTGCTGAAGCCCGTGCTCACCATGCACATGCTGGTGAGCAATTTCCTCGGCCGTTGCCGCGCTCACGTCCACCACTTTGACGACAAAGCGCAGGGCTTTGCCACACAGCGGGTGATTAATAATAAAGGAGTACTAAAAAAACCCTCAAAAGAGGGCTTTTCACTTCATCAAACCTGGGCGCTGTTCAGCCCCAGCCCGCGCCACATATCGGCATGAGCATTGGAACGCTCAAAGAACATCCGAACAGGATATTTTATCTTGCCATTATGAAACCATTCATTCTTGATTTGCATGTAGTCGCGACTATCATCATCTGCACGCATCAGCAAATCGTAATCCTCTTCGAAACCCATGAAGTTTGAAATCAATTTTTTGACTTCTTCACGCTTGGATTCTTTGATGGAGGTTGTAATCAGGATGCGATATCCTGCACGATGCGGCCTCAAAGCCGTCAAAACTTGAATCAGATTCCAGTTATAAGAAGAATTTCCGTAAAACTCGGAAACCAAGTCAATACCAGAGATAATGGCACCAAGCTCAAAAGCCATGTAAGCATCTTCAACCGTCATTTCATTTTCCATAGCAATTCCCATAATTGAATGTTAGTTTTCCAAGTCAAATTAAGTTGGCCACACCGGAAATATCAAACTCCATCAACTGATAAATTCTGGCAAAGCTCATCTACTTAAAGCAGTGTATCCATAAAAGTACACAACGACAGTTTGACAAGTTTCACAACCATTCAAATGGTATCGACAAAACTCCAATTTGGTCCCTTAAGAGAATTAGCCTTTGCTCTTGGTAACGAAACCGCGCAGCCGGCCCCACCGGGCCGGCTGCTCTTCCCCGGCTTAGTTCCTCTTCTTGCGCCGTGGATTGCGCTGCACCGCGTACAGCTCATCCAGACTCAGATAGAAGCGCTGTACCGCTTCCACATGCCTCACCAGGTCGACCTGCTGCGCTCCCAGGTTCAACAACATCTCCAGATAGTTGAAGAAGCATTTGCAGAGGCTGCGGTGGTGGCCGCGGTCGCTGAAATCCATATCGCTGGTGATGCGGAACAACAGCCCGCGCGCGGAGTGTTGGCGGTTGAGTTTCAGCATCTGCGCCAGGTGAGCCGCGTATTGACGGCCCAAGGCGCAAGCTTCGAACTCATCCTTGGCTTCGGCCGGCTGCCAGTAATGCGGATGAGTGCGGCCTTCGATACGGCGGACGAAGGGCAGACTGAGGTCTTTGGCTTCGCTGCCGGCAAAGCGGTAGCGCGAGCGCGGCAACAGCGGCGCGAGTGGAGATACCCGGTTTGGGGCGTGAGTGGGGGACGAAGAAAGTGCTATGCCTAGCACCGGACGGACTGGCTTTACCATTTGCAACCTCCTGAGCAGAAGGGCCAAGCCGCAAAGCGGCAAGGCGGGCACATGACAAGAGTTGGTCTACCGGTGAATGCTTGCACAAGCCGGTGCGCCCATCAGGGCGCCACTTGCCACGGCCCGCCCGAATAGGCAAAGCAATGGCAACGGATACGCTGTGGAAACAGCGCATCCGCAACAAGCATTCATTATCGGGAGACCAATCCCGAGCGCCGCGATTGCTGCGGCGCGGGGGCTATTGTTGGCGAGTGCACAGGGAGAGTCAAGCCGGCGGCATCCGGCGCAGTGAATTCGTCTTGGGATCGCTGGCCAGCGGCGACGGAGAACAGCGCATCGGCATGGCGGTGCGGTATTGCAAGCTTGTTTGCGCTCTGGGGATGACAAATCAGGACCGAGCCATGCAATTGTTCCAGCAAAGAGCCGCAGGCCCGCGCTTACGCCGGCATACGGCTCTATTCACTTTGAGGTTTCAAGCATCAGGCTGCCCGATTAATTCCAGTTTGGGCTGCACTCTCCAGGGGGATAGTCGATACCACGGCACATGCAAGACTGACGTAGGCACTCTTCGACCAACCACTGATCGTGATCATCAGCGGAACGCGCTGTTGACTTCTTCTGCAAGTCTGAAGCCGACACCACTGGAGGCGTATCCACCTGCTTGCCATCGGCAGCGTTTGGAGCGGTAGCCGCGTAGCTCATCTGGAACAATGCGGACAGTAAAATGATTGATAGCGCTTTTTTCATAGCTACTCCCTTGCAATTAAATGCATAGTTTAAGTTACGGAGTGTCTATCCAATCGCCAGGCAATGCCAATGGGCATTACAATTAAACCCGATCACCAAAATAGCATTCAAAAAAAGCAAAACAAGAGTGAAACTGGAAGCATGCCAAGCAATGCTTGCATAAACTAGAATGCTGATCGAGCATTAAACAATATGGCCAACTCCTTGCAAAAATGGAGGAGAACCTGCAGAGACACCCTCATCAAAATGGCAGCCAAGCACTTATCTCCAATAAAGAACTCACGTATTTTCGCCTGAATACCGGCTTGGAGCCATATGCCGACACTCTGCGCCGACACATGGCCCATTAGTCTTTAATTAGAGTTCACTTTCTTACGCTACAAAGAGCTGCAAGCTCCAGGTGGATACTTGGTACCGCGGCACTGGCAGGTGTGACGCAGGCACTCTTCTTCCAGCCACCTATCGTGATCATCGCCATAGCGCCCCCTTGATTGCGGCTGCTTCAACAAATCAGAAGCCGACACCACTGGAGGCGTATCCACCTGCTTGCCATCCGCAGCGTTTGGAGCGGTAGCCGCGTAGCTCATCTGGAACAATGCGGACAGTAAAATAATTGATAGTGCTTTTTTCATAGCAACTCCCTTTCAATTAAATGAATAATTTAAATTACGGAGTGTTTACCCCATCACCATACAAGCCAATCAATATTACAATACAAGCTTTAAAGTCCAAACAGACCTGGTTGAAAAAAATGGATGATTATCAAGCCTCGATTACCATGGCAAGGTAAACCAGATGGGCATGAAAAGCCGTGCTCAGTACTGTGCTGCAGTGCAGTCTTTCCCGTTTAGGCACATCCACCAAAATGAAACCCAGCATTCTCTCTCCTCATCGATACTGCCGCGTTTCATTTGTGTATTAAGCTACACCAGACAACACAGAAAAATAACTGTTAATAAGTACAGTAATCCATATGGCGAAGCTAAGCCACGAGAACAAAACCCCGATATCATATCAACACCCTATTTAATAAATTGATTCGCCATGAAAATGACAAGATGGCGTGACAAACTAAAATAAGATCAATTGACTCACACGCCCCCCTAAATAAGAGCATGAAGAGAAAATACGATAAATTAGCCAGCACCCTCATAATTCTGAATCGTTGGATTCGGCAAATCAAAAGCGTGCATGGAGGTCTCGCCAGCAGAATAAACGCATGGCATCAATGAGGTGCGCGCTCAATAGCGCCAAGGACAGGAAGGGAAAAACGGTGGGTTGTGACATGAAGCTCAGAGCCAGAGAGGAGCTGCTTACGCTCCGCGGCGCGTCGTGAAGCCTTATTCCACAAGCGCCGCTTCGAAATCGAAGTGCCTCGCTTTCTCAACCTAGCAAGATCGTAAACACCCTCCAGACTCCGGTTTCAACGCGATGCCGTCGCGCCGACTCAAGCACTCGCGCCGGCGCTAAAACCGCTAGGACAACGGCACCGCGTCAGCCGCCGACCCCGCCTGGGCATTGACCAGGGTGACGATGAAATCCCGCATCCAGCGATGGCCGGGATGCTGCTGGGTGCGGTCGTGCCAGGCCATGCCCACTTCGAAGCTTTCGGTGGGCAGCGGAAACTCCACTTGCTTCAGCGCGTCGCCGCGTTCTTGCACCAGGCGCTGCGGCACCAGCGCGACAAAGTCGGACTGCGCCACCATTTCCGGCACAAACAGGAAGGACGCGGCGGACAAGGCCACGTTGCGGCGCAGGCCCAGCGCCGCCAGCGTGCGGTCCACCGGGGTGAAGAAGCCGTTGCCGTCCAAGGACACGATGACGTGGTCCAGCGCCGCGTATTCTTCCACGCTCAGCCCTTCTTTCAAGCTTGGGTGATCACGGCGGCCAATCAGCACATAGTGTTCGTCGAATAGCCGGCAGCTGTTCAGCTTGGACGGGGCCGCCGGCGGGGTCAGCAGCGCCAGGTCCAGATCGCCCTGCTCCAGTTGCGCTTCCAGCCGGTGCAGATCCAGCGCGCGCACCGCCACCCGCACGCCGGGCGCGCTTTTGCGCAGTTCCCGCGCCAGCGGGATCAGCAGCGCGGCTTGCAGGTAATCGGTGCAGGCGATGGACACGGTCAGCTCGGCGCTGGCCGGTTCGAAATCCTGATGCCCGGCCACGGTGGCGCGCACTTCGTTCAGCGCCTTGCGCAAGGGCTCGAACAGTTCCAGCGCCTTGGCGGTGGGATACATGCCGCGGTGGACGGCCACCAGCAGCGGGTCGTCAAACAACTCGCGCAGGCGGTTCAATTGCGCGCTCACCGCCGGCTGGCTCAGGCTCAGCCGCGCGGCCGCGCGGGTCACGTTCTGTTCCACCAGCAAGGCTTCCAGCGTCACCAGCAGATTGAGGTCGAGTCGTTTGGTATCCATCTGATGAATAGTAAGCAATAAAAACCGTGATTTCACGGATAGTTGACCGCGCGTCAGACTGCGGCTTTCCACTCTTGCCCACTGGAGGCCGCATGAACCGACAAGCCCTGATCATCCACGCCCACCCGGACCCCAACTCGCTCACCGCCCAGTTCGCCGCGCTGGCGCGGCAGAGCTTGCAACAGCAAGGCCATGTCGTGATGGAGTCCGACCTCTACGCAATGAACTGGAAAGCCGGCGCCGATGCGCGGGATTTCCCGGACCGGCTCAATCCGCAGCGGCTGTTCCTGATCTCCGAATCCCAACACGCTTACGCCAGCGGCCGACAAAGCGCCGATGTGGCGGCCGAACAGCAAAAGCTGCTGGCGGCGGATTTGGTGATCATGCTGTTTCCGCTGTGGTGGTACGGCTTGCCCGCCTTGCTCAAGGGTTGGATTGACCGAGTCTACGCTTACGGCTTCGCCTATGGCTACCGCAACGAGGGTAATCGCTGGCGCTACGGCGATGGCGCGCTGAGCGGCAAGCGCGCGATGCTGGCCACCATGGTGGGCGGACCGGCGCGGGACTACGGCCCGCGCGGCATCAACGGGCCGCTGGAGCAACTGTTGTTTCCAGTGACACACGGCTGCCTGTTCTACCCCGGCATGGCGGTGCTGCCCACCCATGCGGTGTACGACGCCAACCGTCTCGCCGGCGCGGAGTTGGACGTGGCCAAGGACGCCTGGCGGCAAAGACTGCTTGGCGTGTTCGACGAGACGCCGATTCCGTTCCGCCGCCAGAACGGCGGCGATTATCCGGACGGCCATACGCTGGACGCGCAAGTGGCGGCCGGAGCCGAGGGACTGGACGCGCATATCGCCGGCTGACGGCGAGGCCGCGGCGCATGCGTATTGCATCGCCGCGGTTTCTGCGTTACGATGCCGGCCTTTCTTCCATCACGCAGCCAAGGAGACCATCATGCGGCATACAGCATCCTTCCTGGCAGAGCGCGCCCAAGCTTGATCGATTCCCCCGCGCCCGGCATTGCCGCCGCGCGCGTCGAATGGCCTCCGGCCCCGGCTCTGCCCTAGCCAACGCATTTCATTCAATACCGTTTTACTGAACCCTCCGGCTCAGGACCGCATTGCGCCTGCGCGCTCGTCGCGCCATGCCGCCGCCGTTCTCCGGAGGGATGGAATTTTTCATGGGCAATTGCATGCAAACCCTGTCCGAGACCGTCACGCTGCTGGCCTCGGACGACACCTGGATCGAGGGCGCCGCGATCCAGCAACTTCACACTAGCGCCGCGCTGCCGGGCATGGCCCGCGTGGCCGGCATGCCGGACCTGCACCCCGGCCGCGGCTATCCGGTGGGCGCGGCTTTCTTCGCCGTCGGCCATGTCTACCCGGCCTTGATCGGCGGCGACATCGGCTGCGGCATGGCGCTGTGGCGCACGGATCTCGCCGTCGGCAAATTGAGCGCGGACAAGCTGGACAAACGGCTGGGCAATCTGGACGGCCCGCTGGACGAGGACTGGCGCGAACGGGTGGCGGCGCTGGCGCTGCCGGCCAGCGGTTTCGACAGCGCGCTGGGCACCATAGGCGGCGGCAATCACTTCGCCGAGCTGCAACGCGTGGACCGGATTTACGACACCGAACGCGCCGCCGCGCTGGCGTTGGACCCCAAGCGGCTGTTGCTGCTGGTGCATAGCGGCTCTCGCGGCCTGGGCCAGGCCATTCTGCGCGAGCAGGTGGACCGCCACGGCCACGCCGGCCTGCTGGAGGACAGCGCGGACTGCGCCGCCTACCTGGCGCGTCACGATGCCGGCCTGCGCTTCGCCGAGGCCAACCGGCTGCTGATTGCGCGGCGCATGCTGGAGCGGCTGCGCGCCGACGGCGAAGCGCTGCTGGACGTCAATCACAACCTGGTGTCGCCGGCGCGCATCGGCGGCGTCGACGGCTGGCTGCACCGCAAGGGCGCCACGCCGGCGGACGCCGGCTTGGTGGCGATTCCCGGTTCGCGCGGGGATTTCACTTATCTGGTGGAGCCGCTGCCCAGCGAGCTGAGCCTGTTGTCGCTGGCGCACGGCGCCGGCCGCAAATGGATGCGCAGCGAGTGCAAGGACCGGCTGTCGCGGCGTTTCAGCCCGGCGCAGCTGGCGCGCACCCGCTTGGGCGGCCAGGTGATCTGCCAGGATAGGCAGTTGATCTACGAGGAGGCGCCGGAGGCTTACAAGCCGGTGGACAGCATTGTCGACACCCTGGTCCAGGCCGGCCTGGTGCGGCCGCTGGCGCGGCTGGCGCCGGTGCTCACCTATAAAACCCGCGGGGAGTGCTGCTGATGATTCTGCTGCAAATCTCCGCCGCCCAAGGGCCGGAAGAGTGCTGCCTGGCAGTGGCCAAGGCGCTGGCGCGCGTGCAGGCGGAAGCCGAGGCGCATGGCCTGCGGCTGACACTACTGGAGCAGGAAGACGGCCCGCGAGCCGGCACCTTGCGCTCGGCCTTGCTGGCCCTGGAGGGCGAAGCCGCCGAGGCGCTGGCGGCGCGATGGATAGGCACGTTGCAATGGCGCGCCGCCAGCCCGTACCGGCCGCGCCATCCGCGCAAGAACTGGTTTATCGGCGTGGCGCGCTGCCCGGAGCCGACCGCAGAACTGGCCGGGGAAATCCGCTTCGAAACCCTGCGCGCGTCCGGCCCCGGCGGCCAGCACGTCAACCGTACGGAATCAGCGGTGCGCGCCACGCATATCGCCAGCGGCATCAGCGTCAAGGTTCAATCGGAACGCAGCCAGCACGCCAATAAGCGGCTGGCGCTGCGCCTGATCGCGCTGAAGCTGGAGCAACTGGCGGAGCGGGACGCGGCCGGCGCGCGCGCGGCGCGGCGCTTGCTGCATCATCAGGTGGCGCGCGGCAATCCCTGCCGGGTGTTCGTGGGCGAGCGTTTCGAGGCAATGACTTAAGCCGTTCCTGCCTCGCGCACTCAGTCAAACCGCCCGTCGTCACGGCCTGGTATTCCGGCCGCGCGGCGGGCGGTTTTTTCATTCCGGCCGCCGGCTCAACCGAAGTCGAAATCGATCACTTGGTAGAAGGCATTGCCGGTGTCGGCCACTTCCCATACCGCCAGCACCACGTGGTAGCCCTTGCGCTCCGGCAGCCTGACTTGGTGAATGGTGGGATCCGGCGGTGTCAGCGCGTCGTTGTGCGACCAATAGGGTTGGGCGGTCAGTTCCACCTTGTGGAACGGTTCGGCCTCGAACTGGGCGCGGCTCAGCGGCTGGTTCGGGTTCCAGTCCGGCTTGGTGATGAAGTAGTTCCAGCGCCGGGTCAGGTGGATGGCGTGATAGCTCCATTGAAAGTCCAGGCTCTGCCCGGGCTTGACCGGGTGCTTGTGCCAACGCTCGGCGCTCTGTTCGTCCAGCACCGCGGCGAAAGCCTGGCCGGCGCTGGCGATCTTGCCGTCCGCCGGCGGCGCCACATTGGCCACATCGTCCGGCGCCAGCGGATCGCGCAGACCACCCACGGCGGCGGGGAAGAATTTGCCGCTTTCCAAGCCGTTGACATGCCAGCTTTGCAGCGGGCATTGGGCGTTGACGCCATCCACGCAGAACTGGCCACGCGATTCCGGCTTGAATACTTGGCCATGGCGCGGCTGCTGGCCCGGCCTGGATTGGACATTAGAGAAGCTCATCACGATACCCCCGGTTGAAGAACCTGTTTACGATCTGCTGCGCGTCGTGAAACGTGACGCGGTGAGCACAGCTTCGAAATGCTCATGTACCACTTGTACATTCCGCTTTCTCAGCCGCAACGCCTTGTCTCGCCTTAGCTCGCGAGATCATAAACACGCTCTGAGAGCCGCTTCACAGTCCGCCGCGCCGCGGCTGAAAACGGCGGCGGAATGCTCATATAGCGTATGGGCATTCTATTTCTTCCGCTGATTTCGCCCTGGCGCGCGGGCCGTGGAACAGGCTCTATTTAAGTGATAAAGGGCCAGCGGCCGGCATTGACGCCGTACCGCCGACCCAGTCATCTTATTATTCCATTTGGATAAATAATGCTGTCCTTTCAGCTGGACACCCGTTGCGGCGATTGGTCTAAGGGACTGGCCAGCCGCCACAGCGCCTGATCCAGCCGCGCGCCATCCCCGGCTGGCAGCGCCAACGGCGGCGGCTCCGGCACGCACTGCTCCAGCCGCTCCTGAATGAAGGCGTCGATACGTGGCCGGCGCGGCCCCGCCAGCGTTTCAGCGCCGGATAGCTTGGCAGCCAGCAGCCGGTTGATGTCGGCGGCCAGTTCCGCGTCGTCTATGCCGGCGGCGGCCAGCTCGGCGAAGCGCAGCGGCGGCATGCCGCGCCCGGCGTCCAACCAGGCCACCGCCAACAAGGCGCGCAGCGCGTACAGATACTTCTTGGGCTGAACCTGATCGCCGCGCAGATAGGTATTGGCCACCTTGCGCGCCATGGCCAGGTAGTGCCAGCGGCATTTGCGCTCCGAGCGGAATTCCGGCGCCAGCGCGCGCAGCAGCCGCAGCGCCTGGGGATCGGCGCGATAGACCAGCGGCGATTGCAGCCATTCGCTCAGCGCCGGGTTGGAGTCGTGCAACAGGCGCAGCGCCTTGCGCAGCTCCCAGCCGCTGAGGTCCAGCGCGTCGCTGATCGGCTGTTCGATCACATCGCGCTGAGGCATCACCCGTAAATACCACTCTGGCTCGTGCACATAGATAAAACGCACATCGTAATCGCTGTCCGGCGAGGGAAAGCCCCAGGCGCGGCTGCCGGATTCGCAGGCGTACAACACCCTCACCCGGTGTCGCCGCTCCAGTGCGTCCAGTTCGCGCAGCACCCGCGCGCGCATGGCGTCGTCCAGCGGGTGTTGAAATAAAAATTCGTGCATGTCTGTCTCCAGAGCGCCAGCAGGGCCAGGGCCAGAGACAAGGCGACCCCGGCGGACATGCCGGCGACAGATACTTGATTTTCAGACGCCTATCCATGCTATCGCGGCCCCGAACAAGACAAGGCGACAGCGCCTGCAGAAGCGGGATGCGCAGGCGGCACATTGAGCATTCCGAAGGCGCGCCCACCGTGTCACACCTCACGAGGCGCGGCAGACATTGAACAGGTTCTAAGAGCCTGTTTACAATCTCGCGAGCTAAGGCGAGACAAGGCGAAAACCAGCGAAAAAGCGGAATGTACAGGTGGTACATGAGCATTTTGAGCTTGGTTTCAACGCCCATTTCTATCCATCCCGCCAACACGCAGCAGATCGTAAACAGGTTCTAGGCGAAGCCGACGGTTTGACGCCCGCTTCCCAACCCTGGCACGGGCGACGCGACTGGCGGTCGCTCGCGGCACAGGCGTTGCAGCTTCGCACAAGACTTAATGAGTCGGCCTTGAACCGTGGTCGGCCGCGCCAGGCCGACAAGGCGCACGGCTTGCGCCGTCACGCCCTCGCCTGGAGCGGCTTGCGCCGGCCATGGCGTCAACCATCGCTAGCCTCAGCCTTTGACGCAGACGATCTGACGCAGGGTGTGCACCACCTCCACCAGGCTGGACTGGGCCGCCATCACCGCGTCGATGTCCTTGTAGGCCATCGGGATCTCGTCGATCACGCCGACGTCCTTGCGGCATTCCACATGGGCGGTGGCGCGGCGCTGGTCTTCGATGTCGAAGCGGCGCTTGGCCTCGGTCCGGCTCATGGTGCGGCCGGCGCCATGGCTGCAGGAGCAGAAGGCGTCCTCATTGCCCAGGCCGCGCACGATGAAGCTCTTGGCACCCATGGAGCCGGGGATGATGCCCAGTTGGCCCTTGTGCGCGGCCACCGCGCCCTTGCGCGTCACCAGCACCTCTTGGCCAAAGTGGGTTTCGCGCTGCACATAGTTGTGGTGGCAGTTCACCGCTTCCACTTCGGCGTCGAAAGGC
The DNA here is from genome assembly GCF_021129195.1 of Chromobacterium aquaticum. GTDB lineage: Bacteria > Pseudomonadota > Gammaproteobacteria > Burkholderiales > Chromobacteriaceae > Chromobacterium > Chromobacterium aquaticum. The sequence goes on along the minus strand of NZ_JAJOHW010000149.1, from coordinate 4,958 downwards.
TTGGCGATCACCGTGCGCGCGGCGTCCACCACGTGGCGCATCATCAGCAGGCGGTTCTGGCGCGCGTAGTCCTGCGCCCAGCCCACCGCTTCCACGTAGTCGTCGAAATGGCGGCTGCCTTCTTCGAAGTAAGCCAGTTCACGGTGCGGCAGATTGGCGATGTGCTGGCGCATATCGGCCTGGGCCAGTTCGATGAACAGGTTGCCGATGGCGTTGCCGACGCCGCGCGAACCGGAGTGCAGCATGAACCAGACCCGGTCTTCTTGATCCAGACAGACCTCTACAAAGTGATTGCCAGTGCCCAGCGTGCCCAGATGGGCATGGTTATTGGTTTTCGCCAGCTTGGGGTATTTGGCGACGATGGCCTCGAAGCCCGGCAGCAACCGCGCCCAGGCCTGGTCCACGCTGGCCGGCGGCCGGCCCCAGGCGCCCTTGTCGCGGCCGGAGCGGGTGGAACTGCGGCCATGCGGCACCGCGGCTTCGATCGCGCTGCGCAGGCCGCCCAGCTGATCCGGCAAATCCGCCGCCCGCAGCGAGGTGCGCGCCGCCATCATGCCGCAGCCTATGTCCACGCCCACCGCCGCCGGGATGATGGCGCCGCGGGTGGGAATCACGCTGCCTATGGTGGAGCCCTTGCCTAGATGCACGTCCGGCATCACCGCCAGGTGTTTGTAGATGAAGGGCAGTTGCGCGGTTTGCAGCAGCTGAGCGCGGGCGGCTTCTTCCACCGGCACGCCTTGCGTCCACATTTTGATAGTTGCGCCATTGGGCGCTTGCAGAGTTTGATATTGGTTCACGGTTTGTTTTCTTTCTTGTTGATGTCTGGGCAGCCGGGCCGCTGCCTCTGGATCGCCCCGGGGACGGAAACACCGGCCCATGCCGATGTTCCCACGCCCTCCTCCATTCATATAGCCAGAAGCGTGCCAGCGCTTAGACTCCGGAAAATAAAATAGCCAATCCATTGATATTTAATAATAAAAACTAATTTCACCACAAACCGCTCGCGACCCATCTGGAATCGCCCGCTTATTTTGCGATAATATAATCTAGTTTTTTATCTAAAAAGATAAGCCATGCGCGATACGGTAGCGATAGGATTCCTGGGCACGGTGCTGGACCGGCGCGGTCATGGCGCCGAACGCTGGAAGAAATGGCGGCCCAGCGTGGGTATTTGCGCCCAGCCGCAGATGCCGCTGCGGCGGCTGGAGCTGCTGCACGACAACCACCATCTGAGACTGGCGCAGCTGACCGCCGAGGATATCGCCGCGGTGTCGCCGGACACCGAGGTGAGGCTGCACGCGGTCAATCTGCAAGACCCGTGGGATTTCGAGGAAATGTACGCGACGCTGCACGATTTCGCCGCGCGCTATCCCTTCGACACCGAGCGCGAGGACTACCTGGTCCACATCACCACCGGCACCCATGTGGCGCAAATCTGCTGGTTCCTGCTCGCCGAGTCCCGCCATTTGCCGGCGCGGCTGCTGCAAAGCTCGCCGGCGCGCCAGGGCGAGCGCCTGGCCGGCGAGGCCAGCGTCATCGACCTGGACCTGTCGCGCTATGACCAGATCGCGCAGCGCTTTCAGCGCGAGAGCGACGATACGGTGTCCTTCCTCAAGGCCGGCATCGCCACCCGCAATCCGCGCTTCAACCGCATGATCGAACAGATCGAGCGGGTGGCGACGCGCTCCGACGCGCCCATCCTGCTCAGCGGCCCCACCGGCGCCGGCAAGAGCCAGCTGGCGCGCCGGCTGTACCAGTTGAAGAAGGCGCGCCGCCAGCTGGACGGCGCCTTCGTCGAGGTCAATTGCGCCACCTTGCGCGGCGATAGCGCGATGTCGGCGCTGTTCGGCCATGTGAAAGGCGCGTTCACCGGCGCGCACGCCGAGCGCGCCGGCCTGCTGCGCGGCGCCGACGGCGGCATGCTGTTCCTCGACGAAATCGGCGAACTGGGCCTAGACGAGCAGGCGATGCTGCTCAAGGCCATAGAGGAGAAGCGCTTTTTCCCCTTTGGCGGCGACCGCGAGACCGGCAGCGATTTTCAGCTGATCTGCGGCACGGTGCGCGATCTGCGCCAATGGGTGCGCGACGGCCGCTTCCGCGAGGACCTGTACGCGCGCATCAATCTATGGAGTTTCGAGCTGCCCGGCCTAGCCGAGCGCCGCGAGGACATCGAGCCCAATCTGGAATTCGAGCTGGCGCGCCATGCCGAGCAATCCGGCCGTCGCGCCCGCTTCAACGCCGAGGCACGCCGCGCCTACCTCGCCTTCGCCGCCGCGCCGCAGGCGCGCTGGCAGGGCAATTTCCGCGAGCTGTCGGCATCGGTGACGCGGATGGCGACGCTGGCCGACGCCGGCCGCATCGACGAGGACGGCGTGGCCGAGGAGATCGCGCGGCTGCGCCACGGCTGGCAAGATTCCATGCCGGAACAGACACCGGCGTTGCTGGACCCGGAACGGCTGGCGCGGCTGGATCTGTTCGACCGCATGCAGCTGGAAGGCGTGCTGCGCGTGTGCGCCGAGTCCGCCACTCTGTCCGAGGCGGGCCGCAAGCTGTTTGCCGCCTCGCGCCAGCTCAAGGCCCAGCCCAACGACGCGGATCGGCTGCGCAAATACCTCGCGCGCTTTGGGCTGGATTGGGAACAGACGCAGCACCGTGATTTAGGCTGAACGGCCTATTGCCCGGCCTCCGCCAGCGGCGTAGCATCCATAAGGTGTAAAAAATATATACCTTAAAAAGGCGACCACCATGTCGGACCCGCTCTCACCTGAACAGCAACAAGAAGTGGACTTGGCGCGCAGCTTGCTGCGCCAGGTCATAGACCCTGAAATCGGCGTCAACATCATTGATCTCGGCCTGGTCTACCGCATCGAGCCGCAGCCGGAACAGCTGCTGATCGACATGACCATGACCTCGCCCGCCTGCCCGATGGGCGAGATGATTCTGGACGAGGTGGAGTTCGCGCTCACCCATGGCCTGCCGCCGCAGCGCCGCATCCATGTCAATCTGGTATGGGAGCCGGCCTGGTCGCCAGAACGGATGAGCGAGGACAGCCGCCGTCACTTCGGCTGGCAGGCATGAGCCCGGCGCAGGCGCTGCGGCTGCCTTGGCTGGCCCTGGCGGCGCTAGCCCTGTTCAGCGGCGCGCTGGCCGGCCTGGCGCGCCTGGGCTGGACCACGCCGGCTTATGCGGCGGCGCTGGCCAGCCAGCACGCGGCCTTGATGATAGGCGCCTTCTTCGGCTGCGTGATCAGCCTGGAGCGCGCGGTGGCGCTGAAGCGGAACTGGGCGCTGCTGGCGCCGGCCGGAGCCGGATTGGCCGGCCTGAGCCTGATCGCCGGCCTGCCTCCCGCCGCGGCCCCGCTGTTGCTGACGCTGGCGGCCGCCGTGCTGCTGGCCGGCAGCCTGTTGGTATGGCGGCGGCAGCCCGCCGCTTTCACCGCGACGCTGGCCGCCGCCGCGCTGTGCTGGCTGCTGGGCAATCTGGCCTGGCTGCTGGGCGGCGATGCGCAGCCGGCGATTCCCTGGTGGCTGGCCTTCCTGGTGCTGACCATTGCCGGCGAACGGCTAGAGCTGACCCGGTTGCTGCCGCTGTCCGCGTCGGCGCGGCACGGCTTCGCGCTGGCGGCCTTGGCGCTGTGCGCCGCCGCCGCCCTGAGCCTGTGGCTGCCGGACGTCGGCTTGCGCCTGTACGCCGCGGCGCTGCTGGCGCTGGCCGCCTGGCTGCTGCGCCATGACATCGCCCGCCGCAATGCGCGCCAGCGCGGGCTGACCCGCTACATCGCCATAGCCCTGCTCTGCGGCTATGGCTGGCTGGCCGTCGCCGGCGCGCTCGGCCTGGCCGGCGCGCTGCTGCCCGGCCACCCCTGGCGCGACGCGGCCTTGCACGCGCTGGGTCTGGGCTTCGTGTTTTCCATGGTGTTCGGCCACGCTCCCATCATCATCCCGGCGCTGACGCGGCTGAAGCTGCCCTATAGCCCGGCGTTCTACGCGCCGCTGGCGGCCCTGCATCTGTCCTTGCTGCTGCGGCTGGGCGGCATGCTGGACGGCCGCTTCGCCTGGCGCAGCGCGGCCGGCCTGCTGAACGCGTTGACGCTGCTGGCCTTTGTCGCCTTGCTGCTGGCCAGCCTGCGCCGCGGCCGCGCGCCGGCGTCCCGATCTCTGAAAGAACCCTCGTCATGAAGCGACACCCCGCCTTGCTGGAACTGTCCCGCGAACATCACCAGGCGCTGAAAATGGCGCGTCAGGCGCGCTTGGCCGCCGCCAGCGGCGAACCGGAGCGGCAGGCCCGCCTGGCTGCCGAACTGCAAGCCTGGAGCGCCGATGCGCTGGAGCGGCATTTCATCGAAGAAGAAACCATGCTGTTTCCACGGCTGGCGCAAAGCGAACACGCCGCGCTGGCCATCAGGGCATTGGACGAGCACCGCCGGCTGCGCGCGCTGAGCGCCGAGCTGGCGGCGCCGAACGCGACGACGCTGGCGCGCTTCGCCGAGTTGCTGGAAGCGCATGTGCGCTTCGAGGAGCGCGAGCTGTTCGAACGCTGCCAGGCCGGCCTGCCCGCCATCGACAGCGCCGGCTGACGGTCCGGCCGCGGGCTCTCAATCGGCACAGTCGTTGCGCGCCAGATCCAGCGCCATCTGCCGGCGCAGCCAGTCCAGCACCGCCTGCCGGCGCGTGTCGCCTTCAAACGGCCGTGGCGACAACAGCACATAGCTGGAGCCGTCGGCGCGGAAGCCGGCCGGCGCCGTCAGCTGGCCCAATGCCAAGGCGTCCGCCGCCATATAGACCGAGGCGATGGCCTGCCCCAGCCCGGCCTCGGCCGCTTGCAGGCTGAGATAGAAATGTTCGAAGCGGCCGGCCTCGGCGCGGGCCATCTCTCCCTGCGCCGTCAGCCAGCGGCTCCAGGCTTCCGGCCTGCTGTCCGCGTGCAGCAGGGGCAGGCCGCGCCAATCACCGCCGGCC
>NZ_JAJOHW010000148.1 GCF_021129195.1 Chromobacterium aquaticum | reverse complement strand
GCCGGCTCCGGTCGCTGCCGCCGCCGCCGCCATCGACGAAGTCTCCTTCTCCAAGGCCCACGCCGGTCCGTCGGTGCGCCGTCTGGCGCGCGAACTGGGCGTGGACCTGGGCAAGGTCAAGGGCAATGGCCGCAAGGGCCGCATCACCGACGCCGATGTCAAAGCCTTCGTCAAGGGCGTGATGCAGAACCCGGCGGCGCTGGCTCCGGCCGCCGCGGCCTCCTCCGGCGGCGGTCTGGATCTGCTGCCGTGGCCGAAAGTCGATTTCGCCAAGTTCGGAGCTATCGAAACCAAGCCGCTGTCCCGCATCCAGAAGATTTCCGGCGCCAATCTGTCGCGCAACTGGGTGATGATCCCGCACGTCACGTTCAACGACGAGTGCGACATCACCGAGCTGGAAGACTTCCGCAAGACCGTGGGCAAGGAATGGGAAAAGTCCGGCCTGAAGATCAGCCCGCTGGCCTTCATCATCAAGGCCGCCGCCGAAGCGCTGAAAGCCTTCCCGAACTTCAACAGTTCGCTGGATGGCGATAACCTGGTGCTGAAGCAGTACTACCACATCGGTTTCGCCGCCGACACGCCTAACGGCCTGGTAGTGCCGGTGATCAAGGACGCCGACAAGAAGGGCCTGCGCCAGATCGCGCAGGAACTGACCGATCTGTCCAAGCTGGCGCGCGAAGGCAAGCTCAAGCCCACCGACATGCAGGGCGCGACCTTCACCATTTCCAGTCTGGGCGGCATTGGCGGCACCAGCTTCACGCCCATCGTCAACGCGCCGGAAGTGGCCATCCTCGGCGTCTGCAAATCGCAGATCAAGCCGGTGTGGAACGGCAAGGAATTCGCGCCGCGCCTGATGTGCCCGCTGTCGCTGTCCTTCGATCACCGCGTGATCGATGGCGCCGCCGCCGCGCGCTTCACCGTGCATTTGGGCAAGCTGCTGACTGACGTACGCCGTCTGATCCTGTAACCGCGGGGCGTTCCGCCCTTCTGTCGCAGGATGTAGGGGAAACGCCCGCGCGGCGGGCTTTCTCGCTACAGAATCAGCCCAGACTCGAGGCGGCCGGCTCCGCGCCGGCCGCTCAACATTGCGGATGGAAAACCATGAGCAATCTGATCGAATTGAAAGTCCCGGACATCGGCGGCCACGGCAACGTGGACGTGATCGAAGTCTTCGTCAAGCCGGGCGATGTGATCGCAAAAGAAGCCAGCCTGATCACGCTGGAAACCGACAAGGCCACGATGGAAGTGCCGGCGGAAGCCGCCGGCACCGTCAAGGAGGTGCGCGTCGCCGTGGGCAGCAAAGTGTCCGAAGGCGATCTGATCGTGGTGATTGAAGCCGCTGGCGCCGCCGCGGCTCCGGCTGAAGTGAAGCCGGTGGAAACCACCGGCGTCGCGTCTGCCACCACCCAGGCCGGCTTCGCGCCGCAAGCCGCTCCGGTCGCCGCCAGCCATGGCGGCGGCGCCGACATCGAGTGCGATGTGATGGTGCTGGGCGGCGGCCCCGGCGGTTATTCCGCCGCCTTCCGCGCGGCCGACCTGGGCCTGAAAGTGGTCATCGTCGAGCGTTACGCCACCCTGGGCGGCGTGTGCCTGAACGTGGGCTGCATCCCGTCCAAGGCGCTGCTGCACAATGCGGCGGTGATCGACGAAGTCAGCCACCTGGCCGCCAACGGCATCAAGTTCGGCAAGCCGGAAGTGGACATCGACATGCTGCGCGGCTACAAGGAAAAGGTCATCGCCAAGCTGACCGGCGGCCTGGGCGGCATGGCCAAGGCGCGCAAGGTGGACATCGTGCGCGGCAATGGTCATTTCATCGATCCGCACCATATCGAAGTCTCGCTGACCACCGGCAAGGGCCGTGAAGAGAGTGGCGAGAAGAAGATCATCAAATTCAAGAACGCCATCATCGCCGCCGGTTCCCGCGTGGTGAAGCTGCCGTTCATTCCGGACGATCCGCGCGTGGTGGACTCCACCGGCGCGCTGGAACTGAAGGGCGTGGCCAATCGCATGCTGATCATCGGTGGCGGCATCATCGGCCTGGAAATGGGCACAGTCTATTCCACGCTGGGCGCGCGCCTGGACGTGGTGGAAATGATGGACGGCCTGATGCAGGGTGCGGACCGCGACCTGGTCAAAGTGTGGCAGAAGTGGAACGCCCACCGTTTCGACAACATCATGCTCAACACCAAGACCGTGGCGGTGGAGCCCAAGGACGACGGCGTGTGGGTGACTTTCGAGGGCGATCAAGCGCCGAAAGAGCCGCAGCGCTACGACCTGGTGCTGTACGCCACCGGCCGCGCGCCGAACGGCAAGCTGTTGGGCGCCGAGAACGCCGGCATCGCGGTGACCGACCGCGGTTTCATCCCGGTGGACAAGCAGCAGCGCACCAATGTGCCGCACATCTTCGCCATCGGCGACATCGTCGGCCAGCCTATGCTGGCGCACAAGGGCGTGCATGAAGGCCATGTGGCGGCGGAGAACTGCGCCGGCCAGAAGTCCTACTTCGACGCGCGCGTGATCCCGGGCGTGGCCTACACCGATCCGGAAGTGGCTTGGGTCGGCGTCACCGAGGACGAAGCCAAGAAGCAGGGCCTGAAGATCGAGAAGGGCGTGTTCCCGTGGGCCGCCTCCGGCCGCGCGATCGCCAATGGCCGCGACGAAGGTTTCACCAAGCTGATCTTCGATGCCGAAAGCCACCAGATCATCGGCGGCGGCATCGTCGGCCCGCATGCGGGCGACATGATAGGCGAAGTCTGCCTGGCCATCGAAATGGGTTGCGACGCCACCGACATCGGCAAGACCATCCACCCGCACCCGACCATGGGCGAGTCCATCGGCATGGCGGCGGAAGTGGCGCACGGCACTTGCACCGACTTGCCGCCGCAGCGCAAGAAGTAAGCGCGGCAGGGCAGGAAATAGGGCAGGCCTCCGGGTCTGCCCTTTTTTATGCGCATCGTTTTAAATGATGGGCGGCAAAACTATTAGCTATCCCGCTGGTCTCACCGCCTTGCGCCTGATGGCGCGCGTGGGTGGTCGGCTATGAGAAAAATGGATGGCTGCCGCTTGCGGATATGAATTATAATTGAATGTAAATTAAGCTTTTGGTTTAAGAACGCCCGGATTGGGCTGTGCGATTTTGAAGCCGCCCAGCCGCTTCTCGCCAGCCGCCGCAAGTTTCGTTACCATGGCCTCGACACCAAACGAATCGGACCATGCCAAGCTCCCGCCTGCTTATTTCATTGATCTTATTGCTGATGGCGACGTCCGCCTGGGCCAAGCTCGACTACAGCGTGCGCATAGACGCGCCTTCCGGCCTGTCCGGCTTGCTGCAAGACAATCTGGAATTGGTCACCAGCCGTCTGGAAGAAGAAATGGACGAGACGCTGTTGACCGAATTGCTGCGCAGCACCCCGGAGGACGCGCGCAAGCTGCTGGAGACCGAGGGCTATTTCGACGCGCGCGTCAATGTGCGCGAAGAGAGCGCCCGGCGCTACGTGGTCGAGGTCAAGCCCGGCGAGCCGGCCTTGATCGAGGATGTCACCATCCGCCTGAACGGGCCTATCCGCGCTGAGGGCGATTTCCAGCAGCGCTACGCGGCGGTGCTGGAGGCCTGGTCGCTGCCCATGGGCGCGCCTTATCGCCAGTCCGATTGGGATAGCAGCAAGCGCGCGGTGATGCGCTTGATCACCGCCGATCGCTTCCCCAAGGCGCATATCAGCAAAAGCCAGGCCGCCATCGATCCGGCCACTCGCCGCGCGACGCTGGAGGTGGAGATCGACAGCGGCCCGCTGGTCCGTTTCGGCGACATCCACGTCAAGGGCATGAAGCGCTATCCGGAGAAAATCGCCACCGGCCTGGCCGATTTCTCCGCTGGCTCGCCTTATCAGTTGAAGAAAATTTTCGACTACCAGTCGGCGCTGGAGCAGGCGCCGCACTTCTCCAATGTGGTGGTCAGCGCCGACCTGGCGCAGATCGATCCGGATACCCAGCAGGTGCCGGTGGAGGTGGACGTCACCGAAATGCCGCGCCAGAAGCTGGAACTGGGTCTGATCTACGACTCCGGCGACGGCCCCGGCGTGCGTGTCGGCTACGACCACTACAATATCTTCCGCCGCGGCTATACCGGTTCGCTGGTGACCAGCTGGAAGAAAAACCAGCAATCGCTGTCGCTGGGCCTGGGGTTTCCGCGCCAGTCCGACGGCTATTCCCATTCCATCACCAGCGCCTTCAAGACCGACGATATCCAGGGCCTGAAAACCCGCAGCAGCGATGTCGGCGGCTGGCGCACCCGTACTCGCGGCAATATCGAGGCGCGCCTGGGCCTGCAATACCTGCTGGAAAGCGAGGAGGCCGGCGGCGTGTCGAATAAGGACACCCGCGCCTTGCAGCTGGTCTACGGCTGGACCCAGCGCGCGGTGGACGATTTGATGCGGCCGCGCTCCGGCGTGCTGCTGGACTTCCAGCTTTCCGGCACCGTCGGCAGCGCCTTGTCCTCCACCTCCTATGTGCGCGGCTATGCCCGCACCGTCGGTTATTGGTCGCCCTTCCCCAAGTACGGCACCTTTGTCGGCCGGCTGGAACTGGGCCAGGTATGGGCCAGCGATCAGGACGCGGTGCCATCCTCCATTCTGTTCCGCGCCGGCGGCGCCAACAGCGTGCGCGGCTACGATTACCAAAGCCTGGGCCTGCCCGGCCCCAATGGCTCGGTGCTGGGCGGCCGCGTGGTGGCCACCGGCAGCCTGGAATATCAAATCCCGATCAAGCCGGACTGGTATCTGGCGCTGTTCACCGACGCCGGTAACGCCAGCCAGAGCTGGAAGGGCTTCCAGGTGGAGCGCGCCAACGGCGTCGGCCTGCGCTGGATGAGCCCGGTGGCGCCGCTGTCCTTCGACTTCGCCAAGGCCGAGCGCGACGGCAAGATACGCTGGAACCTCAGCCTGGGCCTGGCCTTCTGATTCGAATGCATTCATGAGCGCAACCGACACTCCCCAAACACCCGACACCGCGCCGCCGCCGCCGGCCGCGCCCAAGCGTCGCCGCTGGCGCTGGCTGCTGTGGCTGCCCTTGTTGCTGATCGCGCTGTTGCTGGCCGCCAGCGCCTGGCTGACCGCCAGCCGCGCCGGCTTCGCCTGGCTGATGCAGTCCTTGGGCGGCCTTAGCGGCAACGCCGTCAGCGTCAAGCAGGCCGAAGGCACGCTGTGGGACGGCTTCAAGTTGAGCGATGTGCGCGTGCGCAGCGCCGGCAGCGATGTCGACATCGAATCTGTGCAACTGGACTGGAACCCAAGCGCGCTGTGGCAGCGCCAGCTGTGGCTGCGGCAGTTGGCGGTGGGCCATGTCAAGGTGGCGGTCAAGCCGACGCCGGCCACGCCGCCCGGCGGCGCGCCGGAATCGCTGGCCTTGCCCCTGTCCATCCGCCTGGACAAGCTCAGCGTCGCCAGCCTGACGCTGGAGCCGGCCAAGCTGCGGCTGTACGGCCTGGAAGCCGGCTATGTCTATGACGGCCGGCGCCATGATCTCAAGCTCAAGCGCCTGGGCTCGCCCTGGGGCGAGGCCGAGGCGGCGCTGCAATTGGCCGACGCCAAGCCCTTCGCGCTGCAAGGCAAGCTCAGCGCCGGCGGCGAATTGGACAAGATTCCCTACCAGGCCAAGCTGGTGCTGGGCGGCAGTCTGTTGCAGCTGAGCTTTGACGGCGAGTTGGCCGGCAAGGGCCTGGTGGCCGACGTCAAGGGCGGTCTGCTGCCCTTCGCCAGCAATCCCTTCAACAGTTTCACCCGGCTGGACGCGCGCATGGCCGGCATTAATCCGCAGGCCATCCTGCCGGAATGGCCGCGCGCCAAGCTTAGCCTGGCGGTGTTCGCCGAGCCGGACGCCGGCCAGCGCGTCAAGGGCGGCCTGACCCTGCTCAACGAGCAGGCAGGTCCCCTGTCCGAGCAAAAGCTGCCGCTGTCCTTGCTGGCCGGCGAATTCCGCGCCGATGACAAGGCGCTGGAACTGTTCAACACCCATGCGCGGATCGCCGACGGTGAAATCGGCCTGGCCGGCCAGGTGCGGCCGGACCAGCTCAAGCTGGCGCTGGACATTTCCAAGCTGGGGCTGCGGCAATTGCACGCCAGCGCGCCGGATGATCGCCTGGACGGCCGGGTGACGCTGGAAGGCCCGCTCGCTGGTCCGAACATCATCGCCCAGCTCAAGGGCAAGACCTTGCAGGCCAAGGCCGATGTCGGTTTCGCGCCGGCGCCGCATGCGGCGCTGCTGATCCGGCAAGCGGAATTGACCGCCGGCGTTGGCACCCTGACGCTGGCCGGCCAGCTGGGCCTGGATGGCAAGCAGCTATTCGATTTCAGCGGCAAGCTCAACCGCGCCGATCCGTCCAAGTTCAAGCCCGGCCTGCCCAGCGGCGATCTCAACGCCAGCCTGCAGGCCAAGGGCCAACTGGCCAGCCCGCTGAGCGTGGCGGCCAAGCTGCAATTCGCGCCCAGCAAGCTATCCGGCGCGCCGCTCAGCGGCGGCGCCGATGTGCTGCTGCAAGGCGAGCGGCTGAAGTCGCTCAGCGCCGATCTGAGGCTGGCGCAGAACCGGCTGCAGGCCAATGGTGCTTACGGCGCCATCGGCGACAAGCTTAAGCTCTTGATCTACGCGCCCAATCTCGGCCTGATCGGTCCCGGCTTCTCCGGCGTGATCAAGGGTCAGGGCGAACTGGCCGGCACGCCCAAGGCGCCGCTGATCAGCGCCAATCTGCAAGCGGACCGGCTCAGGCTGCCTGGGAATATCGCGCTGCAAAGCCTGCAGTTCAGCGGCAACGTCAAGGCCGACCAGAACAGCCCGTTCCAGCTCAAGCTGGATGTGGCGGCGCTGCAGGCCGGCGGTTTCCGCGCCGAGCAGCTGCGTGCCAGCGCCAGCGGCACCCGCGCGCGCCACGGCTTGCAGCTGGATGGCCGTTTCCGCCTGGCAGATCATCCGTATGCGCTGCAACTGGCGGCCAACGGCGGCCTGCGCGGCGAGGCCGGCCCCTGGGCCGGCACCCTGAGCAAACTGGAATTGAACGGCCGGCCCGGCCTCAGCCTGCTGGCGCCGGTGGCGCTGGAACTGGGCGAGCAGATCAAGGTGGGCAATGCCCGATTGGCGGCGCTGGGCGGCAGCATCACGCTGGCCGAGCTCAATCGCGGCGCCAACGGCGCGCTCAGCACCCGCGGCTCGGCGCGCGGCCTGCGGCTGGCGGAACTGGGCCCCTTGCTCAGCCTGCCGCTGAAGCAGGACCTGAGTTTCGATTCCGACTGGAACCTGAATCTGGCGGCCAATGCCAAGGGCCAGTTCGTGCTGCGCCGCGCCGGCGGCGATGTGCAACTGCCGGGCGACAAGGGCAAGGGCGTGGCGCTCGGTCTGAAGACCGCGGTCGCCACCCTGACGCTGGACGGCGGCCGCGCCTTGTTCGACCTGAATCTGGACAGCCGCTACGCCCAGTTGCAGGGCAAGGGCTCGATGCCGTGGAACGGCGGCGCCATCGACGCCAAGACCCCGCTCAACGCCACGGTCAGCGCCAGCGTGCCCTCGCTGGCGACGCTGGCCAGTTTCGCCGGCCCCTCGCTGGAACTGGGCGGTCAGATCAGCGCCAATATGGCGCTGACCGGCGCGCTGAGCCAGCCTATGGCGCAGGGAACGATACGCGGGGACAAGCTCTTGCTGGCCGACCGCCGCACCGGCATCCGCCTGGGTGACGGCAGCCTGCTGGCGCGGCTGGACGGCCGCAAGCTGGTGCTGGAGCGCTTGCGTTTCGCCGGTGGTGAAGGCGAGGTGGCGGCCAGCGGCGCGCTGGATCTCAGCGGTGATACCCCGGACGCACGCGTGGCGGTGGAGTTGCGCAAGTTCGGCGTGTTCGACCGGCCCAACCGCCGCCTGGTGGTGTCCGGCCGCACCGAGCTGGCGATGGTGGCCGGAAAATTGTCGCTGACCGGTCATATCCGCGCCGACCAGGGCCGCATCGGTCTGCCCAAGTTCGGCGCGCCCAGCCTGGGCGACGATGTGTTGGTCAAGGGCCGGCCGGAGCCGGAGCCGTCGGCCTTCGCCAGCATGCCGCTGACGGTGGCGCTGGATCTGGACCTGGGCGACCGCTTCCGCTTCTCCGGCCAGGGCCTGAACGTGGACCTGACCGGCTCGGTGCGCGTCAGCGCCAATCCCGGCGAAGCGCCGGGCGCCAAGGGCCAGGTGCGCGTGGTCAAGGGCCGCTACAAGGCCTATGGCCAGGACTTGGACATCGAGTACGGCGCCATCACCTTCAATGGTCCCTTGGACAATCCCTTGCTGAATGTGCGCGCCAAGCGCCGGCTGTCGCCGGTGGGCGCCGGGGTGGAAGTCAGCGGCTCGGTGTCCATGCCCAAGGTGCGGCTGGTCGCCGACGAGCCGATGTCGGAGAAGGACAAGCTGGCCTGGCTGGTGCTGGGCCGGGCGGCGAGCGGCGATCGCGACGACAACGATCTGGCGGCGTCCGCGGGCATGATGCTGGCCGGTTCGCTGAATGATCAGATCGGCCTGTTCGACGACCTGGGCGTGTCCAGCCGCAAGGAAAAGACGCTGGCCAACGGCACGGTGAGCCCGGCGGAGCAGGTGGTGACGGTGGGCCGTCAACTGACCCGCGAGCTCTACCTGGGCTATGAGTACGGCGTGACCAGCGCCAATCAGGCGGTGAAGATGGTGTACCAGCTGAGCAAGGGCTGGTCGGTGGTGATGCGGGCCGGCACCGACGCCTCGGTGGAATCGCGTTACACCCTGCGTTTCGATTGAGCGCGCCGCGGCGGGCTTTAAAACCGCAGCGTCAGCATCCGCGCCAAGGCCCGGTCCTCCGGCCGAGCCGAGCGCATGCGCTGGCGCAGCGTCTGCTGCAGACAGGCGATGAAACAGCTGGCGGCATAGCCATGAACGCGTCCCTGGCGGCCGATCACCCCTATGGTGATGTCCTCCAGCCGTTCCCGCAGCGGCAAGGCCTGCGCCTTGCCGGCGAAGTCCGGACACAATAGCAGCGGCTCCGGGCCGTAGCTGAGCATGCCGGCCTGCACCAGGCCGGCCAGCAGCGCGACCGACTGTGCGCAGACCAGCCGTTCCGGCGCGATGTTCAGGCCATGGCGGGCGAACAGCGCGTTCAGCACCTGGCGATAACTGGCCGGGCTGTAATTGACCACCCAATCCTGTTCCAGCAACTCGGCCAAGGACTGCGCGCGCAACGCCGGGTGGCCGTGGCGGGCGATGACCTGGCAGGCGTGGCTGAACAGCGGCTGCCAGTGAAACTCCTGATTGGACAGGTCGCCGGGCAATGGGCCGATCGCGCAGTCCATCTGGCCGTCGCGCAGCCGCGGCAGCGCCACCGCCTGCAGGGCTTCGAACAGCTCCAGCCGTATCGACGGCAGCCGTTGGCGGAATTGCAACACCACTTCCGGCAGCAGGGTGCGCGCCAGCCAGGGTGTGACGCCTATGCATAGCCTGGCGTCGTGCCGGCCGCGCAGCGCGTCCATCTCATCGCGAGCGCGCTCGATCTGCGTCGAGATCTGGCGCGCATGGGTCAGCAGCGCCTGACCGGGTTCGGTCAGCCGCGCGCCGCTGGCGTGACGTTGCAGCAAGGGCAGCTGTTGGTCTGCCTCCAGTTCGCGCAAGGCCTTGCTGACGGCGGCCTGGGACAGGCCCAGCATGCGCGCGGCGGCGCGGATGCCGCCGCCGTCGGCCAGCGCGATCAGCGCTTGTAATTGTTGCAGCTTCATCTCTCCTCCCTGTCGACAACCAAAAGTGTTCTCGATCACTTTTTCACATCTATTCACCTATTAAGTATTGCGTCTAGTCTTGTCCGTCGTCGCTGTCGCGGCGTCGCCTTGGTTTTCGGTCGCCGCGACAGTGTGCGGCAAGCCGTAAATACCTACCAAGGAGACCACGCCATGAACGACCGCGTCCTGCCCGGCATTCGCGACATCGCCCCGGCGATGATAGCGCTGCGCCACGATATCCACGCCCATCCCGAGCTGGGCTTCGAAGAGGTGGAAACCCGCCGCCGCGTGATCCATTGCCTGCGCGATTGCGGCTACGAGATCCATGAAGGACTGGGCCTGACTGGCGTGGTCGGCACCCTGCGTCGCGGTGAGGGGCCAACGATAGGTCTGCGCGCCGATATGGACGCGCTGCCGATACACGAGGCCACCGGCCTGCCCTGGGCCAGCCGCGTGGATGGAAAAATGCACGCCTGCGGCCACGATGGCCATACCGCGATGCTGCTGGCGGCGGCCTGCGAGCTGGCGCGGCGCGAATCCTGGCGCGGCACGGTGCATCTGATATTCCAGCCGGCGGAGGAGGGCCATGGCGGCTCCGGCGCCAAGCGCATGCTGGACGACGGCCTGTTCCGGCTGTTTCCCTGCGACGCCATCTTCGCGATGCACAATATGCCGGGTTTTCCGGCTGGCCAGCTGGGCTTTCGTCCCGGCCCCTTCATGGCTTCCACCGATACCGCGCTGATCCGCATCCAGGCCACCGGCGGCCATGGCGCGGTGCCGCACAAGGCGGTGGACCCGGTGGTGGTGGCCGCGTCGCTGGTGATGGCGCTGCAAAGCGTGGTGGCGCGCAATGTGTCGCCGCTGGACATGGCGGTGGTGACGGTGGGAGCCATCCTGGCCGGGGAGGCGCCGAACGTGATTCCGCACAGCGCCGAAATGCGCTTGAGCATCCGCGCCTTGAATCCCGAGGTGCGCGCGCTGCTGCGCCGGCGCATCGAGACGCTGGCCGAGGCTCAGGCTGCCGGTTTCGGCGCGCGGGCGGAAGTGGATTACCAGCTTGGCTACCCGGTGCTGGTCAACGATGCGGCCGCCACCGCGCTGGCGCGGCAGGTGGCGCTGGACTGGCTGGGCGAGGATGGGCTGGTGGCGGAGATGCCGCCGCTGACCGGCAGCGAGGATTTTGCCTTCTGGCTGGAGCAGGTGCCGGGCTGCTACCTGATCATAGGCAATGGCGACGGCGAGGGCGGCTGCATGGTGCACAACCCCGGCTATGACTTCAACGACCAGATCCTGCCCTTGGGCGCCAGCTATTGGGTCCGGCTGGTGGAGCATTATCTGGGCGCAGCGGAGGGCGGGCAATGACGGCGGCCGAAGCGACGCTGGCCGCGCGTCCGGCCGCGCCCAGCCGCCGCGCGATCACCGCCATCACCGTGGGCAATGCGCTGGAGTTCTACGACTTCATCGTCTACAGCGCGCTGGCCACCTTGATGGGGCGTTTGTTCTTCCCGTTCAGCGACGAGCCGTTGCTGCAGCTGATGCTGTCCTTCGCGGTATTCGGCACTGGCTTCGTCAGCCGGCCGATAGGCGGCATCGTCATCGGCCTGTACGCGGACCGCAAGGGCCGCAAGCCGGCGCTGCGGCTGAGCTTGTGGCTGATGGCGATAGGCTCGCTGCTGTTCGTGGTGGCGCCCACCTATGCTCAGGCCGGCCTGTTTGGGCCGGCGCTGGTGGTGCTGGGGCGGCTGGTGCAGGGCTTCGCCGTCGGCGGCCAGGTGGGCGCGGCCACCTCGATGCTGATGGAGTACGCCGACGACAAGTCGCGCGGCTACTACTGCAGCTGGCAGTTGTTCAGCCAGGGGCTGGGGGTGCTGGCCGGCACCTTGGTGGTGAGCATGTTGAGCGGACTGCTGCCGGCGGCGGCGATGGACGCTTGGGGCTGGCGGCTGGTGTTCGCCATCGGGGTGCTGGCGATTCCGGTGGGCGAGTATATCCGCAGCCAGCTGGACGAAACCGCCGCCATCGCGGTGGCGCCGCAGGCGGCGGCGACGGCCGAGCCGGCTGGCGTCTTGCTGCGCCAGCATTGGAGGGAGTTGCTGGCCGGGGTATTGCTGACCATAGGCGGCACCGCGCCCACCTTCATCGTCGGCCACTACCTGGCCAACCACGCGGTGACGGTGTTGGGCATGCCGCTGGCGGTGGCGATCTGGGCGGCGTCGACCGCGGCCTTGCTGCAGGTGCTGTTGTCGGTGGCGGCCGGACGCTGGAGCGACCGTATTGGCCGGCGTCCATCCATCCTGTGGCCGCGGCTGGTCCTGCTGCTGCTGATCTATCCCGGCTTCATGCTGGTCAACGCCGTGCCCAGCTGGCCGGTGCTGCTCTTGGTGG
This sequence comes from Chromobacterium aquaticum, assembly GCF_021129195.1. Lineage (GTDB taxonomy): Bacteria > Pseudomonadota > Gammaproteobacteria > Burkholderiales > Chromobacteriaceae > Chromobacterium > Chromobacterium aquaticum. The sequence continues at coordinate 21,755 of NZ_JAJOHW010000148.1, read as the reverse complement.
TGGCGCTGCTGACGGTGCCGCTGGTGCTGACCTCGGTGCCCAGCATCGCGGTGTTGCCGGAGTTGTTTCCGCGCCGCATCCGCGCCAGCGGCATGTCCATCGTCTATTGCGTGGGCGTGATGATTTTCGGCGGTTTCGCCCAGTTCTTCGCCGCCGGCCTGATCAAGCTGACCGGCAACCCCAATGCGCCGGCGCTGTACGCGGTGCTGTGCATGCTGGTGTCGCTGATAGGCCTGAAGATGGTGCCGGAGACGGCGAACCGGCCGCTGGATTGAGCTTGGGCTGCTGGCCCGGTGTGAGGCCGGGCCGGCGTCACACCGACAGCCGCTGGCGCAGCGTGTCCATGCGCTGCTCCATCGCTTCCGCCGACAGCGGCGCGCCCAGCAGATAGCCCTGCATCGCCGAGCAGCCGAGCTTGCCCAGATAGGCCTGTTGCTGCGGATGCTCGACGCCCTCGGCCAGGGTGTCCATGCCCAGCGCGTTGGCCAGGTGCACGATGGCGGAGACGATGGCGGCGTTTTCCTCGTCCTGCGGCAGGTCGATGATGAAGGAGCGGTCAATCTTGATGGTGTCCGGCGCGAAGCGCTTCAGATAGGCCAGGCTGGAATAGCCGGTGCCGAAGTCGTCTATCGACAGCCGCACCCCCATCGCCTTGATCACCGCCAACTGGCGCGCGGCGAAGTCGGCGTCTTCCATCAGCGTGCTCTCGGTGACTTCGACTTCCAGGCAGTAGCCGGGTAGGCCGCTGGCCTGCAGCGCGTCGCGCACATCGTCGACGAAGTCCGGCCGCGTCAACTGCCGCGCCGAGACATTGACCGCCATGCGCACCGGGCGCAGGCCGCTTTCATACCATTGCGCCGCCTGGCGGCAGGCCTCGCGCAGCACCCAGCGCCCCAGCGGCACCACCAGGCCGGTGTCCTCGGCGATGGGGATGAAGCGCGAGGGCATGATCAGGCCGTGTTCCGGATCGCGCCAGCGCACCAGCGCCTCGCAGCCCAGCAGGCGCTCGCCGCTCATATTGAATTGCGGCTGGTAGACCAGGTAGAGCTCGCCGTGCTCGATGGCGCGGCGCAGCCGGGTTTCCAGGTGCAGCCGCTCCGCCACTTCCACATTCATTTCCCGGGTGTAGAAGCGGAAGGTGCTGCGACCGTGCGCCTTGGCGTGGTACATCGCCAGGTCGGCGTTCATCAGCAGGTTTTGGATGTCGCGGCCGTCGTCCGGCATCAGGCTGATGCCTATGCTGCAGCTGACGCTGAGCTGGTGGGAGCCGAGTTCGAACGGCTGCTGCATCGCGGCCAGCACCCGCTCGGCCACTTGCGCGGCCTCGCCGGGCTGGTCGATGGCGGGTAGGATCAGCACGAATTCGTCGCCGCCGGTGCGGCCGACGGTGTCCAGCGCGCCCACCGCGGCGCCCAGGCGGCTGGCCGCCTGTTTCAGCAGCTCGTCGCCCAGGCTGTGGCCCAGGGTGTCGTTGATGTTCTTGAAGTGGTCCAGATCGACGAACAATACCGCCAACTGTCCCTGGCGCAGTTCGGCCTGGCGGATCGCCTGCTGCAGCCGGTCGTTGATCAGCACGCGATTGGGCAGATCGGTCAGCGCGTCGTATTCCGCCAGATGCTGTACCCGCGCCTCCTGCTCCTTGCGCTCGGATATATCGGTGAACAGCGCCACGTAATGGCTGATCTCACCCTGCTCGTTCAGCAACACGCTGATGTTCAGCCATTCCGGGAAGATGTCGCCGTTCTTGCGGCGGTTCCAGATCTCGCCGGACCACTGGCCGCGCTGGCGCAGCTGCTGCCACATGTTTTCGAAGAAGGCCGGATCGTGGCGGCCGGAGGCGAGCAGGGCCGGGGTCTGGCCCAGCGCTTCGGCCTCCTCGTAGCCGGTGATCGCGCAGAAGGCGCGGTTGACCGCCAGGATGCGATTGTCCGGGTCGGTGACCAGGATGGCTTCATTGCTGGATTCGAACACCTTGGCGGCCAGCCGCAGCTGGCGGTCGGTCTGGCGGCGCGCGGTGATGTCGCGGCCGGTGGCGCACAGATAGTCTTCGCCCTGATAGCCCAACTGGTTGACGGTGACTTCCAGGTACTGGGTTTCGCCGCAGCACTGCAGCTTGGTCTCGAAGGTCCGTGGCAGTTCGCCGGCCGGCAGGCGGAACAGCGCGCGGGTCAGCTCCTCGGCGTCGCAGCCGCAGTCCAGCCGCTGGCGCGCCGCCTGATTGCAGTAGACGATGGCGCCGCCGGCGTCGCGCAGCGCGATCAGGTCGGTGGCGTTGTCCACCATGAAGTGGCTGAGGCGCAGATCGCGCGAGCGCTGTTCCAGCGAGTGGTGGCTTTGTTCCAGGTCCTGGCGATAGCGCTGCACCAGCACATTGAGCCAGCGCAGGAAGCACCAGCAGAAACCGCCGGCGCTGAGCAAGGCCACCAGGGTCAGCAGCAGGGTGGCGGCGATGCGCTCGCGCAGGCTGCGCTCCAGTTCCTGGCGCGCGCGCTGGCTGCTGTCTTCTATTGACTGCACATGCAGGCTGGCCACCAGGGTCCAGTCCCAGCCGGGCAACTGGCGCGCATAGGACAGATAGCGTTCGCCCTGCGGCGCGTCCAGGCTGCTGATCAGGTATTCCATGAAGCCGCCTTGCTTGCCGCGGCGCATCAGTTCGGCGATGCGGCCGCGGTCGGCGCCGGGCAGGGTCGAATAATGCTTGCCGTTCATTGTCGGATTGGCCGGGTCCAGCAGGATCACGCCGCGGTGATCGATGATCATGAAGTCGCCGCTGTCGTGGCCGAAGCGCATGCGTGCCAGCATTTCCAGACCCTGCTTCTGCATGTCGGCCTCGACATTGTTCAGGTATTCGCCGCTGCCAATCAGCCAGTCATAGGGCTGGAAGCGGCGCGCATAGGCCACTTTCTCGCTCATCTCGCCGCTGCCGGGCTGGTACCAGCGATAGGAGCTGAAGCCGCGGCGCTGTTCGTTGGCCACCGATTCGATCAGCGCGCGCATGATGTAGCGGCCCTGGTCGTCGCGGTTGGCCAGCAGCGAACCGCCTTCCAACTGTGGCGCGGTGGGCAGCAGCACGCAGCTGCCGTCCAGGCCGTCGATGAAAAAATAGCCGCGGCCGTCGAAGTAGCGCAGCGGCCGCAAGGCCTCCACGATCAGGCGCTGCACCTGGCGCGGCGGCCGGCGCAGGCGTTCCTGGCGCCAGATGGCGTCGGCCAGCGTCCAGGCCTGGTCCACCTGCTCGCGCAGTCTTTGCTTCAGGGTGTCGTTGGTGCGTTCGCGCAGCGCGGACAGGGTTTGCGCGGCGTGGTCGGCGTAGGAGCGCAGATAGTCGCGCGCGCGCGCGTAAGCGTCCTGGCGTATGGTGTGCTGGCGGGCCTGGAAGTCGTTCCAACTGGTCAACAGGAAATAGCTGGACAGCGTCAGCGCCAGCATGAACACAATGGCGAGCGTGCCAAACAATTGCAAACGGGACAGCTTGGCCTGGTTCAACTCCATTTTTTTGTCGTTATCGCTCGATGGACCCGCCAGTATAAGGGATTATCGCGTTTGTCATGGCAAAATGTCGGGCCGGCGGGCGTGGAATCGGGTAGAATGTCGCCCGGAAGTTGGCCAGACAGTCGCCGCGCGAATTCGCAAGAAGGAGCGGGGAGGAAAGTCCGGGCTCCGTAGAGCAGGATGCCGGTTAATGGCCGGACGCCGTGAGGCGATGGAAAGTGGCGCAGAGAGCTGAACCGCCGATGGCCGGAAGAAGCGTCCGCAAGGGCGTGGATTCTTTATTTCGCCGCGCAAGCGGCGAGACGGATCAGGCAAGGGTGAAAAGGTGTACTGGCCGGGCGAGAGCCCGGTCGGACAGGTAGGGTGTGGTGCCCTATTCTGCGGTAAGAGCGCACCGCGGACGTGGTAACACGGACGGCAGGCAAAACCCCATCCGGAGCAAGACCAAATAGGGGGAATTATCGTTGCTCGCGTTTGTCCCCGGGTAGGTCGCTTGAGCCTGTCGGTAACGGCAGGCCTAGAGGAATGACTGTCCAACGACAAGACCCGGCTTATCGGCCAACTTCCACCTCATCCCTCGCCGGCCCATGGCTTGCCGCTATGGCGCTTGCTCAAAAAATAAGCAAAAAAAATCCACCCGCCGGGAAAAAGGCTTTACAATACCGGCCCTTCAGTCTGCTATCTCCAGAGTTGTCTCCGCATGCGCATTGGTTCGTACTCATTGAAAAACCGGCTTATCGTGGCGCCCATGGCCGGGGTGACGGATAGACCGTTCCGCATGCTGTGCAAGCGCCTGGGCGCCGGCATGGCGGTATCGGAAATGATCACCTCCAACAAGGCCTTGTGGACCACCGCCAAGACCTTGCGCCGCGCCGACCACGCCGGCGAGGTGGAGCCGATCTCGGTGCAGATCGCCGGCTCCGATCCGGCGCAGATGGCCGAGGCGGCGCGGCTGAACGTGGAGCGAGGCGCGCAGATCATCGACATCAATATGGGCTGTCCGGCCAAGAAGGTGTGCAATGTGGCGGCCGGCTCGGCCTTGCTGCGCGACGAGGCGCTGGTGGCGCGCATCCTGGACGCGGTGGTCAGGGCGGTGGATGTGCCGGTGACGCTGAAGACGCGCACCGGCTGGAGCCCGGAGCATCGCAATGCGCTGCGGGTGGCGAAAATGGCCGAGGATTGCGGCATCGCCGCGCTGGCCTTGCATGGCCGCACCCGCGAGGACATGTACCGCGGCGCGGCCGAGTACGACACGATACGCGAGGTGAAGCGGCAGATCGGGATTCCGCTGATCGCCAACGGCGACATCGACACCCCGCAGAAAGCACAGTGGGTGCTGGAACATACCGGCGCCGATGCCATCATGATAGGACGGGCGGCCCAGGGCCGGCCGTGGATTTTCCGCGAAATCCAGCATTTCCTCGAGCATGGCGAGTGCCTGCCGCCGCCGGCGGTGAGCGAGGTGCGCCAGCTGTTGCTGGAACATCTGGATGAGCTATACCGGTTTTACGGCGAATACTCGGGCTGCCGCATCGCCCGCAAGCACATCGCCTGGTACACCAAGGGACTGCAGGGCGGCAACGCTTTCCGCCAGCAGATGTACCAACTCGAGACCACGGCGGAGCAGCGCTTGGCCGTGGCGGCCTATTTCGACCGTTTGGCCGGGGACTCCGAACGGCTGGTGTATTTGGATGGCGCTGGGGAAGCGTTGGACCACGACCTGGAGACGGTGGTGGATGGCTAACTCCAATCAAGACTTGGATAAAATAATAACCATGCAGAACAATGACCATATCTCGCAGTCGGTGCGGCTGGCGATGGAGCAGTATTTTCGCGATCTGGACGGGGAGAATCCCTCGGCCATCTACGACATGGTGCTGGCTTGCGTGGAAAAGCCATTATTGGAGGTGGTGCTGATACACACCCAGGGCAACCAGACGCGAGCGGCGGAGTTGCTGGGCTTGAACCGCAACACCCTGCGCAAGAAGATGAAATCTTATGATTTGATATGAAGACAAACCGGCCACACCGTAACAGGATGGCCGGTTTTTTTTGTGTTCCTTTTTAGTTAACGCGGTAGAGAACCATGAGCAAAATCGAACGCGCGCTGATCAGCGTCTCCGACAAGACCGGCATTCTGGAATTCGCCCAGGCCCTGGCCGCCCAGGGCGTGCACATCCTGTCCACCGGCGGCACCGCCAAGCTGCTGGCCGACGCCGGCGTGCCGGTGACCGAAGTGTCCGACTACACCGGCTTCCCGGAAATGCTGGACGGCCGGGTCAAGACCCTGCACCCGAAAGTGCACGGCGGCATCCTGGGCCGCCGCGACCTGCCGGAACACGTGGCCAAGATGGCCGAGCACGAGATCGGCAATATCGATCTGGTTTGCGTCAATCTCTACCCCTTCGAAGCCACCATCGCCAATCCGGACTGTGCGCTGGAAGACGCGATCGAGAACATCGACATCGGCGGCCCGACCATGGTGCGCTCCGCCGCCAAGAACTGGGCGCATGTGGCCATCGTCACCGACGCCGCCGACTACGCGACGCTGGCCGCTGAAATGAGCGCCAACGGCGGCGCGCTGTCCAAGGCCACCCGCTTTGAACTGGCCAAGAAGGCCTTCACCCATACCGCCGCCTATGACGGCGCGATCTCCAACTACCTGACCAGCCTGGCCGACGGCGCGCTGGCGGGCAAGCCGGAACGCGTGGTCTTCCCCAAGCGCCTCAACGCCCAATTCGTCAAGGTGCAGGACATGCGCTACGGCGAGAACCCGCACCAGGCCGCCGCCTTCTATCGCGACCTGGACCCCGCAGCCGGCTCCATCGCCCATTATCGCCAGTTGCAGGGCAAGGAGCTGTCCTATAACAATATCGCCGACGCCGACGCCGCCTGGGAAGCGGTGAAGACTTTCGACGATACCGCCTGCGTCATCGTCAAGCACGCCAATCCCTGCGGCGTGGCGGTGGCGGCGGACACGCTCAGCGCTTACCGGCTGGCCTTCGCCACCGACACCACCAGCGCCTTCGGCGGCATCATCGCCTTCAACCGCCCGGTGGACGCCGCCACGGTGGAAGCGGTGACCGGCCAGTTCCTGGAGGTGTTGATCGCTCCGGCCTTCACCGACGAGGCCAAGGCCGTCATCGCCGCCAAGAAGAATGTGCGCGTGCTGGAAATCCCGTTGCAGGCCGGAGCCAACCGTTTCGAGCTGAAGCGCGTCGGCGGCGGCGTGCTGGTGCAGAGCCCGGACATCCGCAATGTCGGCCCGGAGGAGTTGCGCGTGGTGAGCAAGCGGCAGCCGACGCCGCAGGAGCTGTCCGACCTGCTGTTCGCCTGGCGCGTGGCCAAATACGTGAAGTCCAATGCAATTGTTTTCTGCAAGAATGGTCAGACCGTAGGTATCGGCGCCGGTCAGATGAGCCGTGTCGACTCCACCCGCATCGCCGCGCGCAAGGCGGCCGACGCCGGCTTGAGCCTGCAGGGCGCGGTGGCGTCGTCCGATGCCTTCTTCCCGTTCCGCGACGGCATCGACGTGATCGCCGAACAGGGCATCAAGGCCATCATCCAGCCGGGCGGTTCGATGCGCGATGAGGAAGTCTTCGCCGCCGCCGACGAGCACGGCATGGCGATGGTATTGACCGGCGTGCGTCATTTCCGCCACTGAGCCGTTTTATCAACCGGGGAGCCGGCTAGCCGGCATCCCCAGCTTATTGACGCTGTTTTCCTGATGAGATCTATTGCATTCTGTTTGGGCGCCGGGCTGCTGGCGCTCGGCAGCCCGGCGGCGCTGGCCGCCGACTACACGGCCGCCGAACCCGGCTTTTGGCAGCGCAGCCGCGACAATGTCGAGGCGACCTGGCGTTCCGATCGCTACGAGCTGTACGTGCCGGCCGTGACCTGGCATAACCGCGCCTTCTACGACAGGGCGAAAATCGACTCCTTCAACGAGCGGCCCTGGGGTCTGGGCTTTGGCCGTTACCGCTACGACGCCGATGGAGATTGGCACGCGCTGTATGCGATGGCCTTCCTGGACTCGCACAAGGATGTCGAACCCTTCGTCGGCTACGCCTACCAGAAAACCTGGCGGCCGCTGGACGGCTGGCGGCTGGGCGCCGGTTTCACCGCCGGCGTCACCGCGCGTTCGGACTATAGCTATATCCCGTTGCCGGCGGTGCTGCCGCTGGTGTCGGTGGAGTATCGCCGGCTGGCCTTGCAGGCCACCTATATCCCGGGCGGGCACAATAACGGCAATGTATTGTTCGCCTGGCTGCGTTGGCAGCTCGATTGAGTGAAGAATCCGGCGCGTTGCGGCGCGCCGTCAAGAACAGATGGAGCATTGACATGAAAGTAATGGTTATCGGCTCCGGCGGGCGCGAACACGCGCTGGCCTGGCGCATCGCCAAATCGCGCCGGGTGTCCAAGGTCTTCGTCGCGCCCGGCAACGCCGGCACCGCGCTGGACCCCAATCTGACCAACGTCGAGCTCGGCAGCGTGGCGGAATGGGTGGCTTTCGCCAAGCAGGAGAAGATCGAACTGACGGTGGTGGGTCCGGAGGCGCCGCTGGCGGCCGGCGTGGTCGATGCCTTCCGCGCCGAGGGGCTGCGGATTTTCGGCCCCACGCAATATTGCGCGCAGTTGGAAAGCTCCAAGGATTTCGCCAAGGCCTTCATGAAGCGCCACGGCATCCCCACCGCCGGCTACGAAACCTTCAGCGACGCTAGCGCCGCCCATGCCTATGTCGACGCCAAGGGCGCGCCCATCGTGATCAAGGCCGACGGACTCGCCGCCGGCAAGGGCGTGGTGGTGGCGCTGACGCTGGACGAGGCGCACGCGGCCATCGACGATATGCTGGTGGGCAACAAGATGGGCAGCGCCGGCGCGCGGGTGGTGATCGAGGACTTCCTGCAGGGCGAGGAGGCCAGCTTCATCGTGATGGTGGACGGCGACCACGTGCTGCCGATGGCCACCAGCCAGGACCACAAGCGCCTGCTGGACAACGACCAGGGTCCCAATACCGGCGGCATGGGCGCGTATAGCCCGGCGCCGGTGGTGACGCCGGCGGTGCACAACCGGGTGATGCGCGAAATCATCCTGCCGACGGTGTTGGGCATGAAGAAGGACGGCCACAGTTATACCGGCTTCCTTTACGCCGGCCTGATGATAGACGCGCAGGGCAACCCGCACACTATCGAATTCAACTGCCGCTTCGGCGACCCGGAAACCCAGCCCATCATGGCGCGGTTGAAGTCCGACTTCACCGTGTTGCTGGAGGCCGGCGTCAACGGCCGCCTGAACCAGGTGGAGGCGGAGTGGGACCGTCGCGTGGCCTTGGGTGTGGTGCTGGCGGCCGAGGGTTATCCGGAAGCGCCGCGCAAGGGCGATCTGATCAGCGGCTTGCCGGCCGAGAGCGAGGACGGCATGGTGTTCCACGCCGGCGTCAGCCTGGACGCGGACAAACAGCTGCGCAGCAACGGCGGCCGCGTGCTGTGCGCGGTGGGCCTGGGTGACAGCGTGAAGATGGCGCAGGGCAAGGCATATGCCTTGGCCGATCAGGTCCATTTCGCCGGCAAGCAGCTGCGCCGCGACATCGGCGCGCGCGCGATAGGCCGCAAGCACTGAGAATCTGTTTACGATCAGCTGCGCGTCGGCGGGATAGTTAGACAAGGGCGTTGAAAACACCTTCAGAATGCTCATGTACCGTTTGTACGCTCCGCTTCTTCCGCTGTTTTCGCCTTGTCTCGCGCTAGCTCGCGAGAGCGTGAACAGGTTCTGAGTCCCGCCGTTGGATAGAGAAACAGCGCCGCAAGCGGCGCTGTTTTCATTTCCGGGCTTGGATCCGGCTCAGCCCAGTTCGGCCTGACGCAGGCCTGGCGCGTCGCAGTCCTTGGCCGACAGCTGCGGTTCTCCGTCCAGCGGCCAGGCGATCGCCAGCTCGGGATCGTTCCAGGCTATGGTTCGCTCCAATTCCTTGAACCAGTAATCCGTGGTCTTGTACAGAAACTCGGCGCTGTCCGACAGGGTGACGAAGCCGTGGGCGAAGCCGGGCGGCACCCACAGCTGGCGCTTGTTGGCGGCGGACAGGTGCACGCCCACCCATTGGCCGAAACTGGCCGAGCCGCGACGGATGTCGACGGCGACATCGAAAACCTCGCCGGCGATCACCCTAACCAGCTTGCCCTGGGCATGCGGCGCCAACTGATAGTGCAGGCCGCGCAGCACGCCCTTGCTGGAGCGGCTGTGATTGTCCTGCACGAAGGGTGCGGCGCAGCCGATGGCGGCTTCGAAGCGCTGCTGATTGAAGCTTTCGAAGAAGAAGCCGCGTTCGTCGCCGAACACGGCGGGTTCTATGATTTTGACGTCGGCAATGGCGGTGTCGATGATGTTCATAAGCGGCTCGTCAGTATCAATAGACAGTCTGGTCCAGCATCGCCAGCAGATAACGGCCGTAGCCGGTCTTCTGCAGCGGCTTGGCCAGTTGGCGCACCTGTTCGTCGCCTATCCAGCCGGAGCGGTAGGCGACTTCTTCCGGGCAGGCCACTTTCAGGCCCTGGCGGCTTTCTATGGTGGCGATGAACTGGCTGGCTTCCAGCATGGATTCATGGGTGCCGGTGTCCAGCCAGGCGTAGCCGCGGCCCATGGTCTGCACCGACAACTGGCCCTGCTGCAAATAGACATTGTTGACGTCGGTGATTTCCAGCTCGCCGCGCGGCGAGGGTCTGATGGACTTGGCGATATCGACCACCTGCTCATCGTAGAAGTAGAGGCCGGTCACCGCGTAATTGGACTTGGGTTGCGCCGGCTTTTCCTCTATCGACAGTGCCTTGCCGTCGGCGTCGAAGGCGACCACGCCGTAGCGCTCCGGATCGTTGACGCGGTAGGCGAACACGCTGGCGCCGCTGTGCTTGGCGTTGGCGTCCTGCAGCAAGGCGGAGAAATCGTGGCCGTAATAGATATTGTCGCCCAGCACCAGCGCCGATGGCGCGCCGGCCAGGAAGCCCTCGCCGATGATGAAGGCCTGGGCCAGGCCGTCCGGGCTGGGTTGCACCGCGTAGCTCAGTCGCAAGCCCCATTGGCTGCCGTCGCCCAGCAACTGCTCGAAGCGCGGCGTGTCCTGCGGGGTGGAGATGATCAGGATTTCCTGGATGCCGGCCAGCATCAGCGTGGTCAGCGGATAATAAATCATCGGCTTGTCGTAGATCGGCAGCAATTGCTTGCTGACGGAAATGGTGGCCGGGTATAGCCGGGTGCCGGAGCCGCCGGCCAGGATGATGCCTTTGCGTGCCTGGGTCATTGCTTGTCTTTCGTTTGCGGCTGGGCGCAGAGTTCGGCCAGCACTTGTTGGACGCCGGTCTCCCAGCGTGGCAGCGCGAGGCCGAAGGTTTGCCGCAGCTTGGCGCAGTCCAGCCGGGAGTTGGCCGGCCGCGGCGCCGGCAGCGGGTAGTCCGCCGTGGCGATAGGCGCGATGTCGGCTGGCCTCAGCCGCAGCACGCAGCCCTGTTTTACCGCTTCGGCGGTCAGCAGTTGAGCATAGCCGTGCCAACTGGTTTCGCCCTGCGCCGCCAGGTGGTAGCTACCGTAGGCGAAGCCGGCCGGATCGCGCAAGTAAGCGCGCAGCAGCGCCACGGTGACGTCGGCGATCAAGGCGGTGGAAGTGGGCGCGCCGATCTGATCGGCCACCACGCTCAAGCTGTCGCGCTCTCGGGCCAGACGCAGAATGGTTTTCAGGAAGTTGCCGCCGTGAGCGCCGAACACCCAGCTGGTGCGCAGGATCAAATACCGCGGCGCGGCGGCGCGCACCGCTTGCTCGCCGGCCCATTTGCTCTGGCCGTAGACCGAGCGCGGCTCGGCCGCATCGTCTTCGCGCCAGGGTCGTTCTCCGGCGCCGCTGAACACGTAATCGGTGGAATAGTGCAGCAACAGCGCCTGGCGCCGCGCCGCCCATTGCGCCAGCAAGGCCGGCGCGGCGGCGTTGACCGCGTGGGCTTGTTCGGGTTCGCTCTCGGCGCGGTCCACCGCGGTGTAGGCGGCGGGGTTGACGATGATGTCGGGCTGGTGGCGTTCCAACGCCTGGCGGATGCTGTCGGCCTGGCCCAGGTCCAGTTCAGCGCGGCTCAGCGCGACGACTGCGCCCAGCGGCGCCAGCGCGCTTTGCAACCGGTGACCGAGCTGGCCGTTGATTCCGGTCAGCAGAATGGTGGGCGCGTGCTCAGCCATAGTGTTGGTTCACCCAGTCGCGATAGGCGCCGCTGCTGACATTGGCGACCCAGTCCTGATGTTGCAGATACCAGGCCACGGTTTTGCGGATGCCGCTGTCGAAGGTTTCCTGCGGCCGCCAGCCCAGCTCGCGCTCCAGTTTGCGCGCGTCTATCGCGTAGCGGCTGTCGTGGCCGGGGCGGTCGGCGACGAAGGCGATCTGCTCGGCGTAGCGGCGCGTCGGGTCGGCCTGCGGCGCCAATTCGTCCAGCAAGGCGCAGATGGTTTTGACCACGTCCAGATTGGTTTTCTCGTTCCAGCCGCCGACATTATAGGTTTCGCCGGGCGTGCCGGCTTCCAGCACCCGGCGGATGGCGCTGCAATGGTCTTTGACGTAGAGCCAGTCGCGCACCTGGCTGCCGTCGCCGTAGATAGGCAGCGGCTTGCCGGCCAGGGCGTTGAGGATGACCAGCGGGATCAGCTTCTCCGGGAAGTGATAGGGGCCGTAGTTATTGCTGCAATTGGTGGTCAGCACCGGCAGGCCGTAAGTGTGGTGCCAGGCGCGCATCAGGTGATCGGACGCGGCCTTGGACGCGGAGTAGGGGCTGTTCGGCTGGTAGCGGTGATTTTCTGTGAACGGCGCGTCGTCGGGGCTCAGCGAGCCGTAAACCTCGTCGGTGGACACATGCAGCAGGCGGAAGGCGGCGCGCTCCGCGTCCGTCAGCTGGCCCCAGTAACCGCGCACGCTTTCCAGCAGATTGAAGGTGCCGACCACATTGGTCTGGATGAAGTCGCCCGGTCCGTGGATGGAACGGTCGACATGGCTTTCCGCGGCGAAGTTGATCACCGCGCGTGGGCGGTGCTCGGCCAGCAGGGCGTCGACCAGCACGCGGTCGCCGATATCGCCGCGCACGAAGACATGACGCGGGTCCTGCTCCAGGGATTTCAGGGTGTCGAGATTGCCGGCGTAGCTGAGCGCGTCCAGATTGACGACGGTTTCGTCGCTCTGCGCCAGCCAGTCCAGTACGAAATTGCCGCCGATGAAGCCGGCGCCGCCGGTTACCAAGATGCTCATAGCGTTCGTTCTTTCAATAACTTGAATCAGGAAACTGGCTCATTGCGGCCGCGGGATGGCGCGGCGGCAAGAGGATGGCAAAAATATTTTATGGGTTCAATGAATGATATCGACAGCTTGGCTAGGTTCCAAATGCTTAAAAATATCGGAGCGGGCCGGTGGAGGAAAGGGGCAGATTTATGGCATTTTTGCAGCCGGTATCGAAAATTCGACATTGGCTTGATGCGGCTTCTTCTAGATTGGAGGCGAGTGGCGCAGGCAGGGCGGTTGCCAGCCGGATACTGCGCCTGATGCCGAGGAGAAGACATCATGAGTCACATCGCACCGGCGGCAGCGCCGGAAGCCGAAGGCCGATGGCGCAAGGTTGCGCATTTCCTACGCCATGAGCGCCGCTGCTGGCGCCGGCTGGCGTATTGGTTGAAACAATTCCACAGCGACAGGCCGCCGCTGCGTTGCTATGCCTGGCGCCCGGCGCCGGAAGACGACGATGGGGATGCGTTGAAGCGCTAGGTCGCCGTCGCGGACAGCGGTACAATGCGGCTTTATTTTCGCATCGCCGCCCATCATCATGAAGTTCACCCCCGGCCGGGAGCGGCCCTTGCCCCGGCTGCCCGGACGCCCGTTGCAGCTCAAAGCCCGCGCCGCGCTGAAACAGGGCGAGGTCATCGCCTATTCCACCGAGTCCTGCTACGGCCTGGGCTGCAATCCGCTGGATGTGCGCGCCATCCGCAAGATTCTGGCGATCAAGGCCAGGCCCAATCACAAGGGGCTGATCGTGATCGCCGCCGATGTCGGCCAGATCCGCCACCTGATCCGCCCGCTGTCCGCCGCTCAATACGCGGAACTGGCGCGCTACTGGCCGGGTCCATATACTTTTTTGCTGCCGGCCTCGCGCCGGGTGCCGCCGGCGCTGCGCGGCAAGCACGACAAGATTGCGGTGCGCGTCACCGCCCATGGCGAGGCCGCCGCGCTGTGTCGCAGCCTGGGCACGGCGCTGGTGTCCACCTCGGCCAACCGCGCCGGCCAGCAATCGCTGAAAACCGCGCGCGCCTGCCAACAGGCTTTCCGCCAGCGAGTGCTGACCCTGCCGGGCCGCATCGGCAAGCGGCGCAAACCGTCCACCATCATTGATTTGGAAACAGGCCGCGTATTGCGCTGAGCCTGGCGATTACAAGAGGAGTTGCCGTGCAACAGATTTCTTTCCTGAGCCTGATCCTGGACGCCAGCTTGATGGTGCAATTGGTGATGGCCGGCCTAGCCTTGATGTCGGTGCTGTCCTGGGCGTTGATTTTCAACAAGATCGCGGTGCTGCGCGCGGCGCGGCGCAATAGCGACGAGTTCGAGCGCAATTTCTGGAGCGGCGCGGACTTGAATCGTCTGTATGAGGATGCCAGCCGCCGCAACGACACCGTGGGCATGGAGCGCATCTTCCAGTCCGGCTTCGCCGAGTTCCTGAAACTGCGCGGCCGCAACGGCACCGAGCTGTCCGACATCATGGCCGGCTCGCGCCGGGCGATGAAGGCGGCGGCGCAGCGCGAGCTGGACACTTTGGACAGCCATACTTCCTTCCTCGCCACCGTCGGCTCGGTCAGCCCTTACATTGGCCTGTTCGGCACGGTGTGGGGCATCATGCATGCCTTCATCGGCTTGGGCAATGCCGGCCAGGCCACCTTGTCCACGGTGGCGCCGGGCATCGCCGAGGCATTGGTGGCCACCGCCATCGGCCTGTTCGCGGCGATTCCGGCGGTGGTGGCCTACAACCGCTTCGCCACCGACGTCGACCGCTTGGCCACCCGCTTCGACAGTTATATGGAAGAGTTCTCCAACATCCTGCAGCGCCTAGCCACGCGTTGAGTCGGCCGCGTCCGCGGCAAAATTAGACTTGCCACGGACATTCCCATACGGCATGGTATCCGGTTCCACTTTCCCGAGCCGCACCATGCCGTTTTCGCGCATCCCCCCGCTGACCCTCGCCGCTTTCTTCGCCCTGTACGTGATCTGGGGCTCAACCTATATGGGCATACGCATAGGCATCGAGTCCTGGCCGCCGATGATGATGGCCGGCCTGCGCTTTTCCCTGGCCGGCTGGCTGATGCTGGCCTATCTGTGGCTGCGCAAATACCCGATGCCGAACGCGCGCGAGCTGGGCGGCGCCGCCTTGCTCGGCGTGCTGATGCCGGCGGTGGGCAACGGCTTGGTCACCGTGGCGGAGAAAGACGTGTCCTCGGGCGTGGCCGCCTTGGTGATCGCCACCGTGCCGCTGTTCACCCTGTTGTTCGCGCGCATGTTCGGTCAAAAGGCGCGCAAGGTGGAATGGGCCGGCATTGGTCTGGGCGTTTGCGGCATGGTGCTGTTGAATATGGGGGCCAATCTGAAGGCCAGCCCCAGCGGCGCAGCGCTGTTGCTGCTGGCCTCCGCCGGTTGGGCGCTGGGTTCGGCCTGGAGCCGCCATCTGGCTCAGCCCAAGGGACCGATGGGCAGCGCCTGGATGATGATCTTCGGCGGCGCGGCCTTGTTGCTGGCCAGCCAGGCTTATGGCGAGAAGCTGCAGGCGATGCCGACTCTGTCCAGCTGGCTGGCCTTGTTTTACCTGGCGGTGTTCGGCTCCATCATCGCTTACAGCGCCTATCTGCACTTGCTGAAGACGGTGTCTCCGGCCGCCGCCACCAGCTACGCCTACGTCAACCCGGTGATCGCGGTTTTGCTGGGCGTGGTCTTCCTCGGCGAGCACATCGGCCTGCACGAGATGCTGGCGATGAGCGTGATCGTGGCTGCGGTGGTGTTGATCAGTTGGCGGCGTTAGAGCCTGTTCAACGCCGTATCGCCGAAGCGCAGCAGACTTTGAACAGATTCTTAGCCCGTCAGTAGCGACATACGCCGTAGCAGGCGCCGGCCCTGGCGCTGGTGTTGAATCACCGCGCCGATATGGGCGGTCAATAGCAGGGCCAAGAGAACGTTGCTGGCGAAGTGCAGCCTGGCCAGCGCTTGGGTGCTTGCTCCGGCCTCCAGGCTGGGCGGCAGCGTGATCAGGCCGAACACGTCGACCGGCCGCTCCATCATCAACCAGCCGCTGGCCAGCGATAAACCACTCAGCAGATAGAGCAGCGCATGCGCGCGGCGCGCCAGCCGGTGCTTGGCCGGCGGAATGCCGGCCGGCGGCGGCATGCGGAAGCTGGCGCGGTAGACGACGCGCAGCAGGAACACGGGCATCAACAGCGTGGTCAGCGCGACGTTGAATGGCGGAATCGCCGCGGCGACGGCGGGCGGCAGCGCGCCGGAGGCGAGCGCGAAGCCGCTGATCATGGCCCACAGGATCACGACTGCGCAAATCCAGTGCAGCCAGGCGGCGATGGGCGGATAGGTCTGGGTCGAGCTTGGCATCGGAATCGGCTTTCTTGCATATCCCGCAGGCGACGCGCGGCAGCCCTCCTGCCTGTGTCGCGGGCATGGCATGGCCGCCGTCCGAGGCGTGGACCCGCGGCAGGAGGAGGGTGGGAGAAACCGGCCTTCCGGGATCGGGAAGGCCGGCGAGTCAGCGCGTCAGAGCTTCAGCCCGCGCGCCGACTAGGCGGGATGCTCAGACCGGTGCCCACAAGGCGGGCTGGCTGGACGGGGTCCAGCCGGCGCCGGCCCAGGCGGTGTGCGGCTGCAGGCAGCGGTACTTCTTGCCCTGATAGCTGACGATCTGGCCGGCGGTGTAGGACACGCCTTCTTTCCAGGCGTCGCCCACCGGCGGCGGGTTGATGCCGCCGTCGCCCTTCTTCAGGTCGATCTGGTAGGTATAGCCCTTGTAGCCGTCATTCAAATACACGCGGTTGGCGGTGGCGCTGCGTTCCGGCGTGATGCTCACCGTGCGCTGCTTCTGGTTCATCACGCCGATGCGGATCGCCTTGGAGCTGGCGTTCACTTTCACGCCCAGCTCGTACGGCCAGTTGGCCATCTGGCCGCTGACGGCGTCCAGCTTGACCTGGATGGTTTCCGCGTCGCCGCCCTTGGCGTCGAACACGCGCAGCGTGGCGGTGCTGTTGTTCGGCAGGTTCTCATAGGCGGTCACCTTGCCGATTTCCTTCCACGGATTGGTCACCGGCGGCGGTTCCGGCGGATTGGTGCCATCGCCGAACACCACGTCGGAGCACGAGTAGAACGCTTCCTCGCTGTCCGCGCGTTTCCAGACATTGAAGATGATGTGCGGACCGCTCTTGCCGGTCGGCAGCTTGGCCACCATGTGGTAGCGCTTGTTGGCGTCCAGCGGCGGATTGCCGGTCACGGTGTGGAAGGGTTGCGGATCCAGGTCCGACCATTTCAGCGGCTTGCTCTGATCCCAGCCGTTCTTGGTCACATAGAACTTGAAGTACTTGGTCTGGTGCGGCGCGGTGGCGTGGTAGACGAACTCGTAGTTGCCGTTGGCGTCCGGCACCAGCTTGGTCTTCGGCCAGTCGGTGCGCGCCAGGTTGAAGCCCTTGAACTTGTCCTGGCCGCCGGCGCAAAGCTTGCCGTCCGGCACCACCGCCGCGTGATTGTCGCCCTGCGGATTCTGGTTGATGCCGTTCCAGTCGTACATGGCCTGGGTACCGCCCACGCGGCGGGCTTCCTGGCAAGCGGCGGACTTGGGCGATTCCGCGCCTTCCTTGAAGCAGCTATAGGTACGGTTGATCGGCACTTCCATGGTGCCGTGGGCCCAGAGCGGCGCGCTGAGGCAGGCCAGGGCGAGGGCGGCGGGAAGGCGCAGTTGTGGTTTCATTCTGACTCCTTTGAGCTACGAGTGGTATGCAAGCGCCCAGCAGTTTGCCGAGCAGTCCAATCATCATATGGATGTCATATGATTTAAAATGTGACGACTATTTTTAATGTAAGTTTGGCGATGGGTACTATTGCCATACTTACTGTGTGGTCTTGCATCCGCTTGATTCTTGCAAAAAACGCTCATCCACAGACCTGTCCCGACGGTCACGGCGCGAGAGGCCGTCATTTTTTCCTGCCAAATCATCCCTTTGTCGTTTTGCTGCCATGCAGCAAGCTGACGGTAAGGCGGGCAAATAAAATGGTATTGACGTGGTATTAATGTGGTATTAACGTTCGCGGTATGCCAGCAGCGCTGGATTCGCGCGGTGCTCGTGTCGGAGATGCCAGCTTGGGGACGCCGGTTATACACTGGTGTTTTCAGACCACTTGCAGACAACCCATGGAAAATCGCTGGCTAGCATTGAAACCGGATGAAACCCTGACCACGCCGCTGTATCTGCAGCTGTCGCGGAAACTGGCCGACGCCATCAACGCCGGCTGGTGGCAGGCGGACGAGGCGCTGCCGTCGGAGCGCACGTTTTCCGAAGAACTGGGCATTTCGCGCGTGACGGCGCGCAAGGCGATGGATGTGCTGCTGGAGCAGGGCCTGATTCGCCGGCGCCAGGGCTCGGGCACCTTCATCACGCCGCGGCTGGAACAGCCCTTGTCGCGGCTGACCGGCTTTACCGAACAATTGCGCCAGCGCGGCTTCGTGCCGTCGTCGGTGTGGCTGGAGCGCGGCGTGTTCGCGCCCAGCAATGAGGAAGTGATCAAGCTGGGGCTGTCGCCCACCTCGCAAGTGTCGCGGCTGAAGCGCCAACGCTTGGCCGACGGGGTGGTGATGGCGATCGAGATGACGACGCTGCCGGTGGCTTATCTGCCGGAGCCGCAGCAAGTGGGCACCTCGCTGTACGCCCATCTGGACGCCAACGGCCATTCGGTGGTGCGCGCGCTGCAGCATATCCGCGCGGTGAACGCCTCCGGCGACATCGCCACGCTGGCCGGCATCCGCCCCGGAGAAGCGATGTTGCTGATCACCCGCATCGGCTTCAACGCCGAGAACATCGCGATTGAATTGACCGATACCTATTGCCGTAACGACTACTACGATTTTGTTGCCGAACTGAGACGATGACCCAACACCGAGTGCTGCAAGGACGCATCCTGACCGAAGCCGGCTGGATGGACGGCGAACTGAAACTGGCTGCCGACGGCCGCATCGAGGCCATAGACGCGCGGCTGGCTTCCGGCCGCGCGGTCGAACGCTATCTGCTGCCGGGCTTCATCGACCTGCACGTCCATGGCGGCGGCGGCGTCGACATCATGGAAGGCGGCAGCGCCGCCGAAAAGGTGGCCAGGCTGCATGCGCGCTTCGGCACCACATCCTTGCTGGCCACCACCATGACCGCGCCGCCGGACGAGATCGAACAGGTGTTGCGCGCGCTCGGTTCCTCCTGTCGTGAACGCCGTCCCGGCGGCGCCCGCATCCTGGGCGTTCACCTGGAAGGCCCCTACATCAACCCCGGCAAGTTGGGCGCCCAGCCGGACGACGCCTGTCGCGCGGTGATGGCCCAAGTGGACGCCTACCGCGCGCTGGCGCCGGTGTCGCTGATCACGCTGGCGCCGGAAATCGCTGGCCATATGGACATCATCCGCCAGTTGGCGCAGCAGGGCGTCAAGGTACAGCTGGGTCATACCCTGGGCAGTTACGAAGACGGGGTGCAGGCGCTGGAGCAAGGCGCGTCCGGCTTCACCCATCTGTTCAATGCGATGAGCGGCCTGCACCACCGCGAGCCCGGCATGGTGGGCGCGGCGCTGGCGCATGCCGAGTACGCCGAGCTGATTCCCGATCTGCTCCACGTCCACCCCGGCGCGATCCGTGCCGCCCTGCGCTCGATTCCGCGCCTGTACTGCGTTACCGATTCCACCGCCGCCGCCGGCATGCCGGACGGCGAATACAAGCTGGGTTCGCACTCGGTGACCAAGTGCATGGGCGGCGTGCGCCTGGCCGACGGTACCCTGGCCGGCAGCACGCTGACCACCGATCAGGCGCTGCGCAATCTGGTGTCCATCGGACTGCCGCTGGCCGATGCGTCGAACCGCATGTCCTTGTACCCGGCCGACTACCTGGGCCTGGCCGATCGCGGCCGCCTCGCCGCCGGCGCCTGGGCCGACATCGTGGTGATGGACGCGGATTTGAATTTGCAGCAAGTCTACGTAGAGGGAGAACAGATTGGCCTCGTTGATGCTTGAAGAAGCGCTGTACGCCGCCGAAGCGGTGGCCGCGCAGCATATGTACGCCGATGAAGCGCTGGCCGCCTTGGGCCGCGCGCTGGCGGCGGAACGCCCCAGCCTGGCGCTGACCGTGGCCCGGGGCAGTTCCGACCACGCCGCCAATTATTTCGCCTACCTGGCGATGCAGCGCCTGGGCGTGCCGGTGGTGTCCTTGCCGATGTCGCTGATCACCCTGCATCAGGCGCCGCTGGCGGTGAAGGGCCAGTTGGCGGTGGCCTTGTCCCAGTCCGGTCAGAGCCCGGATCTGATCGACACCATGAAGGCGCTGGGCGCCGCCGGCGCGCGCACCGTGGCGCTGGTCAACAAACATCAATCGCCGCTGGCCGCCGCCTGCGAATGGGCGGTGCCCTTGTGCGCCGGCGACGAGAAAAGCGTGGCCGCCACCAAGAGCTATATCGCCACCCTGTCCGCGGTGGCGCGTCTGGTCGCGCACTGGCAGGGCGATGAAGGCCTGCTGGCCGCGCTGGCCAATCTGCCGCAGCGCCTGACCGAAGCCACGCGCCAGGACTGGCGGCCGGCGGTGGACGCGCTGGTGGACGCCGAACGCATCATGGTGGTGGGCCGCGGCCTGGGCTTCACCGTGGCGCTGGAAGCCGCGCTCAAGTTCAAGGAAACCTGCGTGATCCAGGCCGAGGCCTTCTCCGGCGCCGAGATCAAGCACGGCCCGATGGCGCTGATCGACGATGGCTATCCGCTGCTGATTTTCGCGCCGCGCGGACCCGAGCAGCAGGGGCTGATCGAATTGGCCGCCGAGATGCGCGGTCGCGGCGCCAAGGTGCTGTTGGCCGCGCCGGCCGATGTCGCCAGCCGCGACCTGACGCTGGCATTGGCCGACGACCCGGCGCTGGACCCGCTGCTGGCGGTGCAGAGCTTCTACCTGATGGCGGCGAGCCTGTCCGAGGCGCGCGGCCTGAACCCCGACGTGCCGCGCCATCTGTCCAAGGTGACCTGCACCCGCTGAGCGCTCGGCGCGCAGCACCGCACCAGAAGAAAACCGCGCCCCGATCAGCCATGCGAATCGGGGCGCGTCGCAAGCGCCCGCCGTTGTCGGCGGGCTCGCCGCCAGGGCCGATAGGGACCGGCCCGGCGCGGCGCTCAACAACAAGATGGAGGAGTCCCCATGTCTGCTACGCTCGAACTCACCGCGCCGTTCGACGGCCCGGCGGTAGCGCTGAACCGGGTGCCCGATCCGGTGTTCGCCGGCCTGATGATGGGCGACGGCCTGGCGATAGAGCCGCTGTCCGGCACCCTGCTGGCGCCCTGTGACGGGGAGGTGGCGCAGCTGGCGCGCACCGGTCACGCGCTGACGCTGCGCGCGGCCAATGGCGCGGAAGTGCTGATCCATATCGGCATCGATACCGTCAAGCTGGACGGCGACGGTTTCCGGCCCCTGGTGCGGACCGGGGAGCGCGTGCGTCGCGGCCAGCCGCTGATCGAGGTGGACCTGGACGCGGTGGCGCGCCGCGCGCCGTCGCTGCTGACCATGGTGGTGATCGCCAATGGCGAGGACTACGCGGTGGAGCATAAGGCGGAAGGCATGCTGCAAGCCGGGCGCACCCCGTTGCTGACGTTGAGCGGCGGCGGCAATGGAGCCGAAGACCTGGCCGACGAGGGCCCGCAAAGCCGCGGCCAGGCCACGGTGCGCCATGCCGGCGGCCTGCACGCGCGGCCGGCGGCCTTGGTGCAGAACGCGGCGCGCCAATATCGCGCCAGCGTGCGGGTGGAATTCAACGGCCAGGCGGCCAATGCCCGCAGCGTGGTGGCCTTGATGGGCCTGGGCGTGGCCGAGGACGACGATGTGGCGGTGCTGGCCCAGGGCGAGGATGCCGCCGCGGCCGCGGCCGCGGTGATCGCCGCCTTGCAGACCCGCACCGAATCCGTCCACGTCGCGCCGGCGACGGCTTGCCTCTTATACACA
>NZ_JAJOHW010000147.1 GCF_021129195.1 Chromobacterium aquaticum | reverse complement strand
GCGCTTCGTGAGGCGTCGCACGGTGAGTACAAGCTCAAAATGCTCATGTACCACGTGTACATTCCGCTTTTTCGCTCGTTTTCGCCTTGTCTCGCCCTTGCTCGCGAGACTTTGAACAGGCTCTTAGAGCGGCTAACAAATTCCTGATGCTGCGTTGCGCCGACTTGTCGTACTCAAGTGCTGCCTGCGTCGGCGCGCCTTGCCTCAGCCGTGAAACTGATAATGTTAGCCGCTCTTAAGGGGGAGCGGAAAACGTCTTTTGCCACGGAAGGCCACGGGAGCAGGCAAGGTCTGTGGTTTCTTTTGCCACGGAAACACACGGAAAAACACGGACCAAAGACGGTATGAAGGTTTCGTGGGTTTCCTGGCCGAAGGTGTTGTCTTTTTCCGTGTCTTCCGTGCGTTTCCGTGGCTAATAAAGGTGGCTAAACAAACTGCACCGGCACGTAGAAGTCGCGTCCCGGGCGGCTGACCAGCACTTGCGGCTGGCCCTGGATCACCGCGCGGAAGGCGCGCGGCAGGCGGCGCCAGTCCATGAACTTCATCTTGATGCTGTCGTACTGCGCTTGAGTGTGTGCCATGCTGTTCTCCCGAAGGTTCAGTCCACTTTGTGGATGACGTTGGTGACGACGCCCCAGATATGGAAGGCGGCGTCTTCCGGCACCGGAATCGGCTGGAATTCCGGGTTTTCCGGCAGCAGGCGGAGGCCCTTGGCGGTTTTTTCCAGCCGCTTCACCGTCAGCTCGCCATTGAGCGCCGCCACGACGACCTTGCCGTTGCGCGCTTCCGCCGCACGGTCCACCACCAGCAGGTCGCCGTCATGGATGCCGGCGCCCAACATGGATTCGCCCTTGACCGTGACCAGGAAGGTGCTGCCCGGCCGCGGCGCCAGCCGGGCGTTGAGGTCCACGTCGTCTTCCTTGAGGTCGTCCGCCGCCACCGGCGAGCCGGCCGGCACGCTGTTGGCGAACAGCGGCAGCGACAACTCGCTGAGCTGACGCGCCAGGGTGCGCACATCGTCGGCGTGGGCGCTGTTGGCGGTACGCCAGCTGCGGTAATCGCGCAGCCAGTCTTCCAGCACCGGCTTCAGCGGTTCCGGCACGCGGAGGGCGACGGTCTTGTCGCCGCCGTAGCTGGACTTGCGGCCAGCGCCGCTGCGTTTGCCTCCGTGGCTCATGGCTAATCCTCTGTAATGCAAGCAGATTTGATTGTGTACATTATCAAACTCCAGGGCAAGTTTTTTTTGAGGGCAGCAATCCGCGGGCGTAAAAAAACCCGCTGGCGCGGGCGGGTTTCGGCGGAGGGGCGCTGCTTCAGAGTTGATAGAAGCAGCGGGCGCAAACCGCGCGGTAGCGGGCGTTGCCGCCGATTTCCACTTGCGGGCCTTCCTTGACGCGATGGCCGTCGGCATCGATGCGGATGTGCATGGTGGCTTTTTTGCCACATTCGCAAATGGTCTTGATCTCTTCGATCTCGTCGGCCAGCGCCAGCAGCATGCCGGAGCCTACGAAGGGGTCGCCGCGGAAGTCGGTGCGCAGGCCGAAGCAGATCACCGGGATGTTGCGGGTATGGGCCAGTTCATGCAACTGGTGCACCTGCTCCGGGGTGATGAACTGGGCTTCGTCGATCAGGATGCAGGCGGTCTGGCCGAAATCCTCGGCCAGGAAGTTCAGCTCCGGCGAGAAGGTGCGGGCGTCGCGCTGCAGATTGAGGCGCGAGGTGATCTTGCCGAAGCCGTAGCGGTCGTCCATCGCGCTGGTGAACAGCGCCACGGTCTTGCCCATGGATTCGTAGTTGTTGGCGATCTGCAGCAGCTGGGTGCTCTTGCCGCTGTTCATCGCGGCGTAGCGGAAAAAGAGTTTTGCCATCGATGGGTTCTCGCTGGGGCTTAGGGCCTGTTTACGATCTCGCGAGCTAAGGGGAGACAAGGCGAAAACGGTTGAAGAAGCGGAGTGTACAAGAGGTACATGAGCATTCTGAAGCCGTACTCACCGTGTAACGCTCCACGACGCGTAGTAGATCGTAAATAGGTTCTTTAAAGGTCACCGCCGGTTTCCAGCACATAGCTGGCGCCGGCGTCTTGCGCCAGATGCTGGGCGAGGTAGGGCAGCACTTCGCGCAGCGTCTGCGGCAGCGTCCATGGCGCGTTGAGGATGAACATGCCGCTGCCGTGCATGCCGAAGCCGTCGCTGGACGGCTTTTGCACGTGCAATTCGGCGCGCAGCCAGTTCTTGGCGCCCAGCTTCTTCATTTCCTTGGGCAGTTCCTTCATCTCGGCGCGCTGCAGGCAGGGATGCCAGACCGCGTAGACGCCGGTGGCGAAGCGCTTCAGGCTTTCCTTCAGCGCGGTGATCACGTGTTGGTAATCGCGCTTGTCCTCGTAGGGCGGGTCGATCAGCACCAGCGCGCGGCGCGGCGGCGGCGGCAGGATCGCCTTGATCGCCTCGAAGCCGTTGGCTTGCTGGATCTGCACGCGACGGCCTGCGTCGGCGAAGGTGTCGGCCAGCAACTGGTGGTCGGTAGGGTGCAGCTCGAATAGGCGCAGCTTGTCGCTGGCCGGCATCACTTCCGCCGCGCACCACGGCGAGCCAGGGTAGAGCTTGAGTTCGCCGTCGGCGTTCAGGCTGCGCACCACTTCGACGTAGTTGGCGACGGCTTCCGGCAGGTCGTCGCGCTGCCACAGGCGGGCGATGCCGGATTCGAATTCAGCGTTCTTGGTGGCGTAACCTTCCACCAGCGAATAGGCGCCGGCGCCGGCATGGGTGTCGATATACCAGTAGGGCTTGGCTTTCTGGCCCAGGTAGTTCAGGAGTTCGATCTGGATCAGATGCTTGAGCACATCGGCGTGGTTGCCGGCGTGGAAGGCGTGGCGGTAACTGAGCATGGCTGCGGGGTATGGCGTTTGTCAGCTGCGGATTGTACCGGATTCGGCGTGGCCGCGCAGCGCGTCCTCCAGCGCGGCGCGCCAGCCCAGTTGTTCCATTACTTGCATGAAGTCGTCGGCCGGCGGCGCTTGCAGCAAGAGCGGCTGGCCGCTGTCAGGGTGGCTCAGCTGCATCGCGACGCAGGCCAGCAGCAGGCGTTGGCTGCCGAAATGCTCGGTGAACATGCGATTGTGGCGGCCCTTGCCGTGGGTGGCGTCGCCGATGATGGGGTGGGCGATGTGCTTGAGGTGGCGGCGCAGCTGGTGGCGGCGGCCGGTGTGCGGCGTCAGCTCCAGCAGGCTGTAGCGGCTGCTGGGGTAGCGGTCGACCGCGATCGGCAGTTCGATGCGCGCCAGCGTGCGGTAGTCGGTGACGGCGGCCTGCGGCGTGGTGTCCACGGTTTCGCCTATCCATTCCAGATCATCCGGGCGGCGGCTCAGCGGGTAATCGATGCGGCCGGCGTCATCGCTGTGGCCGCGGACCACGGCGATATAGCGCTTGTCCACCTGCTGGCGTTCGAACTGCCAGCTCATTTCGCGACACATATCCTTGTCCAGCGCGAACAACAGCACGCCGGAAGTGCCCTTGTCCAGCCGGTGCACCGGGTAGACCCGCTGGCCGATCTGGTCGCGCAGCAACTGCACGGCGAAGCGGGTTTCGTTGCGGTCCAGCGCGGTGCGGTGCACCAGCAGGCCGGAGGGCTTGTGGATGGCGATCAGCCGGTCGTCGCGGTAAAGAATCGGCAGCATGGGGCGGCTTGAAACGGATGGGGAAGGCCGGCATTGTAGGCGCTGCCGGCCGGCTTTGGAAGGCTGCCCCGGCAGCGGGGAATGCTCTTGGGGTGTAATTTTATGTCTTACGCTTCGATTACGTAAAAACCACAGCATTTTGACATGCTGTTGGCGTTTCTCCGCGGGGCTCGCGGCTTTGTCGGCATTTGTTGCGACATGATATTTCAAAGTAGAGAGGAAGTTGTTTACAGTCCATGGGTGCGTCATTACAATTCGCCGCGCTCAAACAAGAATGACAGGGCGGCGTCCATGCCGGTATCGACCCGTTTGCACCGGGGCGCGGCGGGACCGCATCTGCGCAACTGAATATGTAGTCGCGACGCTACATGACGCGAGGTTGGCAGGCGCCTTGCTTCGCTGCACGGCACGGGAACCACAGGGGGTGATCGGCGTGCGGGTTGACCAACAAACTCCATAGAGTCATAGAGATGAAAATCCAGCTGAAACGAATGAGCTTTGCCGTAGCGGCCGCGGTGTTGTCCACTTCCGCCTTCGCCAAAGAATTCTCGCCCGCCGTGGTCTACGACATGGCCGGCAAGTTTGACAAGAGCTTCAACGAGTCCGCGTACAACGGCGCCGAGCGTTTCAAGAAGGAATTCAAGATCAACTACCGCGACGGCCAGATCGCGTCCGAAGCGCAAAAAGAACAGCTGCTGCGCAATATGGCGCGCCGTGACGCCGACATCGTGGTGGCGATCGGCTTCTCCTTCACCCAGGCGGTGGAAACCGTGGCCAAGGAGTTCCCCAAGGTCAAGTTCACTCTGATCGACGCGGTGGCCAAAGGTTCCAATGTGCAGAGCATTGTGTTCAAGGAACAAGAAGGCGCCTTCCTGACCGGCGTGGCCGCCGCGATGGCGTCCAAGAGCGGCAAGGTGGGCTTTGTCGGCGGCATGGACGTGCCGCTGATCCGCGCCTTCGGCTGTGGCTATGTGCAGGGCGTCAAGTTCACCAACAAGAACGCCAGCGTGATCCAGAACATGACCGGCACCACCCCGCAGGCCTTCAACGACCCGGCGCGCGGCACTGAGCTGGCCAAGAGCCAGTTCGACCGCGGCGTGGACGTGGTGTTCGCCGCCGCCGGCGGCACCGGCCTGGGCGTGCTGCAAGCCGCCAAGGCCGCCGGCAAGTACTCCATCGGCGTGGACAGCAACCAGAACCACCTGTACCCCGGCTCGGTGCTGACCTCCATGGTCAAGCGCGTGGACGTGGCGGTGTTCAACACCTTCAAGGACGCCAAGAACGGCTCCTGGAAGCCGGAAGTCAAGGTGCTGGGCCTGAAGGAGGCCGGCGTGGATTGGGCGCTGGACGCCAACAACCGCAAGGTGATCACTCCGGCGATGGAGAAGAAGATCAACGCGGCCAAGGCTGACATCATCGGCGGCAAGATCAAGGTGGTGGATTACCGCACCAACAACAGCTGCCCGGTGCAATAAGCCGAGCGGAGTTTTCCCTGATCCGTTTCGGGGAGGCAGGCACGATGCATTCCATCGTGCCTGTTTGTTCATGCCGGAACGGAGTCAGGCTGGCCCTAACCAGGGAACAAGAACAAGCATGACCGAGTTTGCCATTGAGCTGGCGGGCATCAACAAGAGTTTTGGTGCCGTCAAAGCCAACCGTGACGTTACGATGACAATCGCCAAGGGCACCGTCCATGGCGTTATCGGCGAGAACGGCGCCGGTAAATCCACGTTGATGAGCATTCTGTACGGCTATTACCAGGCCGACAGCGGCTCCATCCGGGTGAACGGCAAGGAAGCGCCTATCCGCAACAGCCAGGAAGCGATCGAGCTGGGGATAGGCATGGTGCATCAGCATTTCATGCTGGTGGACACCTTTACCGTGCTGGAAAACATCGTGCTGGGCGCCGAAGGCGGCCTGGTGCTGAAGAAGGGGCTGGACGAGGCCCGCGAGCATCTGAAAGAGCTCAACCGCAATTACTCGCTGGAGGTGGACCCTGACGCGCTGGTGGGCGATCTGGGCGTGGGCCTGCAGCAAAGGGTGGAAATCCTCAAGGCGCTGTACCGCGGCGCCGATGTGTTGATTCTGGACGAGCCCACCGCGGTGCTGACGCCGCAGGAAGCCGACCACCTGTTCCACATCCTGCGTTCGCTGAAGGCGCAGGGCAAGACCGTGATCCTGATCACCCACAAGCTGCGCGAGGTGATGGACATCACCGACGGCGTCAGCGTGATGCGCGCCGGCACCGTGGTGGCCAATGTCGCCACCTGCGACGTGGACAAGGAAAAGCTGGCCGACCTGATGGTGGGCCGCAAGGTCAGCCTGAAAGTGGACAAGGCCGAGCGCGAGCCGGGCGCGGCGGTGCTCAGCGTCAAGAATCTGTGCCTGACCGACGCGCGCGCGGTCAAGCTGCTGGACCAGCTGAATTTCGAAGTGCGCGCCGGGGAGATCGTCGGCATCGCCGGCGTGTCCGGCAACGGCCAGTCCGAGCTGTTGGAAGTCTTGGCCGGCATGCGCGAGCCCAATGCCGGCGAGATGGTCTACAAGGGCGAGGACCTGCTGTGCCGCCGTTGCGGCGGCCAGCCGCGCGCCGCGCTCTACCGCAAGCTGGGCATCGCCCATGTGCCGGAAGACCGCTCGCGCGAGGGCCTGGTCAAGGCCTTCTCCAGCTATGAAAACGCCATTCTCGGCTATCACGGCGAAGCCGGCCTGGGCCGCGGCCCGTGGTATTCGCGCAAGCGGCTGCTGGCGCGTACCCGCGACTTCATCCAGCAATTCGACATCCGTCCGGGCAACCCGCTGCTGCGCGTGGGCCTGCTTTCCGGCGGCAACCAGCAGAAAGTGGTGCTGGCGCGGGAAATCCACGCCAATCCGGACCTGCTGCTGATCGGCCAGCCGACGCGCGGCGTCGACATCGGCGCGATCGAATTCATTCACAAGCGGCTGGTGGAACTGCGCGACGAGGGCAAGGCCATTTTGCTGGTCTCGGTTGAACTAGAAGAAATCCTGGCGCTGGCCGACCGCATCCTGGTCATGGCCGGCGGACAGATCACCGGCGAAGTGGCGGCCAAGGACGCCGACACCATTTCGCTGGGCCTGCTGATGGGAGGGCACAAGCATTGAAATTCGGACAACCTTCCACCTTGCCGCGCTGGGCGCAGCTGACGGTGCTGCCGGCGCTTAATCTGATGGCGGCGCTGCTGGTGACCGGCCTGGTCACTTGGCTGATAGGCGAAGACCCTTGGGAATGCCTGAAGCTGCTGATCAACGGCGCCTTCGGCTACGGCGAGGGCATAGGCTACACCCTGTTCTACACCACCGGCTTCATCTTCACCGGCCTGGCGGTGGCCACCGCCTTCCACGCTGGCCTGTTCAATATCGGCGGCGAAGGCCAGACTTATCTGGCCGGCCTGGGCGTCACCCTGGTGGTGCTGGGCTTCGACCACAGCCTGCCGCCGGCGGTGCTGGTGCCGCTGGCCATTCTGGCGGCAATGGGCTTCGGCGCGGCCTGGGCCTTTGTGCCGGGCTGGCTGCAGGCCAAGCGGGGCAGCCACATCGTGGTGACCACCATCATGTTCAACTTCATCGCTTACTCCTTGATGTTGTACCTGATCAGCCATCACTTGATCGAGGCCGGCTCGCAGAACCCGACCACGCGCGAATTCGGCCAGGCGGCGTGGATTCCCGCCATCCACGAAGTGGCGGCGCGTTTCGGCGTGGAAATTCCCACCTCGCCGTTGAACCTGACCTTCGTGATGTCCTTGCTGGCCGCCGCGCTGTTCTATCTGGTGGTGTGGCATAGCCGCTGGGGCTTCGAGCTGCGCACCGTGGGCACCAGCGAACCAGCCGCCCGCTACGCCGGCATGAGCGTCAGCCGTGTCATCATCATCGCCATGTGCGTGTCCGGCGCGCTGTCCGGCCTGGCCGCGGTCAACGAGCTGATGGGTTCCGCCCACCGCATGAACGTGATGTTCACCAACGGCGTCGGCTTCGTCGGCATCGCCGTGGCGCTGATGGGCCGCAACCACCCGGTGGGCATCATCCTGTCCGCGCTGCTGTTCGGCGCGCTGACCCAGGGCGGCTCCGATCTGTCCTTCGAGAAGCCGATGATCACCCGCGAGATGATCATCTTCATCCAGGGCCTGATCATCCTGTTCTGCGGCGCGCTGGAAAACCTGTTCGAGCCGTTCATCGCCGGCCTGTTCAAGCGCAAGGACGACAAATAATGGAAATCTTCTTCAGCCTGCTCGATTCCACGCTGCGCGTGGCCACGCCGCTGATCCTGGCCGCGATGGCCGGCATGTTCTCCGAGCGCTCCGGCGTGGTCGACATCAGCCTGGAAGGCAAGATGCTGGTGGCGGCCTTCGCCGCCGCCGCCGCGGCCTTCACCACTCAGAACCCGTGGATAGGCATGGCCTGCGGCATCGCCGCCTCGGTGGCGATGGCGATGATCCATGCTTTCGTGTCGGTCACCTACAACGGCAACCAGCTGATTTCCGGCATGGCGCTCAACACCGTCGCCTCCGGCATCACCCCGGTGCTGGGCCTGGCCTGGTTCCAGCAGGGCGGCAACACCCCGCAGCTGCCGGACGAGGGCCGTTTCCACGAGATCGTGCTGCCGTTCGCCCATGAGCTGCGCGATGTGCCGCTGCTGGGCCAGCTGTACAGCAAGCTGCTGTCCGGCCACAGCATCCTGGTGTATCTGACCCTGTTCCTGATCGTGCCGCTGGTGACCTGGGTGCTGTACAAGAGCCGCTTCGGTCTGCGTCTGCGCGCGGTGGGCGAGAACCCGCACGCGGCGGACACCGCCGGCATCTCGGTGGCCAAGGTGCGCTACACCGCCTTGTTCTGGGGTGGCGTGCTGTGCGGCATCGCCGGCACCTATCTGTCGGTGTACCAGACCGGCAGCTTCATCAAGGAAATGACGGCGGGCAAGGGCTTTCTGGCGCTGGCCGCGCTGATCTTCGGCAAATGGAAGCCGCTGCCGGCGGTGCTGGGCTGCCTGGTGTTCGCGTTTGCCGACGCCATTCAGATCCGCCTGGAAGGCGTGGCGCTGCCGGGCATCGGTCAGATCCCGTCGCAAGCCATCGCGGTGATCCCCTATGTGCTGACCGTGCTGCTGCTGGCGGGCTTCGTCGGCCGCGCGGTGGCGCCCAAGGCGATAGGCATTCCCTTCGTCAAGAGCCGTTAAACCAACGATAAACCGGCTTTTCAGTCAGGTTAAAACCGCCAGAGGGCTTTGCCCCTGGCGGTTTTTTGTTATATATCCCATGCAGGGAACCTTGCGGGACTTCTCCATTCATAATGATTCTTAATATCGTCTGTCGTTGCGCCCAAGCAAACTCGTTCAAAAAATTTGAATTTATCGCGCTAATAATTTCGCTATCAGCGCATTGGGCGCTCTTTTATGATTCAACGGTATGACAGGCGCGGCTTTGCCGCCGATACGGAATAAGGAACTCGATGCAACGATACAGCCCCACTCAAATCGCCTTGCACTGGCTGATCGCCGTGCTGATCGTCGCCGCCCTGATCATGGGCTGGTATTTCAACAGCATGCAGATCACCTCGCCGGCCAGCTTCAAGCTGAAAGCGTCCATGATCGCCTGGCACAAATGGGTGGGCATCAGCGTGCTCGCGCTGGCCGTGCTGCGCCTGATCTGGCG
>NZ_JAJOHW010000146.1 GCF_021129195.1 Chromobacterium aquaticum | reverse complement strand
GGCGGCGGCCGGCATCGCGGCGGCCAGCGCCGCCGCCAGCAGCGCGGCGGATAAAAAGCTTCGATTCATTTGGTGGCCAGTTGAATGATGTTGGACAGACCGCGCGGCGACACGCCGATCAGCCCCTTGATCTCGTTGGAAAAATGCGATGACGAGGCATAGCCGTGCTTGAGCGCCACCTGGGTCAGGTTTTCCCGCCCCTCCGCCACATCCAGCAGCGAGCGGGCCATGCGCCAGTCGCGCAGCTCGGTCTTGGCCGCATTGCCCAGCGCGTGGCGGCACAGCCGGCGGAAATGGGAATAGGACACGCCGTAGCGCTCGCCCAGCTCCTGCAACTTGTCGCCACGGCTGGACTGGGCCAGCAGGAAGCGCACCAGCCAATAGCTCTCGCTGCGGCGCAATAGCGTCAGCAGCGCGGCGAAGGCCGGCGACGGCGCCAGCACCTGCAGCAAGAACCAGTACTCGCAGCGCTTGCGGTCCTGCCAGGTCGTCAGATCGGCCTGCTCCAGCCGCGCGCAGCGTGCCTCCGCAGCGTCCGCCTCGCGGGCCTCGTCGGTCTTGGATTCGTCGACGAAGGCCAGCAATTTGCTCAAGGGCTCCAGCCGCAGCGGCTGAAAAGCCAGCGTGCCGGACAGCACGCACACCTCCACGCGGTCCAGCAGCAGCAAGCCTTGCCAGTCCGGCGCCAGGGCCAGCGTCTCGCCGCCCTCTTCCCAGCTCAGTTCCAGCCGCGACTCTTCCCGGCGCGGCGGCAGCAGCCAGACTTCCTGGGCCGGCACGCTGCGCTTGGCTGCGGCCTCCAAAGTCTCCAGCGGGTGCAACACATCGTTATCGGTCATCGGTCAAACGCCCTGCCGGGCTCATGCTTGGACCGGGAAAGTGTCCCCCAGCGCCGCGACCGAATCCTGATGCAAATCTGATGGGACCCCGAGTTTTCACCGTGCGGCCTCCAGGCATAAAGGACAGGCTCGCCACTGCGGCGCCGGCGCGACAAAACGCGCCGCGCGCGCCGTCGCCGCGTCCAGCCGGCGGTTTGAGCGCCGCGATTATCCCTTTTTGCGCCATGGGCAACTTTCAACTATCGACCATGGCGCCGGTTTTTCGCCATCAGTAATAACGCTCAGCAAAGTTACGCAGCCGCCGCCGGCCCGGCCGCCGTGCTATAGGCAGAGATAGGCGCTGACATGCCAAATGAATGATCAAAACCAAAAACGCCGTGATGCCGAATGGAGATAATGCGATGGCCCAGTTGACCCCTACCCTGCGCCGGGGAGCGGCGCTATTGCTGCTGCTGAGCCTGGCCGGCTGCCGTGACGATCAGCCCAAGCCCGGCACCGTGCTGGACGAAGCCAAGCAGGCCCAGCGCACGGTGGAATCCTTTACCGCCGCCGACGAGAACTACTTCAAGGACATGGACGGCGGGGTGGCGCTGAGCACCCCCGAGGTCATGGGCCGCAACACCTGGCTGGTGTGGACCGGCGGCAACGACAGGCTGTGGGACAAGCTGGCCACCGTCAGCGTCGGCAACCTGGACCTGCTCAAGACCCTGTCCTCCCATCCCGGCCTCAAGTTCAGCCGCGACAACCGCTGGAACTACCTGGGCCTGGTCAACGAACCCTGTTTCGACAAGGCCGCCGGCCCGGACGACAAGCGCTTCGGCCTGTGGCTGGACCAGCGCCGCGCCGATTGCGCGAAAGACCCGTTCGAGAATGAGAAGAGATACCCCGGCGTCGTCATCGGCGCGCGCGGCAAGAACCTGCCCGTCGGCTCCTTCTACGGCTACGCCACCGGCGTGGTGGGCCTGCGCCTGTTCCCCAACCCGGCCTTCGACGAAGCCGCCGCCAAGAAATGGGACGCCAAGCGCTATTACGAAGACCCCAGCTACTACAACGACAAGGACCTGATCCGCCCCTACCGCGTGGGCATGTCCTGTGCGTTCTGCCATGTCGGCCCCAATCCGGTGAAACCGCCGGCGGACCCGGAACATCCGAAATGGGAAAACCTCAGCTCCAATGTCGGCGCCCAGTATTTCTGGGTGGATCGCATCTTCTCCTGGCAGGCCGACCCCAGCAGCTTCCCCTTCCAGCTGTTCCACACCTCGCGGCCGGGCGCGCTGGACACCTCGCTGGTATCCACCGACTCGATCAACAACCCGCGCACCATGAACGCGGTGTACGGCTTGCAGGCGCGGCTGGACATCGCCAAGCGCTGGGGCAAGGAAACCCTGGCCGGCGGCAATCTCGACAACAAGCAGTTCAACGACTTCGTCAAGACCGGCCCGCTGACCCAATACTTCCAAGCGCCCAACACCGTGTGGACGCCGCGGGTGCTGAAGGACGGCTCGGACTCGGTGGGCGCGCTGGGCGCGCTGAACCGCGTGTATCTGAACATCGGCCTGTTCAGCGAGGAATGGCTGCTGCACTTCAACCCGCTGGTGGGCGGCAAGACCATCACCCCGATCCAGATCGCCGACGCGCGCAAGAACTCGGTGTACTGGCAATCCACCGAGCAGCAGACGGTGAACATGGCGCTGTTCTTCCTGAAGAGCACCGACCCGCACAAGCTGAAGGACGCACCCGGCGGCGAGCAATACCTGAGCCACGACACCGCCCAGCTCAGCCGCGGCAAGGTGGTGTTCGCGGAAAACTGCGCGCGCTGCCACTCCAGCAAGCTGCCGCCCAAGGTGTCGCCGCTGGACCCCACCGCCGGCTGCGCCGGCCCGGACTACCTGGCCTGCTTCAAGAAATACTGGGACTGGACCAAGACCGAGGACTTCAAATCGCAGATGCGCCAGATCGTCCAGGCCGACGACTTCCTGAAGGACAACTACCTGTCCACCGAGCTGCGCGTGCCGGTGACCCTGCTGCAAACCAATGCCTGCAGCCCGCTGGCCACCAATGCGCTCAAGGGCAATATCTGGGACAACTTCTCGTCCAAGACCTATAAGGACCTGCCCTCGGTCGGCAGCATCACCGTGCACAACCCCTTCACCGGCGAGCCCTGGCAGTACAAGATGCCGGCCGGCGGCCGCGGCTACACCCGCCCGGCCTCGCTGATCAGCGTCTGGTCCACCGCGCCCCTCCTGCTCAACAACAGCCTGGGCAAGTTCAACCCCAGCCCGTCGGTGGCGGCGCGCATGGAGTCCTTCGACAACTCCATCCAGCAACTGCTGTGGCCGGAAAAACGCGAGAAGGACAAAGTGCTGGGCGACAAAGTGCCCGGCGTGATCGACCGCACCACCGCCCGCAGCTATCTGCGCGTGCCCACCGGCTACCTGCCGGACACCTTGCAAGAGCTGCAAGGCCCGCTGCAGCGCTACCTGCCCTGGCTGTTCGGCAAGGACGGCGTGGAACTGGGGCCGATCCCGGCCGGCACCCCGGTCAACCTGATCGCCAACCTGCAAGTGACGCTGGACAACCCCTCGCTGGGCGAGCGGCTCAAGCACGACAAGAAACTGCTGGACCTGCTGCTAAAGATCAAGCACGACCTCAAGGCGCTGCCGCCCGGCGCCAGCGACGAAGAGGCGCGCAAGGTGTTCGCCAACCTGGTCAAGCCGATGCTGGAGCTGAGCACCTGCCCGGACTTCGTGGTCAACCGCGGCCATTACTTCGGCACCGGCTATATGAAGGATGAAGCCGGCCTCAGCGACAGCGACAAATACGCGCTGATCGCCTTCCTGAAAACCTTCTGAAACGAGCGCCATGGACGAATACGAATACATCGTGGTGGGTTCCGGCGCCGGCGGCGGCACGCTGGCGGCGCGGCTGGCCGAGGCCGGGCACCGGGTCTTGCTGCTGGAGGCCGGCGGCGACCCGCGCGCGCTCAAGGGCGGCGACGCCTGGCAGCCCCAGGCCGACCGCCTGCCCGACGATTACGACGTGCCGGTGTTCCACGCGCTGGCATCGGAAAACGAGGCGATGAAGCTGGATTACTTCGTCCGCCATTACGCCGACGACGCCCAGCAGAAGCGCGACCCCAAATACCGCGCGCAATGGAACGGCCAGAACGTGGACGGCGTGCTCTACCCGCGCGCCGGCACCCTGGGCGGCTGCACCGCCCACAACGCCATGATCACCGTCTACCCGCACAACGCGGACTGGGACAACATCGCCCGGCTCACCGGCGACGACAGCTGGCGCGCGGACACCATGCGCGGCTATTTCGAGCGGCTGGAAAACTGCCATCACCGCCCGCTCTACCGCTGGCTGGGCCTGCTCGGCGTCAACCCCACCCGCCACGGCTGGCGCGGCTGGCTGCAAACCGAAAAGGCGATACCGGAATCCGCGCTGGGCGACGCCGGCCTGGTGGACACCCTGCTGGTATCGGTGGACAAGGTGTTCCAGGAAGTGGACGTGCCGCACCACAGCTGGCGCTGGCTGCTGCAAGGCCAGGCCGACCCCAACGACTGGCGGCTGGTGCGCGACAACGCCGTCGGCGTCTGCTACCCGCCGCTGGCCACCCGCGACCACCAGCGCAACGGCAGCCGCGAACGGGTGCTGGACGTGGCGGCGCGCCACCCGGAGCGGCTGCGCGTCGAGCTGGACGCGCTGGCCACGCAAGTGCTGTTCGACGCTAGCCTGCGCGCCGTCGGCGTGGAATATCTGAAAGGCGCCGGTCTCTACCGCGCCAGCGGCCGGGTCAGCGACGCCGCCGGCGAACGCCGCGAAGCGCGCTGCAGCCGCGAAGTAATCCTGGCCGGCGGCGCCTTCAACAGCCCGCAGCTGCTGATGCTGTCCGGCATCGGCCCGGCCGCCCACTTGCAGGAACACGGCATCCTGCCGCGCGTGGACCTGCCCGGCGTCGGCCAGAACCTGCAGGACCGCTACGAAGTGGGCGTGGTCAACCGGATGAACTTCAAGCACTGGGAAGTGCTGAAGGACGCGGAATTCGCGCCCGGCGATCCGCAATACAAGCAATGGGCGGAAGGCCGCAAGGGCGTTTACACCACCAATGGCGCGGTGCTGGCGGTGATCCGCCGCTCGGCGCAGGAACGCCCGCTGCCGGACCTGTTCTGCTTCGCGCTGCTGGGACTGTTCAAAGGCTATTTCCCCGGCTACTCGCGCCTGTTCCCCGAGCACCTGAACTACCTGACCTGGGCCATTCTCAAGGCGCACACCAATAACCGCGCCGGCACGGTCAGGCTGCGCTCCGCCGACCCGCGCGACCCGCCGGACATCAACTTCCACTACTTCGAGGAAGGCAGCGCCGGCGGCGATCAAGACCTGGACTCGGTGGTGGAAGGCATCAAATTCGTGCGCAGCCTCACCGCCGATCTGAAAAAGCAGAACCTGATCGCGGAAGAAGAACTGCCCGGCGAAGCGGTGCAGAGCGACGATGAACTGCGTCAGTTCGTCCGCGACAACGCCTGGGGCCACCATGCCTCCTGCAGTTGCGCGATCGGCGCGCGCGAGGCCGGCGGCGTGCTGGACAGCCGCTTCCGCGTCCACGGCGTCAGCGGCCTGCGCGTGGTGGACGCCTCGGTGTTTCCGCGCATTCCCGGCTTCTTCATCGTCTCCGCGGTCTACATGATCGCGGAGAAGGCGGCGGATGCGATTTTGGAAGACGCCAAGCGTTGAGGGAGGGCGAGTCACGGTTTTAGCTAGCAATGTGAAGCCACTAGAAAAACGCCAAAAACACTACATATCCGACGCGCCCCGGGTCCCTTCAAGCCTGCCGCCGGGTGGCAGGCCCGAGGTCTTAAGCGGCTGCCTGTTCGAGCACCGCGACGCTAGCGCGGTGCGAGTTCAGCCGCGCCTCGGGCCTGACGGGCCCCGGCGGGAAGCCGCAGGCCAGGCTTGCAGGGTGGCCTTTAGGAGTGGAGAGGATATTTGGCCAAACAAATATCCTTTCCCTGCCCGCCGGGCAGCCCCGGCAATCAAAATCATCATCCGCGCAGCGGATTCAGGGCCATGAATATCATCAGCCGCCTCGACGAAATGGTTGCCAGTCCAACACCCGCCGACAAAGCCGGACCAACGGAAAGAACCCGATGAGCACCCCGACCCAGCCCTTCTCCCAAGTCAACGCCGACGAACGCGCCGGCCTCGCCGCCGCGCGGGCGGAAGAAGGCGTGGAACGCCCAGGCGGCAGCGAAGCGCCGCAAGCCGGCCTCGCCTTCTCCGGCGGCGGCATCCGCAGCGCCACCTTCAACCTGGGCGTGCTGCAAGCGCTGGCCAGCAGCCGCTGGCTGCGCGAAATCGACTACCTGTCCACCGTCTCCGGCGGCGGCTACCTCGGCGGCTGGCTGTCCGCGCTCAAGCGCCGCGCCGGCAACGCCGGCATGGAACAGACACTGCGCGACCATCAAGGCCGCCAGCCGGCCATCCAGTTCCTGCGCGACTACAGCAACTACCTGACCCCCAAGACCGGACTGTTCAGCCTGGACACCTTGTCCGCCATCATCACCTACTGGCGCAACTTCATCCTCAACCAGATCGTGCTGCAAAGCCTGCTGCTGGCGCTGCTGCTG
>NZ_JAJOHW010000145.1 GCF_021129195.1 Chromobacterium aquaticum | reverse complement strand
GGCCCAGCGCCGCCAGCAGGCGCCCCTGCCAGCGGCGGCCGCTGCCCGCCTTGCCGCGCGCGCGCTTCAATTCACTGCCCACTTGCCAGCACTGCTGCAGCGGGTTCCAGAGTAAAGAGTAGGTCTTGTTCATCACAGCTTCCTTTTTAAAATGAACGAAGTGCAGTCTCCCAACACAGGAGAATTACCGAACACCAGCGTGCGACGCTCCAGAGCGTGTCCAAGCCACCGCCGCCGCAGCGCGGCGGAACATGAACAACGCCCTAAAGCAGCCAACTCGCTTGCGCCCAGATAGTGGGGCCCCGTTCAGGGGCCGCGTTGCCGGCGCTGACGCGCCAGGCCGCGCTGACATTCAATTGGCCATGGCCTTGTTGCCAACCCAGGCCCAGACCGAGCGCGCCGCGCTGGAGCCGGGGGTTGAGCTGCCCCCAACCGCGCTTATTGGCCCGGGTCTGGCCGTAGTCGTAGAACAGCGCGGCCTGCACGCCGGGCCAAGCGGCGTAACGCGCTTCCAGATTGCCGATCCAGCCTTCGTCGCCGCTGGCGTCGCCGGCCGGGTAGGCGCGCACCGCATAGGGTCCGCCCAGGCTGATTTTTTCGGAGGAGTCTAGGTTGCGACTCGCCCATTGGGCATTGAGCTGGGCGTACAGGCTCAGCCGCGTGCTCAGCCTTTGCAGCCGGACGCCGCTGAGGCTGAGCTTGCCGAAGCTGCCTTGGGTGTCGGTGGTCAGGTAGTCCCACCATTGCGCCAATGGGTCTTCCATCCGCAGTTCGCCGGCGCTGTAGGCCAGCGACAGCTGGCTGAGCCCGCCGCCGCCCAGGCCGTCCTGGCCGTTGGCGCTGAGGGTGGCGGTCCACAGCCGCGCGCGCTTGACGCTGCGGCTGCCGTCGAACTCGATGTCGTCCTTCAACTGCTTGTCTTCGTACAGCAGTTGGCCGTGCAGGCTGAAGTTGCGTCCGCGCCGCAGCGCCTGGCTGACAAAGCCGCTGGTGATGCGTGCATTGCCGTGCATGCCAAGATCGCTCAGGCTGCGCCCCAGCCGGTATTCCATATTGGAATAGGCGGCGCCCAACCGGGTCAGCCAAGGCCCCAACGGCAGTTGGTAGCTGATGCGCTGGTATTGCTGCCGGCCGTCGCTGCCCATCGCGCGCAGGCTGAGCTGATCGCCCAGTGTGAGCGGGCTATTGAGGTTGAGACTGCCGCCCAGCCGGTATTCGCCGGTGTATTTGCCGCCATAGTTATCGAGCTCGACGCCGCCGCTGAGCAAGGCGCCGGGCTGGGCCTGGAGCAGCAGATCGGAACGGCCGGCCTGGGTGCCGGGCCGCAAGGTGGCGCGCACATTGACGCCTGGCAAGTCGTTCAATCGCAGCAAGGCCTCGTCCAGCGCGTCACGCTCCACCAGCCGGCCTTCCAGCCCGCGCAAGGGCGCGCGCAGCACCTGGTCGCGGGTTCGCGATGCATTGTCCAGCTCCACCGCGCCGTAATGGCCTTCCTGGATCGCGATACTCACTTCGCCAGCCTCGATTTCCTGCGGCGGCAAATAGGCGCGGGCCAAAAGATAGCCGTGCCGCTGATAAAACCGCGTCAAGCGCTCCGCCGCCGCGCTCAATTCAGCCATGCCCAGTTCGCGGCCGGCCAGGTCTTGCAGCAGCGGCGCCAGCGTCGCCGCGTCAAAGGCGGTATTGCCGCTGAAACGGAAGCCGGCGACGCGCAGCCGCGGCCCGCTGTCCGGCTCCACCACCTCCGGCCTGGACGGCGCGCTCAGTTCCAGCTCCGGCGCGATGGATGGCGCCAATTGCGGCCGTGTCGACTCGATGTCGCGCAGCGATTGGCCCGCGTCCGGCAACTGCGCCAGTGCCGGCGCGCTCCAGGCCAGGGCCAGCAGCAGGTGATATGGATGCGCGCAAGGCGCGATGTGGCGGGTGATGTGCATGCAATCGCTCATGGGGTGGAAAGAGGGGTTCACCGCCGCGGCTGGCAGGGCGCGTCCAGCACTTCATAGCGCTGCTGCCTGCCGTCGTCCCGCTTGGGCAGTTGATAGTCGATCCGGCATTGCTGCTCCGGCGCCTCGCCCCAGGACACGCTCAATTCGCCACTGGGCTCCAGCCCCTTGGCCAGGATGCGGCCGCCCTGCCCCACCACACCGACGCTGTCGCCGGCACGGTTGCGCACCGTGGCGGCGAACGGCAGCGGCTTGTTGTCCGGCAAGCGGCTGTTGATCAGGGTGGCGCGCGCCATTTCGGTGTCGTAGGACAGCATCACCACCGCGCCGGCGCGCGGCGCCAGGCCCTTGCTGCCCGTCTGCTTCAGTTCCACGTCCAAGGGCATGCCCTTGGGGTCGATATCTATGGTGTTGAGGTGATAAGGGGTCAGGCTGGGCACCACCGCGTAACCGCGGCCATCCACCCGCGCCTGACCGGAGCCCACCAGGGCGCCTTCGGCGTCCGGCACGCGCACCACCGCGATGGTCTCGCCCAGGCTGCGCGACAGGGTCAGCCCGCCGGGATGAGCCACCAGCGCGCCGGCGGCGCCAGCGGAATATTGGCGATAGCCCTGCCCGGCGCTGACGCTGGCGTTGAGCTGGGCGTACGGCAATCTATAGCCCAATTGCGCGCCGCCGCTGGCGCCTCCTTGCTCCGCATCGCTGGCGGAGACCGAGTAATTGACCTTGCCTTGTTCGTCCATCACGCCGGACACGGTGGCGGTGGCTTGCAAACCGCTGTTGGAATCGCGGGTGACGAAGCTGTTCAAGGTGGGCGTGCGCCGGCCCTCGCCCAAGGGCAGGCTCAGGTTGAGCAGATAGGTGGTGCGGCTGCCGTTGGCCGCGCTCAGCCCCTGGGTCAGGCTGCGCGTGCGCTGCACGGAAAGGCTGTAGCTGACGCCGCGCCAGCTATTGCCGTAGCCGGCGGAAAAATTGATTTCCTTGCTGGAGTCGCCCCAGAACTGCTGCATCGAGCCATTGGCGTACAGCGAGCCGCGGCCCCATTGCTGGCTGATGTTGGCATCAAAGCGGTGGCGTTGCCGCACCACGGAATCGAAGGGCTGTTGCTGCCGGAGCTGTTCCTTCACCGCGATGGCATCGGTCAGCGACAGAAAACCGGAGGTGGTGTAGCGGTAGGCCAGCAAGGAAAAGTTGGTGCCGGTGGCGTCCAGCCGCTTGCTGAACGACAGCCGCAGGCTATTGCCATGAAAGCGCCGTCCTTCCGGCTGCCGGCTCTGCGCGCGGGTCAGGTCGACGGCGAAAGCGCCCACCCGGGTATTGGCGGCCATGCCCAGCAAGGCCGACGCATAGTCGCTGGACGCGATCGCGCCGGTATAGGCGGTCCACAACCCATCCAGCCCGCGCTTGTAGATGGCTTGGACGAAGAAGGGGTCGTCGGCCACGCCCGGCTGTTTGAGCTGGCCGGCGATCAGGCTGTAGCGCTGCATATCTCTGCGCAGCAGCTGCGGCGTGGACGCATAGGGCACGACAAAGCTGCT
This sequence comes from Chromobacterium aquaticum, assembly GCF_021129195.1. GTDB lineage: Bacteria > Pseudomonadota > Gammaproteobacteria > Burkholderiales > Chromobacteriaceae > Chromobacterium > Chromobacterium aquaticum. The sequence goes on along the minus strand of NZ_JAJOHW010000145.1, from coordinate 14,634 downwards.
TTCGGCGCCATCGGCCTCCACTACCTTGACCAGCAGATCGCCGCCATCGCTGTTGACTTGCAGATCGCGGATGGCGAAGGCGCCTGGCGCCACCGAAGTTTCGTAAATCAGGTAGCCGCGTTGCGACACGCTGACCTTGGCATTGCTTCTGGCGGTACCGTTGATCACCGGCGCGTAGTTGCGCTCGTTGTCCGGCAGCATGCGCGCGTCACTGCTCAGTTGCACGCCGCGGAAGGACAGACTGTCGAACAGCTCGCCGCTGCTGGAGGTTTCGCCCAACACCAGCTGCGAGCGCCAGGCCGGCACATCGGTCTGCAGATAGACCGAGCCGCTTTGATAACGGCCGGAGCGGCCGGACGACCAGGACAGCGAGCCGTTGTGGCGCAGCCGCCAGCGCCCCAGGTTGACGCCGCCATTCAGGCCGACATAAGCACTGCTATTGCGCGTGCCCCGGCTTTCGCTGCTGTATAGATTGGCGTTGTAATCGAGCATGGCGGCGCTGACGCCGCTCTCCCATTTCTCAGGACCGACGAAGCTGCTGCTGGTGGCGAAGTGGACGAACAGCGTTGGCACTTGCAAGGTCAGCTTCTGTTCCGCCATGTCCACGCTGACCTTAGCGCCCGGCACATATTGCGCCAGTTCGCCGCAAAACAGGCTGTCCGGCATCGGGTTGGGCTCGCCGCTGCCGCTCTGCCCGCGCGCGGCCTTGTCCATGTCCACGCCCATGCGCTCCAGTTGCTCGCGCTTGAAGCAAGGCTGCGCGCTGGCGCCGGGTTCGCGCTCCGCGAACACGATATCCTCCATGCCCTGCCAGCGGCCGTTGACGTTGATTTCCAGCCTATAGCTGCCGGCCTGAATCTGGCCTTCCCGTTCGAAGCGACTGAGATCGATGTCCTTCTGGCCCGCGCCAGTGAATAGATAGGACGCGTCGAACACCACATCGCGCGATGCCGCCCGAGGCGCAGCCGGCTGCTCGCCGCCGGCTGTGGCCGGCTCCGGCACTGCGGCCGGCGTCACGCCGTCGGCGTGGGCGGCGGCGCAGGCGCCGCTGAACAGGCCCGCCACCAATACCGCCAAAGGCCTGACCGCGGGCGCGCCCGTCCCGGCCTTGTCGCTTCCGCTCAAGCCACCCATATGCAGTCTCGCTTAATTGCTTCGATTCTTGATCCGGGGCCAGCCCCGGTGCGTGGAAAGTCACTGGCGGAAAGCCTGACTATTGCAAGCGTGCCTCCGCGTCGATAATGCCGCCGAAGTCGTTCACCGCCTGAAAGCGGAGCAGAACACCGGGCTTGAAGGCCTGCGCCTGGCTCGGGATGGCGAAGCGCTCGGAGGAGAAAGGCTTGACCATGTCAACCGGCACTTCAATCGGCGTCAGGCTGGAGGCCTGCACATCGGCCTTGAACAGGGAAACGAAATAAGGCGTGGGGTTATGCGCTTCCAGATAATGCTTCCCGGCTTCTCTCACCACCGTCCAGCGCATTTTCCGCGGAGCCAGCGCCGGGTCGTCGCCCAAGGAGGAGGGTCGGAAAAACACTTTCAAGCGCGTGCGATAGGTGAACTGCAAGTAGTTTGCGCCGGCGGCCTTGGGCGGCACTTCCAGGAAATTGATCCAGAACACCGACTCCCGATCCGTGGCCAAGGGTTCGCCGCTATATAGCATGCGCACCACCTGGCGCTTGTCCGCATCCATGCGGAAAATCGGCGGCGACAGCGTGAACGGCACCGGGATATCGCTGGGCGCCACCGTGGCATCGCCCAGATCCAGCCAAGACTGCACCAAGACAGGGTCATTGCCCTTGTTTTCCAACTGGATGCTGACTTCCCGCTCTTGGGCGGGATAGATGATCCGCGTGCCGCGGATCACCAGCGCCGCCTCCGCGGTGCTTGCCCACATCAGGACCGCCACAGCATAAATAGCCGCCAGACCTGCATATTTGCGCGCCATCCATGCCATGGCCGCCCTCCTCAACTCAATTTCAGAACCTGGGGCTTAGCGGTAAGCCAGCACGTAGTCGATCTGGCTGAACACCGAGCCGCTGCCAGCATCCGTAGCGGGATTGATGCGCTCCAACTTGGCGGACAGCTCGACGGTGGCGGTACGCATTTTCGGATCCCCTGAAGTTGGCACATCCGGGGTGAAATTGGCTTCAGGTATATCCTCGCTATTGCCGGCACCCAGCGGAATCTTGACTGCGGAACTGCCCGTGCCCTTGTACAAGCCAATTTCCACGTTCGTGGCCGAACTGGGGCCGCTCAGCTTCAGACGGCCGGTGCCGCGATTCACGTTTAGGTTGTTCGGGTTGAAGGCGATTTGCACCCGATTGGCATTGCAGACATTGGACATGCCAGTAATCACCAGGCTGAACGGCACCGCGGCACTGCCGGTCGCCCCGATTTCCTCCGGCTTCAGATTATTGAAATCCACTACCTTGTAGCCGTCTTCCTGACCGTCGATCAGGCAGGTGCTGCTGGCGACGCTGCCCTTGAACACGATTTCCCCGCGGTTGGCCGCAAACGCCTGGGATGCCAGGCCGACGCCCAAAGCCAATGCCACGCTAATAGTCAGCTTATTCATGTAACGCACTCCAAAATTTAATCCATCGAAATCCACAGCCGCGATCCTGAACGCCGAACCGCCACCGCTGGACACCCTATTAGGGGATACCCCGTTCCGGCGCGCCGCCTGCTTTCTGCTCGCCGGGAATTGGGCAGGCACATTATCTGCAGGCCCACGCGCCAGCTGAATGAGACGTTTCTCAAACCTTGCTGCAGTGCGGGAAAATGAGAAATTTCTTAATAAGTGAATATTTTCCTGGCCATCGCCACCGACTAGCTGACGAAATCCGGATAACGCTGGCGATGCCGTGGGCTTCCATGGGACCGCCATCCGGCGGCGGCTGAAGCATCTGTCATCCTGGGATGAAGTCTGCTACGCTGCCTGTCCGTTTCGACTTCTGCGTCCGCAGGATTTCACCATGCTCAAGTTTGACGTTCTGATCATAGGCAGCGGCCTGGCCGGCATGACCTTGGCGCTGCATCTGGCCGAAAGCCGCAAGGTGGGCTTGATCACCAAGCGCGATTTGCTGGAAGGCAGTTCCACTTACGCTCAAGGCGGCATCGCCGCGGTGCTGGACACCGAGGATTCGGTGGAGGAACACATCCGCGACACGCTGATCGCCGGCGCCGGGCTGTGCAATGAGGCCAGCACGCGTTTCATCGTCGAGCACTCCAAGGAGGCGATAGACTGGCTGATCGCCTTGGGCGTGCCCTTTACCAAGGATGAGACCCACCGCACCGGCTACCACCTGACGCGCGAGGGCGGGCACAGCCATCGCCGCATCATCCACGCGGCGGACGCCACCGGCGCGGCGGTGACCAGCACGCTGGGGCAGAAGATCAAGGCGCATCCCAATATCACCGAGCTGGAAGATCACATCGCCATCGATCTGATCACCTCGCGCAAGCTGGGGCTGCCGGGCAAGCGCGCCTACGGGGTCTACGCGCTGGACAAGCTGGCGGACCAGATCGTCACCATCGCCGCCAAACACACCATCCTGGCCTCGGGCGGCGCCGGCAAGGTCTATCTCTATACCACCAATCCTGACACCGCCACCGGCGACGGCATCGCCATGGGCTGGCGCGCCGGCTGCCGGGTGGCCAATATGGAATTCATGCAGTTCCACCCCACCTGCCTCTATCACCCGCACAGCAAGTCCTTCCTGATCACCGAGGCGGTGCGCGGCGAGGGCGGCATCCTGAAGCTGCCGGATGGCACCCGCTTCATGCCGGAACACGATCCGCGCGCCGAACTGGCGCCGCGCGACGTGGTGGCGCGCGCCATCGACTTCGAGATGAAGAAGCACGGCCTGGACTGCGTCTACCTGGACATTTCCTACAAGCCGGCCCATTTCATCCGCGAGCACTTCCCCAATATCTACGCCCACTGCCTGGAACTGGGCATAGACATCACCCAGCAGCCCATTCCGGTGGTGCCGGCGGTGCATTTCACTTGCGGCGGCCTGGTCACCGACCTGAGCGGCCACACCGATGTCGACGCGCTATACGCGGTGGGCGAAGTGGCCTGCACCGGCCTGCACGGCGCCAACCGCCTGGCCAGCAATTCCTTGCTGGAATGCTTGGTGATAGGCAAGGCGGCGGCGGAAGACATTCTGGCCGCGCCGGAAATCAAGCTGCCCAAGATTCCGGATTGGGACGACAGCCAGGTGACGGACCCGGACGAGGAGGTGGTGATTTCCCACAACTGGGACGAGCTGCGCCGGGCGATGTGGGACTATGTGGGCATCGTGCGCACCAATAAGCGGCTGATGCGCGCGCAGAACCGCATCCGCCTGCTGGCCGAGGAGATCAACGAGTATTATCGCCATTTCCATGTCAGCAACGATCTGATCGAGCTGCGCAACCTGGTGCAGACCTCAGAGCTGATCGTGCGTTCCGCGCTGCTGCGCAAGGAGAGCCGCGGCCTGCATTACAGCCGCGACTATCCGGAAAAACTGGAGCTGGCGCAGGAAACCATCCTGACGCCGGAAGACACGCCAGTCGCCAAGCCGGACTGACGGTCCGGGCGGGCTACACCCCGCCCAGATAGTCCATCTTGCCCAGCGGCACGCCGTTGTGACGCAGGATGGCGTAGGCGGTGGTGATGTGAAAGTAGAAATTGGGCAGCACGAAGCCCAGCAGATAGCTCTGACCGCTGAAGCGGATCTCCTCGCCGCGCACTTTCAGCACCACCTCTCGTGTTTCGCTGCCGTCGATCTGCGCGGCGGAGAAGCCCTGCACATAGGCCACGGTCTTGGCGATGCGTTGGCGCAGCTCGTCGAAGCTGGCCTCTTCGTCGGCATAGCTCGGCACCTCAACGCCCGCCAGCCGCGCGACACAGCCCTTGGCGCTGTCGCTGGCGATCTGCACTTGGCGCGTCAGCGCGAACATATCCGGCGCCAAGCGGGCGTTCAGCAGCACTTCCGGCGCGATCTTGCGCGCGGCGGCGTCGGCGGCGGCCTTGTCCAGCAAGGCGGACAGATTGTTCAGGCCCCGGATCAGCACCGGGACGGAAGCTTGATACATGGAAACAGACATCGGCGGGCTCCTGTCGGATAAGGGAAAACGGCCGATCCGGCCAGGACGGCGGGGATGCGGCTCGCCGTTACAGCATAAGCGAAAGCGCCGCGGCCGTGGGCTCCCTCAGTGGCGGCGCTTGCCTTCCATGTCTCCAACGACTCACGGACAAGGCACGTGAATGCTTTTCGAGCCCGCGTAAATATTCTTGCAAGACGCCTTGGAACCTATGCCGTCTAGGGTAAAGTGCGGATCGCTCTTCTGATGGCAGCCCTTGGACACATTCAGCTTGCATGCCGATTTATCGATCATTTCCTTCAAGGCATCGCTTTTATTGCTCAGGTATTCGGTGGCCTCGGCCTGGGTATAGGCTTTCACATCGCTGTTGTCGGGATCGTTCCAGCCTTTCTTGAACGTGATCCCCGCATTGGCGGCGCCCATTGTCAATATGGCCAGCAGGCCTGCCAGCCAACACATCGCGCTAGTTTTGCTCATCATCAGCTCCTACCTGGGTGTATGAATGCTTGGCGCCGACGCGCAGCGCCACGGCGGGGTCCGGGCAAGCGGCGTGCTCCCGCCCAAACCTTATGACAAACAATAGTAAGGGATAGGCCGGTAGTTCACCTGACCAACAAGACTGTTGTCATAACTTTGCGAATGTGAGCCCTTAGAGCCTGTTCAAAGTCTCGCGAGCAAGAGCGAGACAAGGCGAAAACGAGCGAAAAAGCGGAATGTACACGTGGAACATGAGCACTGAGCTTGGTTTCAACGCCCATTTCTATCCATCCCGCCGACGCGCAGCAGATCGTAAACAAGTTCTTACTCAGGCTTGGCCAATGGCAGGGTGAACCAGAACGCGCAACCGCCGGCCACGGTGCTGTTGGCGCCGAATTCGCCGCGGTGGAATTCGACGATGGAACGGCAGATATTCAGGCCTATGCCCATGCCGTCCGGCTTGGTGGAATAGAACGGGGTGAACAGATTGCTCTTCATCGCCTCGGACAGACCGGGGCCATTGTCCACCACTTCCACTCGCCAGAACGCGGACCCAATGGAAGTGCGCACCTTGACCCGCGGCCGCTTGGTTTGCGCTTCCTGCATCGCCTCGATCGCGTTTTTCATCAGATTGAGCAGCACTTGTTCGATCAACACCGGGTCCATGTCCAGCAGACAGCGACCAAGGTCCTGCTCCACTTGCAGCTTGACCCCGGCCTTGGTGGCCAGGCCCTCCGCCAGGCCGACCGCGCGCAGCACCACCGGCCCCGGCTCCACCCGCTCCAGCTGCGGCTCGTGTTTCTTGACGAAGGCGCGAATGCTGCTGACGATCTGGGCGGCGCGCTTGGCCTGCTCGGCAATGGCCTGGATCGCCTCGCGCACGCCGGCCGGCAATTCCAGCGCCGCCGGCAAGCGACGGCTGACGCCGGCGGCATAGGTGTTGATCGCGGTCAGCGGCTGGTTCAGTTCATGCGCCAGCGTGGAGGCCATTTCGCCCATGGCGATCAGGCGCGAGGTGTTTTGCAAACGCTCCTGCTGCGCCAGTTCCCGCCCTTCGCGCGCCTTGTCCTCGCTGATGTCGGCCAGGATGGCCAGCCAGGCGGATTCGCCGTTCACCCAGTCGATGCGGCGACGGTGGGCCTGAAACCAGCTGGTGCCGCCGTCGGTGGTGAATTCCAGGCCGTATTCGTCCTGCTCCGGTTGCTCCTGCAAGCCGGGCAGCAGCACACAGCAAGGGCCGTCCGGTTCCAGCGTCAGCCACAGCCGGGCAAACGCCGGATTGGCGTACAACAACAGTCCGCCGCTCTCTTCCATCACGCAGACGCCAGCCACCAGACCGTTGAGCACGGTGAGGAAGCGCTGGTGCGAGGCATTGAGCGCCAGCCGCTGCCGCTTGCGCTCGGTAATGTCGAACAAGGACGCGATCCAGCCGCGCTGGCTGCCGTCAGCTTCCACCAAGGGCGTGGCGTAAAGCCTCACCTCGATGAATTCGCCATCCTTGCGCGCGAAGCGCAGCTCGAAGCCCTGCTCCGGCTGGCGGTTATCGCGCACCGCGGCGATGGCCGCGGTCATGGTGGCGTGGTCGTCGGCCGGCCAGAACGCGTGCGGCGGCGCCTGGCCCACCAGTTCCTCGGCGCTGAAGCCCAACATGTCGCAGAAGGCGCGGTTGACGCGCACGATGCGCCCTTCGTCTTCCAGCGCCACCAGACCGCTCTTCATGCAGTCTTCTATCGCCTGGCGCAGCGACACTTCCTTGGCCAGCGCCTGCTCGGCGTGGGCGCGCTCGCGCACATGGCGGCGGATGCGCCAGGCCGCGTACAACAGCGCGCTGACCAGCAATACGATCAGCCCGGACAGCACCGGCAGGGTCAGGCCCAGACCGGCGCGGTAGCTGACCGCGTGCAGATAGAGGCCGTAACCGGGCGGGTCGAAACTGGTCTGGTGCGAGACGGTGCCCGGGCGCTCCGCCGGGTCGAACTTGCTGGCCAGGATCTTGCCGCTCAGGTCCTGGATGCTGATGGAGTTCTTGGAGGCGATCCACCACGGCACCTGGTTGAACAGCAGCAGGTCCAGTTGGTAGCTGAGCCGCAGCCCGCCCAGCGGCTTGCCGTCGTGGACGATGGGCACGGCCAGGTCGAAACGGTATTTGCCGTCCCCGCCCTGGTAGGGCTCGCCGTAGCTGGGACGCAGCAGACGGTTGGCGCGCCACAGCGCGTCGAACTCCTCGCCGCGCAACACCCTGCCGTCGCGGCGGGTGCCGTGCTGATCGCGCAACACCCGGCCGTCCAGGTCCACTTGCTCTATGGTCAGCAGTTCCGGGTTTTCACGCAGGTAGAAGGAGGCCTGACGCGCGAAGCGCAGGCTGTCGATGGCGCCGCCCTCGATCTCCCGGCTCAGCGTGTCGCCCCACTCCTGCTGCCCTTCCAGATGCATGCGCAGCGACTGCTCCAGCCACAGCACTTCCTGGATCAGATTATCCTGCTGCTCGTCGCGCCAATCGCGGTAGACCAGGTAGAACAGGCTGCCCAGCGCCAAAACCAGTGCCAGCAGCAGCGAGGCCGCGCTGAGCCAGAGCATGCGGGGAGAGCGGCGTTGCGCCATATTTTTTATTTGCATGACATACTAGGGAAAATCCTAATGCTGAAGTCCCTAATGGCTGAAGGACCGGGGAACTTCTACTTTACACCGAACATAGAGACTGTCCACAAGGACAGCATATAAAGGAAAGTAGCCTCAGCTTTACCCTTAAAAATACAAAAGCATAATATTAAGCATGGGCAGCCTTTCCTAAATCCGCACCATGCATTCACATTGGAGATGAGAATGAAACTGAAGTTTGCCGCCGTGGCCGTTTGCGCCGCGTTCGCATTGTCCGCCACCGCCAACGCCGCCGGCGAGATCGTCATCAAGTTCAGCCATGTGGTTTCCCCGGACACCCCCAAGGGCAAGGCCGCGGAATACTTCAAGAAACTGGCGGAGCAACGCACCAAGGGCAAGGTCAAGGTGCAAGTGTATCCCAACAGCCAGTTGTACAAGGACAAGGAAGAACTGGAAGCGCTGCAGTTGGGCGCGGTGCAGATGCTGGCGCCCAGCCTGGCCAAGTTCGGCCCGCTGGGGGTGAAGGAGTTCGAGGTCTTCGACTTGCCTTATCTGTTCGACAACTACGACCAGGTCAACAAGGTGATGCACGGCCCCATCGGCAAGCAATTGCTGGGCAAGCTGGAGAGCAAGGGCATCAAGGGCCTGGCCTATTGGGACAACGGCTTCAAGAATTTCTCCGCCAACAAACCCATCCGCACCCCGGCCGACCTCAAGGGCATGAAGATCCGCATCCAGTCGTCCAAGGTGCTGGAAGAGGAAATGCGCACCCTGGGCGCGCTGCCGCAGGTGATGGCCTTCTCCGAGGTATACCAGGCGCTGCAGACCGGCGTGGTGGACGGCACCGAGCTGGAAGCGTCCAATCTGTACACCAGCAAGGCCTATGAGGTGCAGAAACAGCTGACGCTGACCCAGCATGGCTTCCTCGGCTACGCCGTCATCGTCAACAAGAAGTTCTGGGACGGCCTGCCGGCCGATGTCCGCGCTCAGCTGGACAGCGCGATCCGCGATGCGTCCATCTACGCCAACGACATCGCCAAGAAGGAAAACGAACGCGCGCTGGCCGGCATCAAGGCCGCCGGCAAGACCCAGATCTATACACCCACTCCGCAGGAGCGCAGCGCCTTCAAGAAAGCACTGGCGCCGGTCCATGCCAAGATGGCCGGCCGCATCGGTCAGGATCTGCTAAACCAGATTTATAAAGAGACCGGTTTCAACCCGGCCAAATAAGACCATGCGAGTCCAAGAGCATGCCAGGCGGCATGCTCTTGTTCCATGCGGAGACAGCCATGTTCAAATTCCTCGATCACCTTGAGGAGTGGATGATCGCCTGCCTGATGGGGGCCGCCACCCTCATCACCTTTGCCGCGGTATTGCACCGCTACGGCTCGGGCATCGCCACTCTGCAGCCGCTGCTGGCCCACATCAATATGTCCTGGGCGCAGGAGCTGACCATTTACCTCTTTGTCTGGATGGCCAAGTTTGGCGCCGCCTACGGCGTGCGCACCGGCATCCATGTCGGCGTCGATGTGCTGATCAACCGGCTCAGCGACAAGCGCCGCGCCCGCTTCATCGTGTTCGGCCTGCTGGCCGGCGCACTGTTCACCGGCACCGTCGCCGTCATGGGCGCCGATTTCGTCTGGGACATCGCCCACACCGATCAAACTTCCCCCGATCTGGAAGCGCCGATGTGGCTGGTCTACCTGGCCATTCCCTGTGGCTCTTCGCTGATGTGCTTCCGCTTCCTGCAAGTGGCCTGGAACTTCGTCAAGACCGGCTCGCTGCCCAAGCATGACCATGGCCATGTGGATGGCCTGGAAGGCGATGAGCAACTGGACAATATGCACCCCCATGATCTGCACCACGGAGGCCGGCCATGAGCGCCTTGATCATTTTTGGCCTGCTGATGCTGCTGATGCTGACCGGCATGCCGATTTCCATTTCCCTGGGCCTGACGGTGCTGACCTTCCTGTTCACCATGACGGAAGTGCCGATCACCTCGGTGGCGCTGAAGCTGTTCACCGGCATCGAGAAGTTCGAGATCATGGCCATCCCCTTCTTCATCCTGGCCGGCAACTTCCTGATGCACGGCGGGGTGGCCAAGCGCATGATACGCTTCGCCACCACCCTGGTCGGCCATTGGTACGGCGGGCTGGGCCTGGCCGGCGTGGTGTCCTGCGCGCTGTTCGCCGCCATCACCGGCTCCTCGGTGGCCACCGTGGTGGCAGTGGGCTCCATCATCCTGCCGGCCATGGTCAAGCAGGGCTATCCGCAGCGCTTCGGTGCCGGGGTGATCACCACTTCCGGCGCGCTGGGCATCCTGTTCCCGCCGTCGATCAACCTGGTGATGTACAGCATCGCCACCGCCGGCATGGATGTCACCGGTCCCAACGGCATGAGCGTCAGCACCGCATCGGTGGGCCAGCTGTTCATGGCCGGCGTGCTGCCCGGCCTGTGCCTGTCCCTGCTGCTGGGCCTGACCACCTGGTTCCGCGCCAAGAAATTCGATTACCCGCGGCTGCCACGCGCCAGTTGGGGCGAGCGCTGGCAGGCCTTCCGCGACAGCGTCTGGGGCTTGCTGCTGATCGCGCTGGTGATAGGCGGCATCTACAGCGGCATCTTCACGCCCACCGAGGCGGCGGCGATGGCGGCGGTGTACGCCTTCGTGATCGCGGTCTTCGTCTATAAGGACATGGGGCTGAAGGACGTGCCCAAGGTGTTGCTGAACGCGGCGTCGATGAGCTCCATGCTGCTCTACATCATCACCAACGCGGTGCTGTTCTCCTTCCTGCTGGCTTCCGAGCAGATTCCGCAGGCGATGGCGGCGTGGATGACCAGCCAGGGCCTGGGCATCGTCGCCTTCCTGCTGCTGACCAATATCCTGCTGCTGGCCGCCGGCAACTTCATGGACCCGTCCGCCATCGTGCTGATCATGGCGCCCATCCTCTATCCTGTGGCGGTGAAACTGGGCGTCAATCCCATCCATTTCGGCATTCTGATCGCGGTTAACATGGAAGTGGGCATGTGCCATCCGCCGGTGGGATTGAACCTTTATGTCGCCTCAGGCATCACCAAGATGGGCATCACCGAACTGACGGTGGCGGTGTGGCCGTGGCTGCTGACCATGCTGGGTTTCCTGGTGGCCGTCACCTACGTGCCGGAAATCTCGCTGTGGCTGCCGCGCGCGCTGGGCATGGTGAATTAGCATCCGCCTGACAAGCATGAAAACGCGATGGCATGCGCCATCGCGTTTTTTGTCAGACAAGGCGATAGCCCGCTCCGCCGTTAAGCCCGTATAATGTGTAGTTACTCCCTTACACCAACCAACCACCTAAAGATCAACCTCAGGAGTCCCAGAGAATGGACGAGCAATTGCGCCAGAGCGCACTGGAATACCACCAGTACCCCAACCCGGGCAAAATCCAGGTTGCCCCGACCAAGCCTCTCACCACCCAGCGCGACCTCGCCCTGGCCTACTCCCCCGGGGTGGCCGCCGCCTGCGACGCCATCGTGGAAGATCCGCTGAACGCCTATAAATACACCGCGCGCGGCAATCTGGTGGCGGTGATTTCCAACGGCACCGCTGTGCTGGGCCTGGGCAATATCGGCGCGCTGGCCGGCAAGCCGGTGATGGAAGGCAAGGGCGTGCTGTTCAAGAAGTTCGCCGGCATCGATGTGTTCGACATCGAGGTCAACGAGCTGGACCCGGACAAGCTGGTGGACATCATCTGTTCGCTGGAACCCACCTTCGGCGGCATCAATCTGGAAGACATCAAGGCACCGGAGTGCTTCTACATCGAGAAGAAGTGCCGCGAACGCATGAACATTCCGGTGTTCCATGACGACCAGCACGGCACCGCCATCGTGGCCGCCGCCGCGGTGCTCAACGGCCTGCGTCTGGTGGAGAAGGACATCGCTCAAGTGCGCGTGGTGGCTTCCGGCGCCGGCGCCGCCGCCATCGCCTGCCTGGACCTGCTGGTGGCGCTGGGCGTGAACCGCGACAACATCACCGTCTGCGACTCCAAGGGCGTGATCTACGAAGGCCGCGACGAGAAACTGGACGACTCCAAGAAACGCTACGCGATCAAGGACAACGGCCAACGCAAGCTGGCCGACGCCATGGCCGGCGCCGACATCTTCATGGGCCTGTCCGGTCCCAAGCTGGTGTCCCAGGACATGGTCAAATCCATGGCCCGCTCGCCGCTGATCCTGGCCATGGCCAACCCGGAGCCGGAAATCCTGCCGCCGCTGGTCAAGGAAGTGCGCCCGGACGCCATCATCGGCACCGGCCGTTCGGACTATCCGAACCAGGTCAACAACGTGCTGTGCTTCCCCTTCATCTTCCGCGGCGCGCTGGACGTGGGCGCCACCACCATCAATGAAGAGATGAAGCTGGCCACGGTGCGCGCGATCGCCGATCTGGCGCTGGCCGAGCAAAACGACGTGGTGGCCACCGCCTACGGCGACCAGGAACTGTCCTTCGGCCCGGAATACGTGATTCCGAAACCGTTCGACCCGCGTCTGATCGTCAAGATCGCGCCGGCCGTGGCCAAGGCCGCAATGGATTCCGGCGTCGCCACCCGTCCGATCCAGGACTTCGACGCCTACGCCGATCAACTGGCCCAGTTCGTGTACAAGACCAATCTGTTCATGAAGCCGGTGTTCGCCCAGGCCAAGAAAGACCAGAAGCGCGTGGTGCTGACCGAGGGCGAGGACGAGCGCGTGCTGCACGCCACGCAGGAAATCGTCACCCAAGGCCTGGCCAAGCCCATCCTGATCGGCCGCCCCAGCGTCATCGACATGCGCATCCAGAAGCTGGGCCTGAAACTGGTGGCCGGCAAGGACTTCGAGATCGTCAACAACGAATCCGATCCGCGCTTCGCCGAGTACTGGAAAGAGTACTACCAGCTGACCAAGCGCAAGGGCGTGTCGCAGGAGCAGGCTCGCCGCCGCGTGATCGGCAACACCACGCTGATCGGCGCAATGATGGTGCGCCGCGGCGACGCCGACGCGATGATCTGCGGCACCTACGGGCCGTACCGCCAGCACTTCGACATCGTCGAAACCGTGCTCGGCTACAACAACCCGGAGCAAGTGGCCGGCGCGATGAACGCGCTGATCCTGCCCACCGGCAACATCTTCATCGCCGACACCTACGTCAACGCCGACCCGAGCGCCGAGCAACTGGCCAGCATCACCCGCATGGCCAGCGAATCGATCAAGCGCTTCGGCATCGCGCCCAAGGCCGCGCTGCTGTCCAACTCCAGCTTCGGCACGCTGAACAGCGCCTCGGCGCAGAAGATGCGCGCCGCCTTCGACCAGATCCGCTCGGCGCAGCCGGATCTGGAAATCGACGGTGAAATGCAGGGCGACGCCGCGCTGGTGGAAAGCATCCGCAATCAGGCGATGCCGGACAGCACGCTGAAGGGCTCGGCCAATCTGTTGATCATGCCGAACGTGGAAGCCGCCAACATCAGCTACAACCTGTTGCGCGTTTCCGCCTCCGACGGCGTGACCATCGGCCCCATCCTGATGGGCATGAGCAAGCCGGCTCACATCCTGACCCCGATCGCTTCGGTGCGCCGCATCGTCAACATGGTGGCGCTGGCCGCCGTGGATGCGCAAAACAGCAAGTAAGCGTTTGCCTGGGATTTAAGGCATATACTGAACGGGCAAGCACAGCTTGCCCGTTTTTTCTTGGCCAAGGGAGCCGCTCATGAGCAACGAATTCAACCCCAACGACCCCTTCTCCCTGTTCCGCCAGTTCTGGCAAAACGCCACTCCGCCCGGCATGCAGCCTTTCCTGCCGCCGATGAGCGAAGAGGAAATCGATCGCAAGCTAGCGGAATTGCGCGTGGTGGAAAGCTGGCTGACCATGAATATGGGCATGCTGGGCATGCAGATCAAAACCCTGGAAATGCAGAAATCGGCACTGCATTCGATGCGGCCGAAAGACCCTCCGCACGCCTGATTCCCAAGCCTGCGGATTGGAGTTTGCCGGTGAGGCAAACAACGCTACACTCTAGCGTCCGGCTGCGGACCTCCATGACCAAGAGTGTGCAAGCGCAGCCCCGCCATGCCTGTGGACTGCGCCTCTCGCGCCTATCCTAATAGACAACAACAACGACTTCACCCTGCGGACGCCATGCGTTTTTCTAACGATTTCTCCTCGCAGCCGGCCGCTTCCGGCCTGCCGCCCATTCCTGTCTGGCTCTTGCTGCTGATCGCCGCCGCCTGGCTCTTGCCCGGCCTAGTCGGCCATGAACCGTGGAAACCCGATGAAGCCTATACCTTCGGCTTGGTGCGCCATATCGCGCTGACCGGCGATTGGGTGGTGCCGACGCTGGCCGGCGAGCCCTTCATGGAAAAGCCGCCGCTGTTCTTCATCAGCGCCGCCTTCGCCATGCGCTGCCTCAGCGGCTGGCTCAGCGCGCCGGACGCCGCGCGCCTGGCCGCCGGAGGCTGGCT
>NZ_JAJOHW010000144.1 GCF_021129195.1 Chromobacterium aquaticum | reverse complement strand
TCGTCGCCGCGCCGGCGCTGGCGCGTTACCAGCCGGAAGAATACCTGCCCGGACCCGCCGCCCAGAGCGACGCGGAACTGGCCGCCGCCGCCGGCCGCATCGGCACTACCATTTTCCACCCGGTCGGCACCTGCAAAATGGGACAGGATACCGAGGCGGTGGTCGATGCCAGACTGCGCGTTCACGGACTATCCGGACTGAGAGTGGCGGACGCCTCCATCATGCCCGCCATCACCTCGGGCAATACCAACTCGCCCACGCTGATGATCGCGGAAAAAGCCGCCCGCATGATTTTGCAAGACCGCGCAGCGCCGGACTGAGCGCCGCGCGGCATCGGAATCCATCCAAACAGAGGAAGCCCACTTCCCGCCCCACAACTTGTCGCAAAGCCACACCAAGAGGAGACAGCACCATGAGCAGCACCCTGACGCCCGCCGCCACGGCGGGACACGCGATCAGCGGCTCCGAGCGCAAAGTGATCTTCGCCTCGTCGCTGGGCACCGTTTTCGAGTGGTACGATTTTTTCCTGTACGGCGCGTTGGCGGCGGTGATCAGCAAGCAGTTCTTCGCCGGCGTCAATGACACCACCGCCTTCATCTTCGCCTTGATGACCTTCGCCGCCGGCTTCCTGGTGCGCCCCTTCGGCGCGCTGCTGTTCGGCCGGCTGGGCGATATGATAGGCCGCAAATACACCTTCCTCGCCACCATCCTGATCATGGGCGTGTCCACCTTCCTGGTGGGCCTGCTGCCCGGCTACGCCAGCATAGGCATCGCCGCGCCCATCCTGCTGGTGCTGCTGCGCATGCTGCAGGGCCTGGCGATAGGCGGCGAATACGGCGGCGCGGCCATCTACGTGGCCGAACACGCGCCGGACCACAAGCGCGGCGCCTACACCAGCTGGATCCAGGTCACCGCCACCGCCGGCCTGCTGCTGTCGCTGCTGGTGATCCTGGCCTGCCGCAAGCTCACCGGCCCGGCCTTCGACGAATGGGGCTGGCGCCTGCCCTTCCTGCTGTCGCTGGTGCTGCTGGCCATCTCCACCTGGATCCGGCTGTCGATGCACGAATCGCCGGCCTTCCTGAAAATGAAGGCCGAGGGCAAGCACTCCAAGGCGCCGCTGACCGAATCCTTCACCAACTGGCAAAACCTGCGCATCGTGCTCACCGCGCTGTTCGGCATCAACGGCGGCCAGGCGGTCACCTTCTACTGCGCGCAGTTCTACTCGCTGTTCTTCCTCACCCAGATCCTCAAGGTCGATTCGCAGATCGCCACCCAGCTGCTGGTGGTGTCGCTGCTGATCGCCGCGCCGCTATTCCTGTACTTCGGCTACCTGTCCGACCGCATCGGCCGCAAGCCGGTGATGCTGACCGGCCTGCTGCTGGCGGCGCTGCTGACCTTTCCCGCCTTCAAATGGCTGACCGCCTACGCCAGCCCGGACATCGCCCACGCCGCGCGCCAGGCGCCGGTGGTGGTGGTGGCGGACCCGGCCAGCTGCCGCTTCCAGTTCGACCCGGTGGGCAAGGCCAAGCTCAGCAGCAGCTGCGACCAGGCCAAGGCCCTGCTGGCCAAGAACGGCGTGCCCTATCAGCGCCAGGCGGCGCCCGCCGGCGGCGAAACCCAGATCAAGGTGGGCGAACAGACGCTGAGCGGCTTCGACAAGGCCGCATTGCTGGCCGCGCTGAAGCAGGCCGGCTACCCGGACAAGGCCGACCCGGACAAGATCAACTACCCGATGGTGGTGGCGGTGCTGGTGCTGCTCAGCCTGATCGCCGCCATGGTCTACGGCCCGCTGGCCGCCACCATGGTGGAGCTGTTCCCCACCCGCATCCGCTACACCTCGATGTCGCTGCCCTACCACATCGGCAACGGCTGGATAGGCGGCCTGTTTCCCACCGTGGCGTTCTCGCTGGTGGTCTACACCGGCGACATCCTCTACGGCCTGTGGTATCCGGTCATCGTCTACAGCGTCAGCTTCATCGTCTGCCTGTTGGGCTTGAAGGAGACTCATAAGGCCGACATCCATCAATAAGACTCGCTAACAAAACCCCTGATCCTGCGTTGCGCCTCCTTGTCGTACGACTTGTACTGCCTGCGTCGGCGCGCCTTGGCTCAGGTACGCTGCGCGGTTTTGTTAGTGACTCTAAGCGCCCTTCCCATCCGCACGGCGAACCTCCCGGTTCGCCGTGTTTCTGGGTAGACTGAGGCTTTCGTCCCAACCGCCCGCGCCGCCATGCCGATTCAACGCCTCAGCCAGTCCGAAACCCTGATCCTCAACCGCCACCGCCATCATCTGCGCCGCTGGGGCCCGCGCGACGCGCCGCTCTTGGTGCTGCTGCACGGCTGGATGGACAGCTCGGCCACCTTCCAATTCCTGGTGGACGCGCTGCCGGACGGCTGGCAAGTGGCGGCGCCGGACTGGCGCGGCTTTGGCGACAGCGACTGGAACGACGGCAGCTACTACTTCCCCGACTACCTGGCCGATCTCGACGCGCTGCTGGACGCGCTGTCGCCGCAACAACCGGTCAAGCTGCTGGGCCACAGCATGGGCGCTATGATCGCCGGCATCTACGCCGGCATCCGCCCCGAACGCATAGAAAAGCTGGTGCTGGCCGAAGGCTTTGGCCTGGCCGCCACCAAGCCGGCGGAAGCGCCGGGCCGCTATGCGCGCTGGCTGCGCGAAACCCGTACCGCGCCGGAGTTCGGCGATTTGCAGTCGCTGGACGCCGTCGCCGCCAAGCTGTTGGAACGCAACCCCAGGCTGACGCCGGAACGCGCCCAATGGCTGGCGCGCGAACTGACCCGCCAACGCGACGACGGCCTCTACTACCGCGCCGATCCGCGCCACAAAATGGTCAACCCGGTGCTGTACCGGCTGGAAGAAGCGATGGCTTGCTGGCAGCGCATCAGCGCGCCGGTGCTGTGGGCGCTGGGCGGCGACACCGACGACCACCCGCTGGCCAAGAGCGTGGCCGCCAGCATGACGCAGCGGCGCGCCTGTTTCGCCCAACTCCAGGAAACCGTGATTGCCGACGCCGGCCACATGCTGCAATGGGAACAGCCGGCAGCGCTGGCCGTGGCGATCCACGCGTTTTTCAGCCAATCCCAATGAAAAAAGCGCGGCCAAGTCGCGCTTTTCATCTGCCTTCCACAAACTCAAACGCCTAGATAACGCCGCTCCAGGTGCGCCTTGAAATGCGCCGGGTTCAGCGTCTCGCCGGTGGCGCGCCGCACCAGTTCGTCCGTGCTCCAGCGGCTGCCCTGGCTCCAGATATGGGTGTTCAGCCAGTTGAAGATGGGCTCCAGATTGCCGGCCGCCACCTGCGCGTCCAGCTCCGGCTCGGCGCGGCGCAGGCTGGCGAAATACTGCGCCGCGTACATCGCGCCCAGCGTGTAGCTGGGGAAATAGCCGAAGCCGCCGTCGGTCCAGTGGATGTCCTGCATGCAACCGTTGGTGTAATTGCCGCGGGTGTCCACGCCCAGATAGGCCATCATCTTCTCGTCCCACAGCGCCGGGATGTCCTCGGCCTCGATCTCGCCGTCCATCAGCGCGCGCTCGATCTCGAAGCGCAGGATCACATGCGCCGGATAGCACAGCTCGTCGGCGTCCACGCGGATGTAGCCTGGCTGCACCCGGCTGTACAAGCGTTGCAGATTCTCCAGCGCAAACGCCGGCTGCTCGCCGAAATGGCTGCGGATCAGCGGCGCGATCAACTGCAGGAAGGCCGGGCTGCGGCCCAGCTGCATCTCGAAGGACAGACTCTGGCTTTCATGGATGCCCATGGAGCGCGCGCGGCCCAGCGGCTGCTCTAGCCAGTCCTTGGGCAGGTTCTGCTCGTAACGGGCGTGGCCGGTTTCGTGAACAATGCCCATCAGGCTCTGGACGAAGTCATCGTCGCGGTAGCGGGTGGTGATGCGCACGTCTTCCGGCACCCCGCCGCAGAAGGGATGGCTGCTGACATCCAGCCGGCCGCCGTCGAAGTCGAAGCGCAGCAGCTTCATCGCCTCCACGCCCAAGGCGCGCTGCTGCGCCACCGCGAACGGCCCCACCGGCTCGATCACCGTTTCCGACGCCTGCTTGGCGCGCGCGCGTTCGATCAGGCCCGGCAGCCAGGACTTCACCTCGGTGAAAATGCGCTCGATCTCCGCGCTCTTCATCCCCGGCTCGTACTTGTCCATCAGCGCGTCGTAACGGCCGCCGCCGCTGGCCTCGGCCAGCAAGCGGCCCTCCTCGCGCGACAGCTTGACCACCTCGCGCAGGTTTTCCAGAAACCCCTTCCAGTCATTGGCCGGGCGCTGGCTGCGCCAGGCGTGCTCGCAGCGCGCGCCGGCCAGGGTCTTGGCTTCCACCAGCTCCGCCGGCAGCAGATTGGCCTGCGCCCATTCGCGGCGCATCTCGCGCAGATTGGCGCGTTGCAACTCGTCCAGGTTTTCCTGCTCCGCCGCGTCCAGCTGCTCCTTCAGCTGCGGCGCGGTGATGATGCCGTGGGTCAGCACCCCCAGCTCCGCCAGCGCGGCGGCGCGGGCGTCATTGCCCTTGCTCGGCATCATCGCCGCCTGATCCCAGCCGGCGATGGCGCCGAGGTGGCTAAAGCGGTGCAAGCGGGCGAAAGTGTGGGTCAATGCCTGGTAGGCGGATGTGTGCGTCATCTTGTCTCCTCATCTAGTCGTAAAAGCATGATGCCATCAGACTATTTGATCTGACAACTTCCGCCCCAAAACCCGCCAAAGCCGCGTATTGACAAGAATTTTGATTTTGTACATTATCAACATCCCATGACTAGCATGAGGTAAGATCATGCCATCCATCGCCGCCCAACTCTTCCTCGCCTATCAGGACCGCGACTGGGAGCGCGCGCGCCGCCTGCTGCGCGACGACGCCGTGATGCTGTGGCATTGCAGCGGCGAGTGCTTCCGCGGCGCGGACGCCATCGTCCACGTCAACCGCGTTTATCCGGAGGGCTGGAGCATACGCCTGCTGCAAGACAATCTGCTGACCGACGGCCGCTGGCACGTGGTGGCGCAGGTGGACCACGGCGAGGCGCGCTTCTTCGCCAATTCCCTGTTCACGCTGGAACACGGGCTGATCAGCCAGATCGAGGAATACTGGGCCAGTGCCGAAGCGCCGCCGGCCTGGCGCGCGGGCTTGCCCGGCCGGGCCAGGCTGGAAGCCGCGCAGCCGGCTTGAGGCCGCCGGCAAGATGCGAAAGATCGTCAGCAGGCCCCCTAAGCAAAGGAGACACCATGACCATGACTTTTGAGACCTACATCGCCATCCAGAGCCACACCCCTGAGCACTCGGCCCCCATCAGCTTCGCCAAGGGCGCCCCGCTGTTGGTCGGCGAAAGATATGAAGGCCCGGAAGGCTGGGAGAATTGGTACTTTTGCGAGACACCGGGACAAGCGGGGGGCTGGGTGCCCGGCCAACTGATCGAATACATCGACGGCAAAGCGCTGGCCCGTGACAGTTACTCCGCGCAGGAATTGGATATCCAAGCGGGCGAGCAGCTGCTCGGCTCCAAAACCTTGAATGGCTGGCTATGGTGTCGCCGGCAAGATGGCGAGGCATTCGGCTGGGTGCCGCTCAATATCCTGAGACTGCAGTGAGAAGCCGGGCTCCGCGATAAACAGCCCCATTCGCAGAAACGCCCGCCTGACGTCAACCTTCGATGGCGCTAACTTGCCATCCAAGCAGCCGTCCATTAGCTTGGCCTAGGGGCGCAAGCTGCCGTACGGCCTAGCCGTGCCGACTTTACCGTACGGGTCGGGTTCCAAACGACAGCCTTGCGCCCCAAATCCTCCCCACCCCGCCGCCTTGACCCCTCCCACCTCTGCCGCCACAATAGCGCGGTGCCGGCCGAATACCGGCACTGGGATTGGAACCCCATCTACACGTACTGCGAACTGGCCGCTCTTGCGGCCATTGTTCCTGCAGTCTGCACGCCCATAAGGCGGGCGCGGACGGCAAGGACGGCGTTTGCCGTGCCGATTTCGTACGTGGTCGGTGTTCCAACCTTGCAGTCTCGTGCCCGCCAATCCCGATTGGAACCGGAAAGTGGGTTGATCTCACGTAGCAGAATGCAGGAGTAACAATATGTCCCAAACCCTCCCCCCTCGCCGTTTCTACCGGCTCAAGCCCCACGAAAACCAAGCGACCCAACTGCCCTTCGTCCGTTATCTGCCGCAACGCGGCCAGCCGCATCACTGGCAGATGCCGCCGGCCGACGACTATGTCGACGCCTGCGCCTATGGCCGCGAATGCGCCGCCCACCTGGCCCAGTTCTTCAAGGACCAGCCGCATAGGCTGAATCAGGGCCTGCTCGGCAAGATCGCCCACGATATGGATTTCAAGGACCCCGGCCACGCCCGCGGTTATTGGGTGGGCTTTTTCAGCTACGCCGAGCAATTGATGGCATTGGGCGCGCTGCGCTGCGATGTGTACGCCCATGTGGATAGCGTGCACGCCTTGCAGCAGGCGCAAACGCAGAAGTCGGAGTTGGAAGGCAAGGTGCCGTCGCGCAATAGCTAAGAACCTGTTTACGATCTGCTGCGCGTTGTGGAGCGTTACACGGTGAGTACGTCTTCGAAATGCTCATGTACCACCTGTACATTCCGCTTTCTCAGCCACAACGCCTTGTCTCGCCCTAGCTCGCGAGATCGTAAACAGGCCCTAAGACCGTTCGCAGCAAGCGGGAAGGCTCGCCTTCCCGCCTCAAGCCGCCGGCTGGCCGGCGTTGCGCGCCTCGGCTTGCGGGAATTGGTGCCAGTAATAGAAGTACTCGCGCACCAGCAGCAGAAAGGTATTTTTCAGTTCCGCCTCGCGCAGATGCAATAACACCGCGTCCACCATCATGCGGAAGCTGTCGCCCTGAATCGGCTGGCCGTCCAATAAATACAGCAGGGATTTGAGCAGACGCTCGCGCAGATGGATGTCCGGCTCGGACATGCCGTCCTCGAACAGCTTGCCCAGGTAGAGGCCCAGCGACGGCGGAAAGCGAGAAAAGCCATCGCGCTCCATCCGCGTCAACAGGCTTTCCCAGTCCGTCTCCAGCCACACCCGCACATTGCGCACCGAAAAGCCGCTGCGCGCGGTGATCTCCACCACTTTCTTGGTATCGCCCAGCCAGAAGTAATAGAACTCACGGGTACAGGTCAGCGCCAGCACCTGTTCGTCCGGCGAGCAGGCCTGCAGCAGACGCTCACAAGGGCCGCGGAAGCCTTCCGCGCTGCGCTCCACGCCGTCCAGCCAGGGCAGCAGCAGTTCCAGAATGCGACGCCTCTCGTCCACGACCTGAGCCGGCGCGCCCTGACGCGCCAGCAATCGCATATAAGCCTCCAGCGCCGCCTTCAAATCGCTCATGCCCTTTCCCCAGCCCTCCCGAATGTCGTTCCGGTCTTGCCTTCCCCCTCGCCGCTCGCGCTCTTCGGCACAGCGGGCGGACTGTTCTTATTTTCGGACAGAAATGTTGCAGACTCCAGACGGGATTCACAGCGGCGCTGGCGTTTTCCCAAGAGCGGCCAAGAAAATCAGTTTCACGGCGGAGACATGGCGCGCCGACGCGGGCCGTGCTTGAATACGGCCAGTCGGCGCAATGCCGTATCAGGGGGGGCCGTTCTCAACGCGGCGAGAGGGGGGCCGGCGTCAGGCTCAGGCGCAAATCCGCGCCCACCATGCGCGCGTCGCGTATGCTCAGCCGCTGTTTATCCGCCAGGTCTTCCAGCGGCGGCCAGGCGAACAGGCCGCGCGCGGCATCGCCGGCCAGCGACGGCGCCAGGTAGAGCACGATCTCATCCACCAGCCCGGCGCGCAGCAGCGCGCCGTTGAGGCCGGCGCCGGCTTCCACCATCAGCATATTGACGCCGCGCTGCGCCAGCGCCACCAGCAGCGCCGGCAGATCGGCATGGCCGTCGGCCTGTCGCGGCAGGGTCAGAATCTCCGCGCGGGCGCGGTAGGGTTGCAGCAGCGCGGCCTGGTGATCGCAGGTGGCCAGCAAGGTGGCGCCGCCCTGGTAGATGCGCTGTTCCGGCCGCGTGCGCAGATCGCTGTCCAGCACCACCCGCAGCGGCTGGCGCTCGCAGGGGACTTCGCGCACCGTCAGTTGCGGATCGTCGGCCAGCACGGTGCCGCTGCCGGTGAGCACCGCGCAGTGTTCAGCGCGCAGGCGATGCACATCGCGCCGCGCCTCCGGGCCGGTAATCCATTGACTGCTGCCGTTGAGCAAGGCGGTCTTGCCGTCCAGCGTGGCGGCGGCCTTGAGCGTGACCCAGGGACGGCCGCGCTCGACGCGCGACAGAAAGCCGCGATGCACTTGCCGCGCCTCGGCTTCCATCAGCCCGGCGTCGGCGGCGATGCCGGCGGCGCGCAGCATGGCCAGGCCGCGGCCGGCCACTTCGTGGTAGGGGTCCACCATCGCCGCGGCCACCCGGGCCACGCCCTCCTCGATCAGGCGCCGCGCGCACGGCGGGGTGCGGCCGTGGTGGCTGCACGGCTCCAGCGTCACATAGGCGGTGGCGCCGCGCGGGGACAGGCCGCGCGCCAGGCAGTCCTTGATCGCCTGGATTTCCGCGTGATCGCCGCCCACTTCCAGAGTGGCGCCCTCGCCGATCACCTCGCCGTCGCGCACCAGCACGCAGCCCACGCCGGGGTTGGGCGCGGCGCGGCGGGTGGCCGCGGCGGCCAGCCGCAGCGCTCTTTGCATGTAGTAATGATCGTCGGCGGAGTCATTCATGATTCAACACTTCCATTCATGGGCCAGCAGGCTGTACTGTCTGGCGTCGCAATAGCGGCCCTGCAACAACAAATACTCGCGCAGCACGCCTTCGTAGCGGAAGCCCAGCCGTTCCGCCACCGCGCAGCTGCGATGATTGTCCGCCGCCGCGTCTATCGCCACCCGGTGCAGGCCCAGCGGGCCGAAAGCTTCGGTCAGCATTTGCGTCAGCGCCGCCTGCATCACGCCCTGCCCCACCTGGCGGCGGTCCAGCCAATAGCCGACGAAGGCGTGACAGTTCAAGGTGTCGACGGAGTGCAGATCGCAAACGCCGGCCAGTTCGCCGCCGCGCAATACCAGCCAAGTATAGGCTTTACCGATCTGACGGCTGACGGCGGCGGATTCCAGAAAGGCGCGGGAGTCGGCCTCGGAGCGGGTCAAAGGCTCCCACGGCATCCACGGCCGCAAGGCGTCGCGGTTGGAGGCTATCAGCGCGAACAGCGCCGGAGCGTCGGACAACTCCGGCGCGCGCAGCGTGACATCGGAAGGCAGGGGTTCAGGCATGCGGGGCACCCGTGATGACAAAAGAATAGAACAGTCTACTCCAGCCATCCGCCGGGCGGTCAATGCGAGGACTTCTGGATTTCCTTGATGGCGTCGGAGAACTCGGACACATCCTGAAAACTGCGGTACACCGAGGCGAAACGCACATAAGCCACCTTGTCCAGGCGCGCCAGTTCATTCATCACCATCTCGCCGATCTCGCGGCTGGAGACTTCGCGCTCGCCCAGTTGCAGCAGCTTGTGACAGATGCGGTCTATCGCTTCGTCCACCAGCGCGGTGGGCACCGGACGCTTGTGCAGCGCGCGCAGGAAGCTGGTGCGCACTTTCTCGATGTCGAATTCCGAACGATGGCCGGCGGTTTTCACCACCTGCGGCATGCGCACATCGGCGGTTTCAAAGGTCGTGAAACGCTTCTCGCACACCGGGCAGCGCCGCCGCCGCCGGATGCTGCTGCCGTCCTCACTGACGCGGGAGTCGATTACCTGAGTATCGGCATTGCCGCAGAACGCGCATTTCATGACTTAATCCTAAGGGTTCCAATGTATGGATGTTATCAGCAATGCGCAGTCAAGTTAATGCCGCTATCGCCCGCCCATGAAAAAGACGCCCCGCGGGGCGTCTTTCAGCGGCCAAAACCAGCTTGGCTTATTTGGCGTACACCGGGAAACGATGGCACAGCGCGGTGGCTTGCTCGGCCACGCGGGCGATCAGCGCGTCGTCGTTCGGGTTGTCCAGCACGTCCGCCACCAGATTGGCCACCTGGATGGCTTCGGCTTCCTTGAAGCCGCGGGTGGTGATGGCCGGGGAGCCGATGCGGATGCCGGAGGTCACGAACGGGGTTTCCGGGTCGTTCGGAATCGCGTTCTTGTTCACGGTGATGTGGGCGCGGCCCAGCAGCGCGTCGGCGGCCTTGCCGGTCAGGCCCTTGGCGCGCAGGTCCACCAGGAACACATGGCTCTCGGTGCGACCGGACACGATGCGCACGCCGCGCTCGCCCAGGGTCTTGGCCATGATGGCGGCGTTCTTCAGCACTTGTTCCTGATACACCTTGAACTCGGGCAGCAGCGCTTCCTTGAAGGCGACGGCCTTGGCGGCGATCACGTGCTCCAACGGGCCGCCTTGCAGCGTCGGGAACACATTGCTGTTGATGCTCTTCTCGAACTCGGCCTTGGCCAGGATGATGCCGCCGCGCGGACCGCGCAGGGTCTTGTGGGTGGTCGAGGTCACGAAGTCGGCGAACGGCACCGGGTTCGGGTAAACGCCGGCGGCGATCAGACCGGCGTAATGCGCCATGTCCACCATGAAGTAAGCGCCGCATTTCTTGGCGATCTGACCCATGCGCTCGAAATCGAAGCGCAGCGCGTAAGCGGAGGCGCCGCCGATGATCAGCTTGGGCTTGGTTTCCATCGCTACGCGTTCCATGTCGTCGTAGTCGATTTCTTCCTTGTCGTTCAGACCGTAGGCGACGATGTTGAACATCTTGCCGGACAGGTTGGCCGGGGAGCCGTGGGTCAGGTGACCGCCGTGGCCCAGGTTCATGCCCATCACGGTGTCGCCCGGCTTCAGGATGGAGAAGTACACCGCCTGGTTGGCCTGGCTGCCGGAGTGCGGCTGCACGTTGGCGTATTCCGCGCCGAACAGCTGCTTGACGCGGTCGATGGCGAGCTGTTCCACCACGTCCACGTGTTCGCAACCGCCGTAGAAGCGCTTGCCCGGGTAGCCTTCGGCGTACTTATTGGTCAGCTGGGAGCCCTGGGCTTCCATCACCGCGGGGCTGGTGTAGTTTTCCGAGGCGATCAACTCGATGTGATCTTCCTGGCGTTGGCACTCGGCGGCAATCGCAGCAGCGAGTTCGGGGTCGAATTTGGCAATCGTCTGGTCAGCAGCGAACATCTTTGACTCATCCATCAAAGGGTTAACGATGCGGGCATTCTACACGAAATGCCGAAGCGAAATCCTTAACGTGAAGCAATTGCGAGAGGTGACGACAAGCGCCCGCGCGCCACTTCCATCGACCCCACACCCCACCGGCAAGGAGACAAAGCCACAGCGATTTGCAGCCCAGCATTGGATAAAGCAACAATGCCAAGCACCCATGGATCACTTTGCAAGGGTTACGACCTTGCTTGCATCTCATCTTGTGGCAAGCGCCCTCTTCCAATGGTTCGTCTCAGTGGAGAAAGATGAATGTTTTGGCTGGATCAAAACCAAGCCATGCCTACGGAGTGGTTCGCAGGTGCGCCCACGCCGGATCAGCGCTCCGCGTGGGTGGGGAATATCTACCGTGTCGCCTTAGCCCATCATGCCGATGGCTTCTTCGAAGTCGTGCCATTTGTTTTTGGCGCCTATCGCTACCTAATGTATTTTGCCAGCCTGGCGGGAGAAGTGCCTGGAGACGATGAGCAGGAGGTACGTGACTTTATCCGGACTTGGGCGCATGACTTTGAACCCGATATGCGCACAAGCCGGTTGGTAAAGTTCATGCGAGCCGATGCTATCAACCGCGACCATATCTACGAGCCGGACTCATGGCGCCTGGACAACCCCCGCCAGATTTTCAGTTTTGGACAACATTTACTTGAAATTGTTGTCTACCATAGTCGGCTTATAGCTGAAACAAGGCAGTACTTTTACAAGCCGGCTCCGGGGCTTGGCAGGTTCTATGATAGGATTTGTCACTGTAATCAGCTGCTCATCCGAGAACTGGGCTTTAGCGCCATCCACAGCGTGGGACTTGAGGATACGGGGTATATCGGCTATGAAAAACAGCGTTAAATCACCCAATGCCAAGAAGCGGGTCTATGTGTCCCAGACCACCGCCCACAGCTTGGCTAAGCTAAGCCATGATCTCGGTGAGGCTTGTTCCAAAGGAACTGTGGTCAAGGTGGAATCCAACCCACCATCATCGAAGAAACCGCCAACGCGCAAACTGCGCGTGGTTTGAAAAAAGCGCCGGATACCCGGCGCTTTGTCTTTCATCTCCTCACTCCCGGCTATCCACCAAAATCAGCTCGGCGTCTTCGCTGGCGACGATGCGCAACAGCGCCTCGTCCTTAATCGCCGCGCCGTCGCGGGCTTGCAGCGCCACGCCGTTGACTTCCACCCGGCCACGGGCCAGCACCAGATAAGCGCAACGCTGCGCG
Source organism: Chromobacterium aquaticum (assembly GCF_021129195.1). Lineage (GTDB taxonomy): Bacteria > Pseudomonadota > Gammaproteobacteria > Burkholderiales > Chromobacteriaceae > Chromobacterium > Chromobacterium aquaticum. The sequence continues at coordinate 7,674 of NZ_JAJOHW010000144.1, read as the reverse complement.
CCCAACCGGTAATCGATGCTCTCACCGGCCTTGAGGGTGGCGCCCAGCACGCGGGCGTCGGCACGGATCGGCAAGGCCTGATCGTCGCCGTCCATGCCGCTGGCCAGAGCGACGAAGGCGCCGGAGCGATCCTCCTTGGGAAACGGTTTGCTGCCCCAGGACGGCTCGCCTCCGCGCCGCTCCGGCATGATCCAGATCTGGAAAATACGGGTGTCGACGGCTTCCAGATTGTATTCAGAGTGAACAATGCCGCTGCCTGCGCTCATCACTTGCACATCGCCGGCCTCGGTGCGGCCCTGATTGCCCAGGTTGTCGCGGTGGCTGATCGTGCCTTCACGAACATAAGTGATGATTTCCATATCCGCATGCGGATGTGGAGGAAAGCCGGTGCCCGGCGCGATGGTGTCGTCGTTCCACACCCGCAGAGCGCCCCAATGCATGCGCGCCGGGTCGTGGTATTCGGCGAAGGAAAAATGGTATTTGGCGTCCAACCAGCCATGGTGGGCTCCGCCCAGGCTGGCGAAAGAGCGATGTTCTATCATGCTGTCCTCCCGTATTGTGGCGAGGCGCCGCCTGCCCGGCGACGCGTCTGATGCAACCACTATACGCAGCGGACAACGCTATGTTAATGGGATATATGGAATTGCATAGTTTCCATTTTTGACATGATTAATGCGCTATCTTGCAGTTTGATGGTTAAAATTGGAATCCATCGCCTGAAGCGAATCCAATGATGAAACGACTCCCCGATCTGGAAGCCTGGGCTATTTTCGCCAAGGTGGCGGAATGCGGCTCCTTCGCCCGCGCCGCCGCGGAACTGACGCTGTCCCAGGCCACGGTGTCCAAGGCGATTTCCCGCCTGGAGGCCCGGATGAAAACCATACTGTTGCACCGCAGCTCGCGGCGGCTGTCCTTGACCGAGGCCGGCCACGCCGCGCTGGAGCGGGCCAGCCGCATCCTGGCGGAGGGCGAGGCGGTGGAGGCGGACATCGCCGAGCAATCCACCAGCCTGCGCGGTGCGGTGCGGGTCACCGCGCCAATGTCCTTCGGACTGTCCCACCTGGCGCCGCTGCTGCCGGAGTTCATGGCCCGCCACCCGGACGTGGAGCTGGACTTCCACTTCAGCGACGAGCAGGTGGATCTGGTGGCCAAACGGCTGGACGTGGCGCTGCGCATCGCCTCGCTGGCCGACTCCAGCCTGCTGGCCCGCCGCCTGTGCGCGGTGCGCATCCTGCTGGTGGGCTCCCCGGCGTATTTCGCGCGCTATGGCCGGCCCCGCCATCCCCGCGAGTTGGCCGAACACCGCGCGCTGTTGTACAGCAACGCGCCCGGCGGGCAGTTCTGGCGCTTCCGCCACGCGGATGAAGGCGAGTTCGCGCTGGAAATGCCCTCGCCGCTGCGGGTCAACAACGCCGAGGCATTGACGCCGGCGCTGCGCGCCGGCCTGGGCCTGGCGCTTCAGCCGGAATTCCTGGCCTGGCAGGATGTGCAGGCCGGCGAACTGGAAACCGTGATGATGGATTGGCAGGTGGACCCGATCGCGCTTTACATCCTGACGCCGCCGGGCCGCAGCCGGCCGGCGCGGGTACAGGCCTTGATCGACTACCTGGCGGCGCGGCTGGCCGTCGCGCCATGGGCGGATTGCGGCTAGCCGCTAACGATAAGCACAATGACAAAGCCCCGCTCGAGGCGGGGCGTGATCACCGGACAAGGCGGGACGAGGCTTACAAATCGTCAGCGGTGAAGAACAGCGGCACGCCGTCCTTGCTGTCCGGATGCAGCTCCGCCAGCACGTGCACTTCGCGCACATGGCATTCCGCCATCAGTTCGCGGAAGCTTTCCTCGATCAGCTGCACATTGTCCAGCGCCGCCAGCGGCCAGACGAAGGCTTCCCAATTGCGCTCGTCGCCCGCGGCGGACAGGGTGATGTGCAATTCGCCATTGTCGTGGGCGGACAGGATGGCCACCGGCTCCTTGCTCAGTTCACGCAGGCGGCGGATCTGGCTGCTGGCGAACACCTGCATCGCCACCTCGAAGCGAGCGTAGTTGCCGGCCACCATCGCCTGCATCGCCGGCATCGGCGGGCGGGCGATGGGGAACAGCGTCACGCCGTCGGCCTTCAATTGCTCGCCCAGGAACTTCATCAGCGGCATGCCCCAAGCGCCCACCGCGCCACCGAGGCGCAGCGGTGGCTCGGCGCCTTCCGGCTGGATCGCCACGCCCAGCAGATAGCGCAGGAACACGCCCTCTTCCTTCACCGTGACCGGCGCCGGCTGCTGCGGCAGCAGCGCGCGCGCATGGGCCGGATCGCGGTTCAGCTTATAGAGCTGAGCAGAGTCCAACCCCACCACGCTGTCAGGATGCAGCAGCGCGCCGCCCAGCGCGACATCGGCATCGGCGGCGAACACGCCATGCTCGCGCAGCAATTGGTTCAGGCCGGCCACATCGGCGATCTCGCCCGGCAGCGTGGTCTGGTTCTTGCTGCCGGCCACCAGCACCAGCGGCATCGCGAAGACGATGGCGCGACCGCCGCCAGTGTTTTCCGCCGCGTCGCGCAGCGCGTCCCACACCAGTTGATAGCATTGCTGAGACGGCACCATGGCCAGCGCCACCGAGATGGACAGCAGTTCGCCGCGCGCCAACATCTCGGCCATCGCGTCGCGCACCGCGGAGAACCACATTTCCCGGTCGGACTCGGTCTTGGCGTTCAACGCCGACTGGGCGTTGTGGATCAGCATATTGGTCAGCGCCACTTGCGGGTGGTACTGGCGCGGATCAGGGAGGGTATGGCGTACGGCGTCCATGAAGGGGAATCCTGCGGCAATCGGAAAACCGCTATTTTGGCACAGCTGCGGCGCCCATGGTGCGCCGCGACAGTGGCGATTCCAGTAGCGATGTACCAGATCAGCGACAGAAAATTATAATTTCACACATTTGCGAAAAACAACATGTTGACACTCGATACCGCAATCTGGATAATTCGTTCTCGTTGAGATGCAGCAATTGCTTCTTGATAGTTTCTCCTCTATTTCTCCTTTGTAGACTTGGCGCGGACCTAACGGTACCGCGCATTTTTTTTGCCTTTTTTCGGCGAAGCCCCATGCTAAGCAAACGCTAAGCTTCTGTTAATCAATCAAATTATTAAAATTCGTGTAGCAAGGAAACTTGCCTGCCGCCACCCTTTCACGCTCCCCGCGCGCTCCTTTATCCCGATCTCCAGCCCGCCTCGTCCCGTCCGCGCCGCAAGCCCAACCCATGCCATTTAGATTTAAACGAGCGAAACATATGACTAACAGCATTAGAACGGATTTCGTTTGTGAAAATTTAGGAAAACTGACAAGGAAGAACTGTTGGATTCGAAAACAAATGAACAAGACAAAGACGTCACCGTGAACGGGCGACTGGGGAAGGCTGGCGGCGGCGCAGCGCCGATGAGGAGCAGATGGTTGCTGCCACGCAAAAAACAATGGGCCGCACGGTAAAAAACCGTACGGCCCACATGCTATCCGTAAACGAGTTACGGAAATATGACAAATATCAACGGCGTTCTACTTGCGTCACATCGCGCACCGCGCCAGTGTCGGCGCTGGTGGTCATCGCCGCGTAGGCGCGCAAGGCCGGGCTGACCACGCGGTCGCGGCCCAGCGGTTTCCACGCGTCGCGGCCCTTGGCTTCCATCGCCGCGCGCCGCGCCGCCAGCGTTTCATCGCTGACCGCCAGGCGGATGGAGCGGCCCGGGATGTCGATCTCGATGCGGTCGCCCTCTTCCACCAGGCCGATGGCGCCGCCCTCGGCCGCTTCCGGCGACACATGGCCGATGGACAGGCCGGAAGTGCCGCCGGAGAAGCGGCCATCGGTCAGCAAGGCGCAATCCTTGCCCAGGCCCTTGGATTTCAGATAGCTGGTGGGATACAGCATTTCCTGCATGCCGGGGCCGCCCTTGGGGCCTTCATAGCGGATCACCACCACGTCGCCGGCCACGATGCGGTCGGCCAGGATGGCCTCCACCGCCGCGTCCTGGCTTTCAAAGATGCGGGCGCGGCCATTGAACTTGAGGATGGAGTCGTCGACACCGGCGGTTTTGACGATGCAGCCGCGCTCGGCGATATTGCCGGCCAACACCGCCAGGCCGCCATCCTGGGAGTAAGCATGCTCGCGGTCGCGGATGCAGCCCTCGGCGCGGTCGTCGTCCACCGTCGGGTAACGCATGGACTGCGAGAAGGCGATGGTGGTGGGCACGCCGCCCGGCGCCGCGCGGTAGAAGCGCCGCGCTTCGCTGTCTTCGCCGTGGCGGCAGATGTCCCAGGCTTCCAGCGCCTCGCCCAGCGTGGCGCTGTGCACGGTGGGCACCTCGCGGCGGATCAGGCCGGCGCGGTCCAGCTCGGCCAGGATGGCCACCACGCCGCCGGCGCGATGCACGTCTTCCATATGGTATTTCTGGGTGGCCGGCGCCACCTTGGCCAGACACGGCACCGAGCGCGAGATGCGGTCGATGTCCGCCATCTTGAAGTCCACGCCGGCTTCCTGCGCCGCCGCCAGCAGATGCAGCACGGTATTGGTGGAGCCGCCCATGGCCACGTCCAGGCTCATCGCGTTCTCGAACGCGGCCTTGGTGGCGATCGCGCGCGGCAGCAGGCTGGCGTCGTCCTGTTCGTAATGGCGCTTGGTGATGTCCACGATCAGGCGGCCGGCGCGCAGGAACAATTCCTTGCGGTCCGCGTGCGTGGCCACCAGGCTGCCGTTGCCGGGCAGGGACAGGCCCAGCGCCTCGGTCAGGCAGTTCATGGAGTTGGCGGTGAACATACCGGAGCAGGAGCCGCAGGTGGGACAGGCGGAACGCTCCACGCGCTCGACGTCCTCGTTGGACACCGCGCTATTGGCGGCTTCCACCATCGCGTCCACCAGGTCCAGCTTGCGGATGTCGTTGCCCCACTGCACCTTGCCGGCTTCCATCGGGCCGCCGGAGACGAACACCACCGGGATGTTCAGGCGCATCGCCGCCATCAGCATGCCGGGGGTGATCTTGTCGCAGTTGGAGATGCACACCAGCGCGTCGGCGCAGTGGGCGTTGACCATGTATTCCACGCTGTCGGCGATCAGGTCGCGGCTGGGCAGGCTGTAGAGCATGCCGCCGTGGCCCATGGCGATGCCGTCGTCGATGGCGATGGTGTTGAATTCCTTGGCCACGCCGCCGGCGCGTTCGATTTCCCGCGCCACCAGTTGACCCATATTGTGCAGGTGCACATGGCCGGGCACGAACTGGGTGAAGCTGTTGGCGATGGCGATGATGGGCTTGCCGAAGTCATCGTCCTTCATGCCGGTGGCGCGCCATAGAGCGCGGGCACCCGCCATATTGCGGCCGGCGGTGGAAGTGCGGGAGCGGTATTGGGGCATTGCTGATTCCTTAATCTCTACATGGGCGGAAAGGCGCTCCTGGCCTGGCCTGCTTTAAGGCCGGGCCGCCTGGCTCCGGGTGCCGGGGAGCTCAAGGCAAAAATGCGCCGGGCGGCGGGTGGGCCGCGCGACGCGTGGGAACGCTTTCCCATATAATCCGTCCACATTCTTTTACCGCAAACGCACACGGCTGACAAATGATCATTCATCCGCAGTTCGACCCCGTGGCCATCCAGCTGGGCCCGCTGGCCATTCATTGGTACGGCCTGATGTACTTGCTGGGCTTCGCCAGCTTCCTGATCCTGGGCAATTACCGCATCAAGCGCGGCCACGCCTTCCTCACCTCCAAGCTGCTGGACGATCTGTTGATGTACGGCGCCGTCGGCGTGGTGCTGGGCGGCCGCCTGGGCGAGGTGCTGTTCTATCAGCCCGGCTATTATTTCAGCCATCCGCTGGAGATTCTGATGGTGTGGAAAGGCGGCATGTCCTTCCACGGCGGCTTCATCGGCGTGCTGCTCGGCGTGGCGCTGTTCGCGCGCAAGCACGGCCGCAGCTTCTGGGAAGTCACCGACTTCATCGCGCCGCTGGTGCCGCTGGGCCTGGCCGCCGGCCGCATCGGCAATTTCATCAACGGCGAGCTGTGGGGCCGGGTGGCCGATCCCAAGCTGCCGTGGGCGATGCTGTTTCCGCAGGCCAAGATGGATGATCTGATCCAGGCGCAGCAATCGTCCGACCTGATGGTGACCCTGCTCAACTACGGCGGCCTGCCGCGCCATCCGTCGCAGCTGTACGAGTTCGCGCTGGAAGGCCTGGCGCTGTTCGCGCTGCTGTGGTGCTTCAGCGCCAAGGCGCGCGCGCGCGGCCAGGTGTCGGCGCTGTTCCTGATCGGCTACGGCCTGGCGCGCTTCGGCAGCGAATACTTCCGCACCCCGGACGCCGGCATCTTCGGCCAGTCCGACGTGATCAGCATGGGCCAGTGGCTGAGCCTGCCGATGATCGTGATCGGCCTGGCGCTGTTCTACCTGTTCGGCAAGCGCAAGGCGGCCTGAGCCGGGCTAGGCTAGAATGCTTGCCATACACGGCGGTTTTTAGTCCGCCGCTTCAAGGCCAGTCTTAATGACTGGCCTTTTTGAATCCCTAGCCCTTGCGGCTTTTCGCCCGCAATAGAGGAAAACACTGCCATGACCGCCATCAAACTGACGCTGGCCGGCGCGCTGCTGGCCGCCGCCACCCTGGCCAACGCCGCCCAGACCGTGCTCAAGGTCTCCGCCATCCCCGACGAATCCCCCACCGAGCTGCAGCGCAAGTTCGCGCCGCTGGGCCAGTATCTGGAAAAAGAGCTGGGCATCAAGGTGCAGTTCGTGCCGGTGTCGGACTACGCCGGCGTGGTCACCGCGCTGACCTCGGACAAGCTGGACATGGCCTGGCTGGGCGGCTTCACCTATGTGCAGGCCAGCCAGCGCGGCAAGGTGGTGCCGCTGGTGCAGCGCGAGGAGGACAGCAAGTTCACCTCCACCTTCATCACCAGCGGCCCGGCCAAGAGCCTGAAGGAGCTGAAGGGCGACAGCTTCGCCTTCGGCTCCGCCTCCTCCACCTCCGGCCACCTGATGCCGCGCTACTTCATGCAGAAGGACGGCATCAAGCCGGAAAGCTTCTTCAAGAACGTCGCCTATTCCGGCGCCCACGACGCCACCGTGGCCTGGGTCGCCGCCGGCAAGGTGGAAGCCGGCGTGCTGAACAGCTCGGTGTGGCAGAAGCTGGTGGAAAGCAAGAAGGTGGATAGCGCCAAGGTGCGCGTGATCGCCACCACCCCGGCCTACTACGACTACAACTGGACGGTGCGCGGCAGCATGGACAAGGGCTTGCAGGACAAGATCCGCCAAGCCTTCCTCAAGCTGGACGCCAAGAACCCGGAACAGAAAGCCGTGCTGGATCTGCAGCGCGCCAGCCGCTTCATTCCCACCAAGCCGGACAACTATAAGGGCATAGAAGCCGCCGCCACGGCCGCCGGGCTGCTGAAGTGAGCCTGGAGCTTCGCGGCGTCGGCCTGAGCCTGGGCGGCGCCGCCATTCTGCGCGACATCGATCTGCAGCTTGCCGCCGGCGAGCAGGCGGCTCTGATCGGTCCGTCCGGCGCCGGCAAGAGCACCCTGCTCTTGCTGGCCAACACCGGCCTGCGCCCGGATAGCGGCACGGCGCGGCTGCTGGGCGACGATCCCTGGTGCTTGCCGCGCCGCGCCTTGCGCGCCTTGCGCGCGCGCATCGGCAGCGTGTATCAAGC
>NZ_JAJOHW010000143.1 GCF_021129195.1 Chromobacterium aquaticum | reverse complement strand
GGCGCGGCTGGTGACGCTGACCGATACCGGCGCCGACTGCCTGGCCCGGCGCATGCGGCTGCCGGCCGAACGCGTCGCCCGCATTCCGCACGGCAACCAGGCGCTGCCGGCCGCGCCGCTGCCGCCCTTGCCGCCGGAGGGTCCGCTGCGGCTGCTCTACTTCGGCTTCATCTATCGCGGCAAGGGCATAGAAGACCTGCTCGACGCGCTGGCGTTATTGCAGGAAGAGCCGGACACCCGCGACCGGGTGCGGCTGACCCTGGCCGGCGGCGCGGCGCCCGACATCGCCTTCGGCCGCTCCGGCTCCTATCTGGACAGCCTGCGTCAGCACGCCATCCGCCTGGGCTTGCGCCGCAATATGCTGGACTGGCGGCTGAACCTGCCCCCGGAGCAGATTCCGGCGCTGATCCAGGCTCATCACACCATGGTGCTGCCCTACCGCGAATCGCGGAAGCTGGCCTGGCTGGGCCAGATGCGCGGCACCAGCGGCGCCTTGTCCTGGGCCGCCGCCTGCGGCCGCGGCGTGGTCTGTTCCAATGCGCGCGCCTTTGCCGAAGAAGCCGCCCACGGCAATGGCGAAGTCTATCCACAGGGCGACAGCGCCGCGCTGGCCTGGGCGCTGCGCGGCCTGCTGCTGGAACCGCAGCGGCTGGCGCGGCACAGCGCCAGCGCCGGCGAACTGGGCGCCGAGCGCGCCTGGCCCAGCGTGGCCGCGCAGTTCCGCCGCCTGTTCGAGGCGGTGCTGACGGAGCGCGGTCATGACTAAACTCGCTCGCTGCCTCGTTCTGTTGCTGAGCTGCGTGTTCAGCGCCGTTGCCCCGGCGGAACAAACCCGGCTGACCGCCGCGCGGCCGGTGGTGTGGCGCGACTTCCTCGGCGTCAACGCTCATTTCCTGTGGTTCACGCCGGAGCAATACCAAGGCCAGATCCAGCAGCTCAAGGCGCTGGGCCTGGAATGGGTGCGGGTGGACCTGCATTGGGACCGCCACGAACCCAAGGAAAACCAGTTCGTGTTCGCGCCGCTGGATCAACTGGTGGACACGCTGAAGGGGCAGCGGCTCAAATCGGTGTTCTACCTGGTGGGCTCCGCTCCCTTCGCCAGCAGCGCGCTGCCGCTGCTTGGCCCCAGCGACCAGTTCCCGCCCAAGGACAACAAGGTGTTCGCCATGCGCATGGCCATGCTGGCCAAGCGCTATCCGGCGGTGGACGCCTGGCAGGTGTGGAACGAGCCCAATCTGCCCGGCTTCTGGCGGCCGCTGCCCAGCCCGGAAGGCTATGGCCGTCTGCTGCAGGCCAGCGCGGAAGCGCTGCGCAGCGCCGCGCCCGGCAAGCCGGTGGTGATGGCCGGCATGGCCTACTACAGCCAGATGCCGGTGCGCGGCGGCCTGATGCTGGAAGAACTGGGCAAGAAGGGCGGGCTGGACCTGGGCGCCATCGTCGCCTACCACCCCTATAGCCAGCAGCCGGAAGGCGACGATCCCAAGGCGCGCGACTTCGTGCTGCGCGCGCAGCAGATCAACGCCCGGCTGCGCCAGGTCAAGGCGCCGGCGATCTGGGCCACCGAATGGGGCTGGTCCAGCTACGCCGGCCCCAAGGAAGAGCAGGAGCTGATCGGCCGCGACGGCCAGGCGGATTATCTGTTGCGCCGGCTGGCGCTGATGAGCGCGCTGGATTACGACCGCATCTTCCTATTCGCGCTGTCGGACCTGGACCAGCGCGCCAGCGTGCGCGACCGCGGCTACGGCCTGCTGGACCTTGCCGGCAAGCCCAAGCCGGCCTACCAAGCGCTGGCGCGCTTCCTCGCCGCCACCGGTCCCAGGCTGAATCCGGCGCCGGCGCCGCAGCTGGACGCCGCGCCGGATGATCTCTATAGCATTGGCTGGCGCAAGCCGGACGGCACGCGGCTGTGGATGTTCTGGAGCGCGAGCGGCGGCGCGGCGCGGCTGCCGGGCATCCCCCGCGCCACGCTGCACCAGCCCTTGAGCGGCGGCCGGCAGGCGCTGCGCGCCGTCGGCGGCCTGCTGAAGGTGGCGGTGAAGCCGCAATTGCAAATCCTGGAGTGGCGAGAATGAATGTGCAGCCCGTTGCCAGCGTCGCCGGCGGCCCGCCGCTGCGCATTTTGTGGACCTTGCCCTATCTGCCTTGGCCCACCACCAGCGGCGGCAAGCTGCGCCAATTCCACTTGCTGCGCGCGCTCAGCGCGCGCGGCCACCGCATCACCGTGCTGGCGCAGAGCAAGGACGCGCTTGGCGCCGATAGCCGCAGCCAACTGGAAAGCGTGGCCGAGCGGCTGATCGTGCTGCCGCGCCGGCCGCTCAAACACCCGCTGACCCTGTTGGCCGCCGCCCTGGCGCCCTATCCGCTGCTGGCCAGCGTCAATGGCCTGGCGCCGGCGTTGCGCCGCACCTTCGGCGAACTGCTGGAGCAGCCGTGGGACGTGGTGCAGATCGAGCACAGCTACGCCTTGCAACCCTTTCTGCCGGAGCTGCGCCGCCGCCGTCAGCCCTTTGTGCTGACCGAGCACAATGTCGAATCCACGCTGGGCGCGGCCACCTACCAGGGCCTGCCGCGCTGGCTGGCTCCCTTCGTGCTGTGGGACCGCTGGCGCTACCGGCGCTGGGAGGAAACCGCGCTGGGCGCGGCCGAGCGCGTCGCCGCCGTCACCTGGGAAGACGCCGCGGAGATGTCCCGGCGCAGCGGCCGGCTGGTGGACGTGGTGATCAATGGCGTGGACGCGGCCGCCTTCGCCGCGGTGCGGCCGGCGCTGGACAGCCAGCGCCTGCTCTTCGTCGGCAATTTCGAATACCCGCCCAATCGCGACGCGGTGGAATGGCTGGCCGGCGAGATCATGCCGCGGCTGTGGCGGCGGCTGCCGCAGGCAAGGCTGGCGGTGTGCGGCCACGCGATGCCGGAGAGCTGGGCGCGGCGCTGGCCGGACGCGCGGCTGGAATGGCAGGGCTTCGTGCCGGCCTTGCCGCCGCAGCAAGGCCGCGCCGCGGCCTTCATCGCGCCGCTGCGCGAAGGTGGCGGCTCCAAGCTCAAGGTGCTGGAGGCGCTGGCGGCCGGCCTGCCGTTGCTGAGCACGCCGCAGGGCGTCAGCGGCCTGGCCTTGCAGCATGGCCGCGACTGCCTGCTGGGCGAGGACGCCGCGCAACTGGCTGCTGCGGCGGCGGAATTGCTGAGCCGGCCGGACCGCGCCGCCGGCCTGGGC
>NZ_JAJOHW010000142.1 GCF_021129195.1 Chromobacterium aquaticum | reverse complement strand
CGCCGGTCCCCGCCAGCGCCGTCAGCGGCCAGCACGCGCCTGCCAGCGCGCAGCCCACCGCCGCTCGTTTCATGGTGTTCATCATCGGAAATCCAAGCGAAAGTCTATTTGTTCGAGTTGAGAATGTTATACGTAATGAGAATCATTATCAATATATTGCCGCAGCGCAAAGACCAGGGTCAAGGCCGGGCCGGCGCGACGAACCAGGCGTAATCGCCCTGGCGCGCGTCCAGCTTCATGCCCTCCTCCGCCAAGATCAGCACCCGCAGCGGCGCTTGCGGCTGCAAGTCGCGCACATGCAGTGGCACGCCGATGTCGGCGGCGGCATGGTAAGCGCCAGCAATCAGCAAGGCCGGCGCCGGCGCGGCCAGCAGCCGTTCCGCCATGCGTCGGTCCCGCGCCTGCTGCACCGCCAGCATCGAAGCCAGATGTTCGGCCTTGACCTCCCCGCCGTGCTCCTCGCGGATCAATTCGCTCAGCTTGGCACGCACTTCCGGCCGCGTGGACGCCTGGCCCGGCAATTGCACCTGGCTGCGGTACACCGCCTGCATCTCGTTTCTATCCAGATTGGCCGCCAGCAAGGGGTAAGGCGCGCGCAGCAAATGCTCGGCCAGCTTGCCGTACAGCGGCCACGGCCAGCCCGGCTGCCAGTCCACCGCCTGCGCCAGCGCCTCGCCGGACCAGGATTGGCCGGCGCGCAGCCCGGCCTGCGCCTGTTCCACCTTGGCCTGCTGCGACGGGGTCAGCATCTCCAGCAGCACGCTGCCCTGCGGCCGCCGCGCCGCCAGCTCCGTCGCCAGCCAACGCTCGATGCGGTGGTGCTCGCGGTTATCGTGCTTCTCCCCCACCAATAGCCGCGGCGTGTCCGCCAATTGCCGCAGCAGTTGCGCCGGCGGCAGCGTCGCGCCGCTGCGCAGGTCCACGATGCGGCCGGGCGGATCGCCGGCCGGCTCGGTTTCCGGCGCCAGCGCGGCACAGCCGCTCAATAGCGCGATAAGCAGCAGTTTCCAGATCGACTTCATAGCGATTTCCTCTCGCAACGGCGCGCTTCAGGCGCAAAAACCAGCATTCTAATTAATAATGATTCTTATTATCAATAGTGGCGACTGTAATGCCATGCTGATACAATAGCCGCTGTTTGCAATTTCCCCTTGAAACTAGACGACCGGTCTAGTAGACTTCAGCCCATGTCACGACCCAAGCAGTTTTCAGACACCCGCGAACACCTGCTCGCCACCGGCGAAGCCATCATCCTCGGCAAGAGCTTCTCCGCCGTGGGACTGGCGGAAATCCTCGGCACCGCCGGCGTGCCCAAGGGTTCGTTCTACCATTACTTCCGCAGCAAGGAAGGCTATGGAGTGGAGCTGCTGCGCCGTTACTTCGAGAAATACGACGGCAGACTGGTGCAGTTTCTGTCCAAGGACGCCGGCAGCGCGCGCGATTGCCTACTGCATTATTTCGACGGCTGGCTGGAAACCCATCGCTGCGACGAGCCGCAACGCTGTTGTCTGGCGGTGAAGCTGGCCGCCGAGGTGTCCGACTTGTCCGAGCCGATGCGCGAAGCGCTGGCCGAGGGCATGAGCTTCGTGGTGCGCAACCTGGCCGCCTGCATCCGCCGCGGCCAGCAGGAAGGCTCGCTGCTGCCGGACCTGCTGCCGGACGAAACCGCCAGCGCGCTGTACAGCTTGTGGGTGGGCAGCGCGCTGCTGTTCAAGACCCAACATTCGCGCGCCCCGCTGCTGGCGGCGATGGCGCACACGCAACAGATTTTGCGCGCTCCGTAAACAAGACGGAACAGCGCCGAGCACACCCCGCTCCCCGGAGCGGGTTATTTTGAAGCAACAACTAGACGACTGGTCTACTTTAAGGAACACCGAGCATGAACTCGACACTGCAACTGATGCGGGAACACCGCAGCGTGCGCAGCTACCAGGACAAGCCCATCCCGACCGAGGTGCTGGACGCGGTGCTGGACGCCGCCTGGAAAAGCCCCACCTCCATCAATGGCCAGCAAGTATCGCTGGTGGTGGTACAGGACCTGGAGCGTCGCCGGAAAATCGCCGAGATCGCCGGCGGCCAGCCGTGGATCGCCCAGGCGCCAGTCTTCGTCGCCATCGTCCCGGACTTTTACAAGACCCGCATCGGCGTGGAAAAGGCCGGCGACGAGCAAGTGATACACAATAGCGTGGAAGCCTTCGCCGTCGGCGCGGTGGACGCCGGCATCGCGCTGGGCAACATCATGACCGCGGCTCGCTCCGCCGGCCTCAGCGTGGTGCCCATCGGCGGCATCCGCCGCGACCCGCAGGCCATGGTGGAACTGCTGGAGCTGCCGGAACTGACTTTCCCGCTGGTGGGCGTGGTGCTGGGCTACGCCGATCAGGACAGCACGATCAAGCCACGGCTGCCGCGCGCCAGCTTCGTGCACCGCGAGCGCTACCAGGCGGCGGAACTGCCGGCTATGATCGCGCAATACGATGCCGACATCATGGACTACTGGCAGACCATCCAGCGCACCGACGGCCAGCCTTGGTCGGCCAACACCGCGCAGTACTACCGCCAGGTGTATTTCCCGCAGGTCGCGCCGGTGGCGCGCAAACAGGGTTTCGGCTTCGATCAGTGATCGCGCCCGCCCGTTTTATTCGCAATGAGCCAAGGAAACCGCAATGCAAGCTGACAAACTGTTCACCCCGCTGCGCGTAGGCGCCGTGACCCTGAAAAACCGCGTGGCGATGGCGCCGCTGACCCGGCTGCGCAACACCGAACCGGGCGACGTGCCCACCGCGCTGGCGGAAACCTATTACGCCCAGCGCGCCGGCGCCGGCCTGATCGTGGCCGAAGGCACCCACATCTCCCCCACCGCCAAGGGTTATGCCGGCGCGCCCGGCATCTACAGCGAGGCGCAAGTGGAAGCCTGGAGCAAGGTCAACGCCGCGGTGCACGCCAAGGGCGGCCTGACCGCGCTGCAACTGTGGCACACCGGCCGCATTTCTCACCGTTCCTTGCAGCCGGACGGCGAAGCGCCGGTGGCGCCGTCGGCGATCCAGGCGGACAGCCGCACCAATATCCGCGCCGCCGACGGCAGCCTGGTGCGCGAGCAGTGCGACACCCCGCGCGCGCTGGAAGTATCCGAGCTGGCCGACATCCTGGAAGACTACCGCCGCGCCACCGACAACGCGCGCCGCGCCGGCTTCGACCTGGTGGAAATCCATGGCGCCCACGGCTATCTGCTGGACCAGTTCCTGTCGCCGCAGGCCAATGTCCGCACCGATGCATACGGCGGCAGCGTGGCCAATCGCGCGCGCTTCCTGCTGGAAGTGGTGGACGCGGTGGTGGCGGAATGGGACGCCGAGCACGTGGGCATCCGCATCTCGCCGCTGGGCGTCTTCAACGGCATCAGCAATACCGATCAGCTGGAGATGGCGCTCTATCTGGCCGAGGAGCTGGCCAAGCGCAAATTGGCCTTCCTGCACATCTCGGAACCGGACTGGGCCGGCGGCCCGGTGCTGGACGAGAGCTTCCGCCAGGCGCTGCGCCAGCGTTATCCGGGCGTGATCATAGGCGCCGGCGCCTATACCGCGGAAAAAGCGGAAACCCTGATCCGCCAAGGCTATATCGACGCCGCCGCCTTCGGCCGCAGCTATATCGCCAACCCGGACCTGGCCGAGCGCCTGCAAAGCGGCGCGCCGCTGAACCCGCCGGACCCGGCGACCTTCTACGGCGGCGACGCTCACGGTTATACCGACTACCCGGCGCTGAACAGCTAAGCTCACCGCCAGGCACGCGGCGCGTCTCCCCACGGGAACGCGCCGCTTTTTCATCGCCGCATCCATCCGGGCTTGCCGGCAGGCTATTTGCCGCCCAGCGCCGATACCGGCCGCGTAAGCGAGCATTGACGGGCGTTTGCGCCCAGACTGCGCCTTGACCGGTCCATCGCCGGCTGTGCACAATCGCTGCCGTGCCGTTCCTCGCGGCACCGGACTTGGCCGTCCGACAAACTACACTGCGATCACGCGCTTGACCTTTGCGCCGGGATCGCTGCACTCGTGCGCGCTCACAATGGCGGGCCGGGTGGGGACACCCTCGCGGGTGTGCCGGAGTCGTGTAGTCCGGTCGGCCAACCCTGTTCGGTCTGCCACCTCTGCTTGGCCGCGGAGGTGGCGATGAAAAACCGCTACACGGAGGAGATCATGTCGATCACAACCCCATCCCGCCGCCATTACCGCCCGGACCCGGACCCCGTGCCCCGCGCGGAGCTGCCCTTCGCCGCCAGCGCGCCCAACCGCCGCGGCTTCCATTGCTGGCAAGTGCCGCCCACGGACGACCGCCACGCCGCGCGCCTGCTGGGCCGCGAGTTCGCCGGACATTTCATCAAGTATCTGCAGGACAACCCCGGTTGCGGAGCCCATACCCTGCTGGGCCAGATCGCCGCCGACATCGACTTCAGCGACGACAGCGCCGCCAGCGGTTATTGGGAAGGCTTCTTCAACACCCTGGGGCAAGTGCTGACGATGACCACCTCGCTGCTGGACGTGTTCGACTACATCGACCGCCTCAACGCCCAGGAAGCCGCCCGCGCGCGGCAGCGCAAGGCCGCGGCCTCGGTTTGATCGCCGCGGCGCGCATGAAAAAAGGAAGCCCGCGGGCTTCCTTTTTTGATCCTGCTTCCGGCTGGCGGAATCAGTTGCGGCCGCAGCAGGCCTTGTACTTCTTGCCGCTGCCGCACGGGCAGGCATCGTTGCGGCCCACTTTGTCGCCTTCGCGGCGCACGGTGCTGGGCGCCTGCGCCTTGGCGCGCCAGTAGGTGTGAACCGCGCCCAGCGCTTCCAGCAGCTCTTCCTTGTAGCCTTCCACTTCCTCGTCGCTGAAGGTCAGCAGGTCTTCGCCGTCTTCCTGCTCGAAAGCGCCGCCCAACACCAGCATCGGCATCATCAGGCTTTCGAAGCCCTCGTCCTCGTCGGCCACTTCGAACCAATCGGTGTCCACCACGTCCAGCGCGTAGAGGAAGGCGTTGGCCCACGGCCAGTAATCCGGCTCGTCGCTGTCGCTGTCGTCTTCCGCGTACAGGATCAGGTCCAGCTCATCGCCGGCCGCCAGCGCGGCGGCGGTGGCGTCGTACAGCTTCTGCAGCAGGGTTTTCAGTTCCGCCGCGTCGTCCGCGTTCTCGAAGGCCGGCGCGTCGCCCAGCACTTCCTCCAGCCAGAAATCGGCGTCCACCGCGTCCGGACCGCACGCCAGCGCGGCGAAAAAGCCCTGCACTTCGTCCGGGCGCATGGTGCTGCCGCTGGCGGACAAGGGGGTCAGCAGGTTTTCCAGACGCAGCAGATCGGCGTCGTTGAATACGGTAGTCATGATGGATTCCTCAGCTTAAAGATCAGTCTGGCGGCATTGTAAGCCAAAAAGCCCCGGCGAGCCGGGGCTTTTGCGCCCATTGTTTGAGACGGGTCAGGCGGTTTTGCCGTCCGCCAGCCCCAGCTTCTGCTTCATTTTCTCGCGCATCACGAACTTCTGGATCTTGCCGGTGATGGTCATCGGGAAACTATCGACGAATTCGATGTAGCGCGGAATCTTGTAATGCGCGATCTGCCCCTGGCAAAAAGCACGGATATCGTCGGCATCGGCGCTTTCGCCGTCGCGCAGCCGGATCCACGCGCACAACTCCTCGCCGAAGCGCTCGTCCGGCACCCCGATCACCTGCACGTCCTGAATCTTGGGGTGGCGGTAGAGAAACTCCTCCACCTCGCGCGGATAGATGTTCTCGCCACCGCGGATCACCATGTCCTTGACCCGGCCGACGATGTTGACATAGCCGTCCGCGTCCATCTCCGCCAGATCGCCGGTGCGCATCCAGCCGGCGGCGTCTATCGCCTCCGCGGTCTTGGCCGGGTCGCCCCAATAGCCCGGCATCACCGAATAACCGCGCGTGCACAACTCGCCGCTCTGACCGCGCGGCACGATGCGGCCTTCCACGTCCACGATCTTCACTTCCACATGCGGATGAATGCGCCCCACCGTGGCCACGCGCTTGTCCAGCGGCGTGTCGGTGGCGCTCTGGAAGCTCAGCGGGCTGGTTTCGGTCATGCCGTAGCCTATGGTCACCTGGCTCATATTGAGCTGACTGGTCACCCGCTTCATCACCTCGATCGGACACGGGCTGCCCGCCATGATGCCGGTGCGCAGCGTGGACACGTCATAATCGGAGAAGTCCGGCCGGTCCAGCACCGAGATGAACATCGTCGGCACCCCGTGCAGGCCGGTGCAGCCCTCCTCCTGCACTGTGCGCAACACCTCCTGCGCGTCGAAGCTCTCCGCCGGAAACACCATGGTCGCGCCGTGGCTCAGGCACAGCAAGGTGCCCAGCACCATGCCGAAGCAATGGTAGAGCGGCACCGGGATGCACAGCCGGTCGTCCGGACCGAAGGCCATCGCCGCGCCGGCGAAGTATGCGTTGTTCAGGATGTTGTGATGGCTGAGGGTGGCGCCCTTGGGGCTGCCGGTGGTGCCGGAGGTGAACTGGATATTGATCACGTCGTCGAACTGCAGCGTCTCGCCCAGGCTTTGCAGGCCCTGCTTTTCCTCGGCCGACGGCGCGGCCATCAGATCGGCGAAATTGAGCATGCCCGGCGTGCGCTGCTGCCCCAGACGAATGACGATTTCCAGCTGCGGCATGGCCGCGGACTTGAGCCGGCCCGGCTCGCTGGCGGCCAGCTCCGGCAGCAGATCGGCCGCCATCGCCAGGTAATCGCTGCTCTTGAAACTAGGCGACAGGATCAATGCGCGGCAACCCACCTTGCTCAGCGCGTACTCCAGCTCGGAGCGGCGATAGGCCGGGTTGATATTGACCATGATCAGGCCGGCCTTGGCGGTGGCGAACTGGGTCAACACCCATTCCGCGTTGTTCTGCGACCAGATGCCGATGCGGTCGCCGGGCTTGAGCCCCAGCCGGATCAGCCCACAAGCCAGCCGCTCCACCTGTTCCTGCAATTCCTCGTAACTCCAGCGTATCTGCTGGTGGCGCACCACCAGCGCTTCACGGCGGGCGTGCTCGCGGCAGGTCTGGTCGAATAACTGGCCTATGGTCTGGCCGATCAAGGGCTGCGGGCTGGCGCCGTGGACATAGCTGGGCAAGGTCATCGAATCTCTCTCTCCTGGTGGACGGTACGCATTGCTGTTGTTTTTTTCATTCATCCCACAAGTTGACGATTACGTAAACGTAAATCATGCTAGGGCTGAGAACGCGTTAAAAAAAAGCTACAATCGCCGCTTGCCCTGGAACACACCATGACCGAACCCGAATTCTTCAGCATCTCCGACCTGGCGCGCGATTTCGACGTCACCCTGCGCACCATCCGCTTCTACGAGGAACAGGGCCTGATAGAACCGCAGCGCGACGGCCGCCAGCGGGTGTTCAACCGCCGCGACCGCGCCCGGCTCAAGCTGATCCTGCGCGGCAAGCGCATCGGCCTGTCGCTGTCCGACATCCGCGAAATCCTGGACCTGTACGAACAGGCCCACGACGAGGCCAGCCAGTCGCAAAAACTGCTGGACCTGGTGCTGGAACGCCGCCGCCTGCTGGAAGAACAGCGCCGCGACATCGACGCCGTACTGGAAGAAATCACCCGCCTGGAAAACCACTGCCGCACGGTGCTGGCGCAGCCGCCGGCCGCGCGCAGCGCCTGAGAACCTGTTTACGATCTGCTGCGCGTCGTGAGACGTCACACGGTGAGTACGGTTTCGAAATGCTCATGTACCACGCGTACATTCCGCTTTCTCAGCCACAACACCTTGTCTCGCCTTAGCTCGCGAGATCGTAAACACGTTCCGATCGCGGCGAACCGGCTCAAAGTCCCGCCTGCGCGAATGCGGCGGACATTGAGCTGGCTCTCAAAACCAGCTCACGATCAAGCAGGCCATCAAGCCCAAACCATCACCTCGGCCACCGGCCGACGCGGCTTCTGCGGCCAATTGCCGGCCGCCGCCCGCCCCACCGTCACCAGCATCACCGGCAACTCGTCCGCGCCCAGGCCAAACTCCCGCGCCACTGCGGCCGCGTCGAAACCACCCATCGCGCAACTGCCCAGGCCGCGCGCCTCCGCCGCCAGCAGCAAGACCATCGTCGCCAATGAGGCGGAACGGATCGCCTCGTCGCGCTGCGCGCGCGCGTCGTCCCGGTGGGCGTTCTCCGCCGCGCGCTGCCAACTGTCGCTGACCTCCGGCGGCAGAATGCCGGCGTCCACCGCCGGCCGCAGCGACGCCTCCAGCCCGCGATGCGCGTTCAGCGTGCCACAGCAGATGAAGGTCACCGCCGCGTCCGCCACTTTTTGCTGGCCGTAGCTGGCCGCCTGCAAACGGCGCTTGGCCTCGGCGCTGCGCACCGCGACGAACTTCCAGTTCTGCAAATGGTAGGCCGACGGCGCGCGGGTGGCGGCGTTCAGCAATTGCTCGATCTCCGCGTCCGCCAACACATGGGAGGGATCGAAGTGATTGGCCGACACACGCTGCTCCAGCAGGGTTTGCAAAGCGCTCTTCATGAACAGACTCCTTATTTGATTGCTGCTGATTGATTCCATTACCGCTCAAGACCGCGCGCGCGCCGCGCCGGTCATGATCTGCTTCTCCGCCGGCGGCGGCGCGGCCATGCTGCGCTGCACCGCCAGCACGCTGGCCAGCACCGTGGCCAGGCCCGTCAGCTGCAGCGGCCCCAAGGCCTGCCCCAGCAACAGCCAGCCCAACAGCACCGCCGTCAGCGGGCTGAGCAGGCCCAGCGAGGACACCGCCACCGGCGACAGCCGCGCCAGCCCGCGAAACCACAATAAATAGGCCAGCAAGGCGCCGAACAGGCAGAGATAGCCGTAACCCAGCCACTGCGTCGCGCCCAGCGCCGGCAAGGCCGGGTCCAGCGCCCAGGCCAGCGGCGCCAGCATCAGCCCGCCCAGGGCCAGTTGCCAGCCGGTCAAGGCGGCGAGCGGCGCGCTCGGCCGCCAGCGCCGGGTCAGATAAGTGCCGCTGGCCATCGCCACCGCGCCGCCCAGCGCCGCCAACATGCCGACGCCGTCCCAGACCGCGCCCGGCGACAACAGCAAGGCCGCCATGCCCGCCACCCCGGCGATGCCGGCCCAGGCGGCCACTCGCGCCGGGCGGCGGCCGTCCAGCCCCCAGGCCAGGCCCATCACCAGCAGCGGCTGGGTGGCGCCCAGCACCGCGGCCAGGCCGCCCGGCAAGCGATAGGCGGCCACGAACAACAGCGCCTGGAACACGCCGATGTTCAAGGCGGACAAGACCAGCAGACGGCCCCACTCGCCGCGCCGCGGCAAGTGGCGGCTGGCCAGGATCAACAACAAGCCGGCCGGCAACACCCGCAGCAAGGCGGCGGTGAACGGCCGGTCCGGCGGCAGCAGCTGGGTGGTGACGATATAGGTGGAGCCCCAGATCGCCGGAGCCAGCGCGGTCAACAACACATCGCTCCAACGGGAGGCCATCAGGCGCGCAGACATGGGCATTCCTTTCGCAATCGCTTATAATCGCATCGAAAACTGACTTGAATTCAAGATAATATTACCTCGAATTCAAGACAAATAAAATCTTGAATTCAAGATAAAGGAATGCGCATGACGCAACAGAACGCCGGCGACGCCGTGGACGCCATCCTGGCGCAATGGCACCGGGAACGGCCGGACCTGGACGTGGCGCCGATGGGCCTGATCGGCCGGCTGCGCCGCTGCTCCGTGCTGCTGCAGCACAGGCTGGACGCCACTTTCGAGCAATTCGGGCTCAGCGGCTGGGAGTTCGACGTGCTGGCCACGCTCAGACGCGCCGGCGCGCCGCACAGCCTGGCGCCCACCGCGCTGTTCTCCTCGCTGATGATCAGCTCCGGCACCATGACCCACCGGCTGAAAGTGCTGGAAAGCAAGGGCTGGATCGAACGCGCCGCCTGCGCCGAGGACGCGCGCAGCACCCTGGTGCGCTTGACCGAGAGCGGCCTGGAGCTGATAGACCGCGCCGTCACCGCCCACGTGGCCAACGAGCACGCCATCCTGTCCGGCCTCAACCAGCGCAGCCAGGACGCGCTGGACCGCAAGCTGGCGGAGTTGCTGGCGGCCTTGGAGCCTCCAGCGTCATGACGCCCGCCTAATCTGCGCCCGCCTGCGGCCAAAGCGCGCCGCATGGCTTAAAATCAGGGCTTGAGGCCGGCCCCAGCGGGCGCGGCCGCCCCACTCCCGATGCCATGATAGAAAACCAAGCCATGCTGCTGGCGGTGTTCGAACGGGCGGCGCTGATGTTGATGGCGCTGTTCTTCCTCACCCGCACCCGCCCGTTTCAACACCTGCTGCGCAAACAGGACCACAGCCCGGCCGAACTGGCGGCGGTGTCGCTGCTGTTCTGCCTGTTCGCCGTGTTCAGCACCTATACCGGCATTCCGGTGGACGGCTCCCTGGTCAATGTGCGCATCATCGCCATCCTGTCCGGCGGCATCCTGTTCGGCCCCTGGGTGGGGATACCAGCCGGCATCGTCTCCGGCCTGCACCGCTACCTGATAGACATCAACGGCTACACCTCGCTGCCCTGCCTGATCTCCAGCGTCTGCGCCGGCCTGCTGGCCACCTGGATACACTGCCGCGCCGACCGGGGGCGGCTGTGGCTGTACGGCATCCTGGCCGGCATGCTATGCGAGGGGCTGACCATGGGCCTGATCCTGCTCTTGACCGAGCCGGCGGTGGGCGTGCCCATCGTCAGCCACATCGCCTTCCCGATGATTGTCGGCACCGTCTGCGTCGGCCTGATCATCAAGCTGGTGCAAGACCTGAACGACGAAAAAGAACTGCTGGCCGCGCGTCAGGCCAAGCTGGCGCTGACCATCGCCAACCGCACCCTGCCCTATTTCCAGAACCTGGACCGCGACGCCATGGTCCAGGTCTGCACCGTGATCCGCGACCAGCTGGACGCCGACGCGGTGGCCATCACCAACACCTCGGACGTGCTGGCCTATGTCGGCCTGGGCAAGGACTACTACGAGATGGACGAGCACTCCGCCATCGGCGCCATCACCCGCCAGGCCATCGCCGGCGACCAGATCATCATCGAGAACAATCTGCAGCAATACCACCTGGCGGACTTCCACTCCGTCATCATCATCCCGCTGCGCGAAAAGGCCGGCGTCAGCGGCACGCTGAAAATCTTCTACCGCAAGAGCCACGGCATCAGCACGCCGCTGCGCGAAGTGGCGGTGGGTCTGTCCCAACTGATCTCCACCCAGATGGAAGTGTCGCGGGTCAAACAGCTGGAAGAAATGGCGCGCAAGGCGGAATTCAGCGCGCTGCAAAGCAAGATCAACCCGCACTTCCTGTTCAACGCCCTGAACGCCATCTCCTCGCTGATCCGCATCCAGCCGCAGCAGGCGCGCCAACTGATCGCCAACCTGGCGGACTACCTGCGCTACAACCTGTCGCTGGGCGACCGGCTGATCGACATCCAGGAAGAACTGCAGCAAGTGCGCGACTACGTGGCGATAGAACAAGCGCGCTTCGGCGCCAAGCTGACGGTGGACTTCGACATCGACGACGTGCACGTGCGCATCCCCAGCCTGCTGTTGCAGCCGCTGGTGGAAAACGCCATCCTGCACGGCATCCAGCCGCGCAAGGAGCCGGGCCGGGTCAGCATCGCGGTCAAGCGCGACGGCGCCAAGGTGCATGTCTGCGTGCGCGACACCGGCTACGGCGTCAGCCAGGAAGTGCTGGACGGCGTGGCCGCCGGCACGCTGTCCAGCCGCAGCATCGGCCTGAGCAACGTCAACCAGCGGCTCAAGCTGCTATACGGCGAGGGCTTGCGGCTGACCCGGCTGGAGCCCGGCACCGCCGTTTGTTTCGACCTGCCCGCCGCCGAGGAGCCGACATGCTGAAAGCCCTGATCGTGGAAGACGAATACCTGGCGCGCGAAGAGCTGGCCTATTTGATCCGCGAGCACAGCCGCATCGACATCGTCGCCAGCGTGGAAGACGGGCTGGAAGCGTTCAAATTCCTGCAGGAACACGAAGTGGACGTGGTGTTCCTGGACAT
>NZ_JAJOHW010000141.1 GCF_021129195.1 Chromobacterium aquaticum | reverse complement strand
GGCCAGCTGGCCGGCCTCGGCCAGCGGCGCCAGCGTCTTGGCCTCGCGCCACAGCGCGGCCAGTTCCGCCGCCAACTCATCATAGGAATGGTCCAGCCAGCGGTTCTGCTCGCCGTCGCGGCGGTTGGCGGCCAGGATATCGTCCAGGCAGCCCTGCACAATGCCCAAGCCCACCGCCGCCTGCGCCAGAACGAAACCGGGGCGCACCCGCCGGATGAAGCCGGCGAAGGCGGCCGGTTCGGCCAATACCCGCTCCGGCGTGATCAGGACCTGATCCAGCTTCACACACAATGTGCGGGTGCCGCCCATGCCTGCGATGGGCGGGCCGGCGTTCAGTTGTACGCCCGGCGTGTCGCAGTCGACGAGGAAGGCTAGCTTGTCCCCGTCGGCGCAGGCCGCGGCGGCGGCGAACAGGTGGCCGGGACCGAGATTGGACACCCAAGGCAGCTCTCCGCTGATCCGGTAGCCCTGTGGGCAGGGCTCGGCGCGCAAGCGCATCGCTTCCAGTCCGGCCAGATGCTTGATGGCGTTGGACAAGCCGGGGCCGCCCAGGAGGCGGCCGGCGGCCAGCTCGGCCAGGATGGTTTGCAACTCGGCGCGCGGCGCGGCGTGAAGCAGCAGGTAGACGCAGGCGCTTTGGCACCAGGCCAGGAAGGCGGTGCTGCCGCATGCCGCGCCCACTTCGGCGATGGCCGCCATCAGCGTGGCCAGGCCCAGGCCGCTGCCGCCGCGCTCGGCGGGAAGCAGGGCGGCGTAAGCGCCGTCGTCGCCCAGGCCGCGCAGCATGGCTTGCGGGTATAAGGCTTGTTGATCGATGGCGGTGGCTTGCGGCGCCAATTGCTGGCGCACGCGTTGATCGATGCGGCGCAACAGGGCTAGGGCTTCGGCTTGGTGCATGGCGCTGGGCGAGGGTTGGTTGATTTCAGCGGCATTCTGGGCGCGATGGACGGCGCTGTCCATGCGTGCAGCATGCCATCTGTTCATATCGGAGCGCCGGACAGCGGAACTTGGCCGTGCCATCCTGGCTCTATCCTGTTTTCATTGACACCGTTCCCGCCGCGCCTAGGCGCGGGCAGTCCATACCGCGGAACGGGGAAAGGTTCCGATGAGCGCATCTCCTACTTTATCCCTTGGCCTGCTGTTGGCCGCGCTGGGCCTGGCAGGCCCCAGCCTGGCGCTGGACCTGGATCTCAAGCCGGCGCAGTCCGAAGCGCCCGGCCCCGCGGCCAAGCCGCCGCCGGGCTGGAGCCTGGGCTATGACAGCAAGCGCTTCAACTACCCGCCGTCCGAGCGCACCCGCCAGTTGGCGGACCAGGCGCTGCGCAGCAAGCAGGAGCCCAAGACACCGGTGGACTGCCAAAGCCATCCCGGCTATGCCTATTGCCAGCCCAAGGGCGCCGAACGCGCCTACGCCTCCGCGCCACCCCAGCCCATGGGCAGCGCCAAGCATTGCGATCAGGACCCGTATGCGCCGCAATGCGCGGACAGCGCCTTGCAGCTGCATACCCGCAACAGCAATTGCGCGCCGGACGACAGCAACTGCCAGGGACTGGGCCTCAGCCTGAAGTGGGGCGACTGAGCCGGCGTCCGGGGCTGGACGGGACGCGGCAAGCCGGTAAACTGCCGGGCATCGATTCCACAAAGCGGCCGGCATGCGCATTCTTCACACCTCGGACTGGCACCTGGGCCAGCATTTCATAGGCAAGACCCGGCAGGCGGAACATCAGGCCTTCATTCACTGGCTGTTGGAACAGGCAGAATGCCAGCAGGCCGACGCGGTGCTGGTGGCCGGCGACATTTTCGACACTGGCGCGCCGCCCAGCTACGCGCGCGAGCTCTACAACGGCCTGATCGCCGCCGCCCACCGCGCCGGCGTGCAGCTGGTGTTGCTGGGCGGCAATCACGACTCCGTGGCCACGCTGGCGGAAAGCCGCGCCTTGCTGTCCTATCTGTCCGCCAGCGTGGTGCCTGCGCTGAGCGCCGACCCGGCCGAGCAAGTGCTGATTCTCCGGCGCCGCGACGGCGAGCCGGGCGCCTTACTGTGCGCGTTGCCCTATATCCGCCCGCGCGACGTGCTGCGCAGCCAGGCCGGCCAAAGCGCCGAACACAAGCAGCAGTCGCTGCAGGACGCGATCCGCGAACGCTACCAACAGGTGTATCAGCAAGCGCAGCGCCGCCGCGATGAGCTGGGCTTGGCGCTACCCATCATCGCCAGCGGCCATCTGACCACGGTGGGCGCCAGCGCCAGCGAGTCCGTGCGCGAAATCTACGTCGGCGCGCTGGAAGCCTTTCCCAGCAACGCCTTCCCGCCGGCCGACTATATCGCCCTTGGCCACATCCACCGGCCGCAGCAGGTGGGCGGCCATGAGCACATCCGTTACAGCGGCTCGCCCATCCCGCTCAGCTTCGACGAAGCCGGACAGCGCAAGGAAGTGCTGCTGGTGGAACTGGACGAGAATGGCCTTCGCCAGGTCCAGCCGCTGCCGGTGCCTTGTTTCCAGCCCTTGTGCTCGGTGCGCGGCAGCCTGGCGCAACTGCCGGCGCTGCTGGCGCGGGCGGCCGAGGCCGGCAGCGCCGAGCGCCCGGTATGGCTGGAAGTGGTGGTCGGCGTCGACGATTATTTGAGCGATCTCGCCGCGCGCGTGCAGACCTTGTGCGACGGCCTGCCGCTGGAGCTGCTGCGCGTGCGGCGCGAGCGTGGCCAGGCCGCCGCCGGCATGGCCGCGGTTGCAGGCGAAACCCTGGCCGAACTGACGCCGCTGGACGTGTTCGAGCGCCGGCTGGCGCTGGAAACGCTGGACGCGCCGCTGCAGGAGCAATTGCGGCTGCGCTATCGCGAAACCCTGGCCGCGCTGCAGGAGGAGCGGACATGAAGATACTGACGCTGCGCCTGAAAAACCTTAATTCGCTGCAAGGCGAGTGGAAGCTGGACTTCAGCGCCGAACCCTTAGCCGGCAGCGGCCTGTTCGCCATCACCGGCCCCACCGGCGCCGGCAAATCCACCTTGCTGGACGCGATCTGCCTGGCGCTCTATCACAAAACCCCGCGGCTGGACGCCATCACCCAGGGCAGCAATGAAATCATGAGCCGCCACGCGGCCGACTGCCTGGCGGAAGTGGAGTTCGAGGTCAAGGGCCGGCGCTACCGGGCGTTCTGGAGCCAGCGCCGCGCCCGCGACAAGGCCGACGGCGCGCTGCAAGCGCCCAAGGTGGAACTGGCCGACGCCGATGGCGAAATCCTCAGCAGCCAGGTGGCGGACAAGCTCAAACGCATCGAAGACATCACCGGCCTGGATTACGCGCGTTTCACCAAATCCATGCTGCTGGCGCAAGGCGGTTTCGCCGCCTTTCTCAACGCCGATGCCAACGCGCGCGCCGAACTGCTGGAAGAACTGACCGGCAGCGAAATCTACGGCCTGATCTCGCAGCGGGTGTTCGAGCGCGCGCGCGACGCGCGCTTGGAGCTGGAGCAATGGCAGGCGCGCGCAGACGGGGTGGAGTTGCTGGACGCCGCGCAACGCGAGGAGATGACGGCGCGGCTGACGGAGCGGGGCGCGGCCGCGACGCGGGCGCAGCAGGCCTGGGAACAGGCGCGGCAACGCTGGCAGCTTGGCGAGGAAGCGGAACAGGCGCGGCGGCACAGCGCCAGCGCCGAGGAGGCCTGGCGGCAGGCCTGCGAGCGCGAAGCGCAGGCGGAGCCGGAGCTGGAACGCTTGCGCCGCGACGAACCGGCGCAGCGGCTGCAACCGCCGTGGCGTGAAGCCGGCCTGGCGCGCGAGGAACAACAGCGGCTGGCGCAAGCAATACTGGCGCAGCAACAACGGCGGCAGGAACTGGAGCGGGAATGGCAGGCTGGTCACTGGCTGGCGCTGAGCCATGCGCGCCGGCTGGAGCAGACACAGCGCCAGCGCTTGGACGCGCAACAGGCCGAACTGGACGCGCAGGAGGCTGCCGCCGAACGGCTGCGCCACCATGCGCGGCTGGGCGAACTGCTGGAGCGCTGGGGCGCTGGCTTCGAGCAAGCGCGCGGTCTGGAGCAGCAACGCGAGGGCTGCGCCGCGCAGCTGGCGGCGGCGGACGAACAGATCCGGCGCGACGCGCAAGCGCTGGCCGAGCATACCGCGGACAGCGAGCGCGCGGAGCGGCTGCAGGCTGAAGCCGACGCCGCCTTGCAGCAGGCGCAAGCGGCGGCGCAAGCGGCGCTGGATGGCCGCAGCCTGGCCGATTGGCGCGAACAATGGCGGCAGGCGGTGCAACAGCGCGAAACCCTGCACCGGCTGACGACGCTGGCGGCGGATCTGCAAGCGCTGGAACAAGAACAGACGGCGCGCCAGACGCAAGGCGCGGCGCTGGAGACGGAGCGCGGGCAGGCGGACGCTGCGCTGCGGGGCTTGCGCGCCGATTACCGGCTGGCGCAGGAACACGTGGCGGACAAGCGCCGGCTGTTGGAGCAGGAACAGCGCATCCGCAGCCTGGAACAGCACCGCGCCGCGCTGCGGCCGGGCGAGGCCTGCCCATTGTGCGGTGCGCTCGAGCACCCGGCGCTGGCGGCCTATCAGGCGCTGGATGTCGACGCCAGCGCGGCGGCGTTGCGGTTCAAGGAAGCCGCGCTGGAAACGCTGCGCGAGCAGGGACAGCAGGCGGCGGCGAAACTGGCGGGCCTGGAAGCGCGGCTGCGTCAGCTGGATGAACAGCGGCAACTACAGCAGGCGCGTGGCGCCGAGCTGAGCGGACAATGGCAGGACCTGGCCGCGTCGTGGGGCTTGGCCGCCGGGGACTGGAAGGGAGGGCAGCTGGAGCGCGCATGCCAGGACGCGGCGCGGCAGCAGCAAGGGCTGGAAGGCGGCTTGCGCGCCGCCGAACTGGCCGAAGC
>NZ_JAJOHW010000140.1 GCF_021129195.1 Chromobacterium aquaticum | reverse complement strand
GTGTCGCCGCCGACCACGTCCACGCCGTAGCGCTCGGCCAGTTCGAAAAAACCTTGGGCGAAGCCGGCGATCCAGGCCTCGTCCGCCGCCGGCAGCGCCAGCGACAGCACCACCCAGCGCGGCGCGGCGCCCATGGCCGCCATGTCGGACAAGTTCACCGCCAGCGTCTTGTGGCCCAAAGCCCGCGGCGCGACGTCGGCGAAGAAATGCCGGCCTTGCACCAGCATGTCCACCGACACATGCAGATCGCAGTCCGCCGCCGGCCGCAGGATGGCGGCGTCGTCGCCCACGCCCAACACCGCGCGCTGCGCCGGGCGGGCGAAATAACGGCGGATCAGTTCAAATTCATTCATTGCGGTCTTTCTGCGCGTCCGATGCAAAAACACCCGCTGCCGCGGGTGTGTTTTAACCAGATAGCGCGTCTGCTGCGCTGCCTCAGTTCTGGCGACGGGCCTTCTGCGACGCCACTTCGTCGGCGCGGACTTCGGCAGCCAGCTTGTCCAGCACGCCGTTGACGAATTTATGGCCGTCGGTGCCGCCGAAGGTCTTGGTGATCTCGATGGCTTCATTGATGATCACCGGATACGGGGTTTCCGGATGCTGGGTCAGTTCCAGCGCGGCCATCAGCAGCACCGCGCGCTCCACCGGGCTGACTTCGTCCTCGGCGCGTTCGTAATAGTGGCCGATCTGCTTGGACAGCGCGCCCACGTCCTTCAGCACGCCGTACAGGATTTCGCGGAACAAGGCTTCATCGGCCTTGGCGAAGTATTCGTTCTCGCGCAGATGCTTTTCGATCAGGGAGGCCGGACGATCCGGGTTCAGCTCCCACTCATAAATGCCCTGAATGGCAAATTCGCGAGCGCGGCGGCGGGCGGTTTTCATAGCGGTATTCCTTGTAAAGAGCGGTGAGCCGGGCAAGCCCGGCTCCGGTATCTTGGCGGGAGCCGATCAGCCGCGCAAAATGCGCTTGCGCAGATTCGCCATCTCCACCGCGACGCGAGCGGCGTCGCCGCCCTTCTCCAGCATGCGCACTTCGGCCTGCTCATCGGTTTCGGTGGTCAGAATCGCGTTGGCGATCGGGATGTCGAAGTCCAGGCCGACCCGGGTCACGCCCGCGCCGGATTCATTCGACACCAGTTCGAAATGGTAGGTTTCGCCGCGGATCACCGCTCCCAGCGCCACCAAGGCGTCGAAGCGGCCGCTCTTGGCCATGGTCTGCAATACCAGCGGCGCTTCCAGCGCGCCCGGCACCGTGGCCAGGGTCACGTCTTGAGCGTCCACGCCCAGCCGGGCCAGCTCGCCCAGGCAGGCGTCGCGCAGGCCTTCGCAAACCGGGGTGTTGAAACGCGCCATCACAATACCGATTTTCAGGCCCTTGCCCGTCAGATCGGGTTCTATACGCTGGATAGCTTGAAGCATCTTGTTCCTCGCGGCGGAATCACTACGGAAAACCGGAGATTGTACCTCAATCCCCGGGGCTTAGCCATGGCGCGGCCGGTCATTCCACGTCGACGTGGAAGGCGCCCGGCTGGCAGAAGCCGGTGACTTCCAGGTCGAAACCGGTCATGGATGGCAGGCTGACCGGGGAGGTCATCAGCTTCATCTTGCCGACGCCCAGCGCCTTGAGCATTTGCGCGCCGATGCCGAAGGTCTTGCTGTCCCAGCGCTGCTTCTGTTGCTCCAGGCCCAGCGCGCGCTGCGCCAGCGCCTCGCCGGTTTCGTCGCGATACAGCAGCACCACCACGCCGTGACCGGCCTCCTCTATCATTTCCAGCGCATTGGGCACGGTCCAGGAATGCTGGCTGCACAAGGGCGCCAGCACGTCGATCACCGACAAGGGCTCATGCACCCGCACCAGGGTTTCGCGCTGAGCCTGGATCTCGCCCTTGACCAGGGCCAGGTGGGTGGCGCCGGTAGTGATGTCGCGGAACACATGCAGCGCGAAGGAGCCGAACGGGGTTTCCACCGGACGCTGGCCCACTTTTTCCACCAGCGACTCGGTACGGCTGCGGTATTGGATCAGATCGGCGATGGTGCCCACTTTCAGATCGTGCTCGCGCGCGAATGCCTGCAGCTCCGGCAAGCGCGCCATGGTGCCATCGTCGTTCATGATCTCGCAGATCACGCCGGCCGGCTCCAGTCCGGCCAGCATCGCCAGGTCGCAACCGGCCTCGGTATGGCCGGCGCGGATCAGCACACCGCCCTTTTGCGCCTTCAGCGGGAAGATGTGACCCGGCTGCACCAGGTCCGCCGGCTTGGCCAGCCGCGCCACCGCCGCTTGCACGGTGCGGGCGCGATCCGCCGCGGAAATGCCGGTGGTCACGCCGGTGGCTGCTTCGATGGAGACGGTGAAGTTGGTGCTGTACGGGGTGCCGTTATTGCTGACCATCAGCGGCAGGTTCAACTGCTGGCAGCGCTCTTCGGTCAGCGTCAGGCAGATCAAGCCGCGGCCGTGCTTGGCCATGAAGTTGATCGCCTCCGGGGTGACGAACTCCGCCGCCATCACCAGATCGCCTTCGTTCTCGCGGTCCTCGGCATCCACCAGCACCACCATCTTGCCGGCCTTGATGTCGGCGATAATGTCCTGAATCGGGGAAATAGCCATTCCATTTTCCTTCGTAAGCACTTGTTTTTAGCGCGGGCCGGCGCCCGCGGTGAATTCGCTATCAGCCGGGCAACAGGTCCAGGCTGACATAATCTCCATGGCGATGGATGCCGCCGTCGCGCAGGCTCAGCGGCCGCGCGAACAAGGGTCCGGCCGTCGCCAGGGTATGAAACTCGCCGGCTTCGGCGCAGGGGTCCAACCCCGCCGCCAGCATCCGCTCCACCACTTCGTGGCTCAACTCGCAGCCCAGCCATTGCGCGTCCGCCAGCCGGGTGTTCACCACCACGATGCGGGCGCTGAAGCCGGCATCGATGAATTCTCGCACCAATTGGGCGCGCGGCTGCTGCCACAAGGGCAGCCAGGCTTGCACGCCGGCGGCGGCGCAGACTTTTTCCTCCCACTCGCGGTGGGCGTCCAGGTCGATGTCGCCGAACACCACGGCCTCGCAGCCGTCGGCGCGCGCCTCGCCAAGCCGGGCGATGAACTCGGCTTCATAGCCGTCCCAGCTCGCGCGTCCCACGCGCAAGGGCAGGCCCAGGGCCGCCGCCTGCAAAGCCAGCACTTCCGGCCGCACGCCGTGCGAACGCGAGCGCTGGCCGTGTTCGTCCATCATGGTCAGCAAGCCCTGCGGGCTGGCGCCGGCGCTCACCGCGCGCCACAGCGCCAGACAGGAATCCTTGCCGCCGCTCCAGGAGGCCAGCACGCGCCGGCCGGCCATGCTCACGCCGCGGTCCCGCGCTGGGCCAGCACCCGTTCCACCGTTTCCACGATGGCCTGGGTCTGCGGATCGACTTCGATATTGATCAGATCGCCCACCTTGCGCGACTTGATGATGGTGCGCTCCAGCGTTTCCGGAATCAGGTGCACGCAGAAACGGTTGTCCGCCACCTCGCCTATGGTCAGGCTGATGCCGTCTATACCGATATAGCCCTTGGTGAACACGAATTTGCCGTATTCGGACGGCAGTTCGAACCAGACGCTGCGATTGTCGGGCTGGTCGATGACCTTGAGCACCTTGGCCAGGCAGATGATGTGGCCGGACATCGCATGGCCGCCGATTTCGTCGCCGAAACGCGCGGCGCGCTCGATATTGACGCGGTCGCCCACTTGCAGCAGGCCCAGATTGGTGACGCGCAGGGTTTCGCGCATCAGGTCGAAGGAAACTTGATCGCCGTTGATGGCGGTGACGGTGAGGCAGCAGCCGTTATGAGCCACCGAGGCGCCCAGCTCCAGGCCGGGCAGCAAGGCCGCCGGCAGGCGCAGCGTATGAGTACGGAAGTCCTGCTTCTCCGTGATGGCGACCACTTCCGCCATGCCTTGGACAATACCGGTGAACACGAAGGCGCTCCTTTGCTAGGGATTCGGAGCGCCATTGTAACGCAAGGAGGGGCGCGCGGCCCCTCCTGGTCTCAAATCGGACTCAAGCCTTTCCCAGCAATCAGAAGCGCCAGGACACGCTGGTGCGTATCGCCCGCCCCATGCCCTCGGCACCCTCGGTCAGGTAGGGGATGTATTGGGTGTTGAACAGATTGTCCACCGCCAGCCGCGCCTCCAGGCCCTTGAGCCGGCCCTGCGGCTGCCAGCCCAGGAACAGGCCATACAGCGAGTAGCCATGCTGCGCCGGATAAGCGAAGGCATTATCGTGCAACACCCGGTCCTGCTTGCGCACGAACTTGCCCTGCCCGCTCAAGGACAGACCGAGCTTGTTCCAGCGATAACCCAGATTCACCATCGCCTTGCGCGGCGGGATATTGGTGATCGGCTCATCCTTGCCCCACGGATCCAGCAGGCTGTGATTACGATCCCCCTTGGTGGATGACAAGGACAGGCTGCCGAACCAGCCGCCGACCTGATAACGCCCCTCCAATTCGAAGCCCTGGATCACGTAGCCGGGCATGTTGCGGTAAAGACCCGCCCCTGGCGGCAGCGGCCAGCCCGGCCCGTCGCCACGGTTTTTCCCCAAGCGCTGAGCGATATCGCTCTTGACGATTTGGCGATACCAGGTCAGCGCCGCCGACAGATTGTCTCCAGACCTCAGCACATTGCCGCGCTCGTATTCCAGGCCCAGCTTGAACGCATTCAGCGTTTCCGGCCGTAGTTGGCGGCTGCTGGCGGTGGTGCTACCCAAAGTCTGGGTATCGTAGACCTCGTCCACGCCCGGCGCGCGCCAGGTGCGACTGTAAGCGGTGTCCAGCGTCCAGCCGGGACGGAAATTCCAGCGTGCGCCCAGCCGCGGCGACCAGCCGGAATAGGCCAGACCGCTGTAGTCATGCCCCTTGGCCGGGTCGTTATACGCGGAAGCCAGGTTTTCCCGCCCCTGTATCCACACATGGTCGTAACGCAGCGAAGGCGTCAGCGTCAGGCCGGCCAGCGGCTGCCATTGATGCACCCAGTAGGCGGAACGCACGGTTTCCTCGCCCGGAGGCTGGTACCGCGGGTTCAGATAGCCGTAGTTATAGGCAGGGTCCTTGCGCTTGTCCGGGCGGTAGAACAGCGCGTCCAGCGTCTTGTGCGCCCAGCTGACGCCCACGGTGACTTCCTGGCTCGCCCAGCCGGAACCGAAGCGGGCGGTGTTGCGCAACTCCAGGCGCCGATCACGCTGAGTCACCCAGCTTTCATTGCCAAATTGCGAGGAAAAGGCATAGATGCTCGCCGTCGGAGGACGGGTGTCGTGCTGGTAGCGGCGCGACTGGGCATAGCTCAATTGCAAGTCCAACCACGGCGAATCGCCGGCAAAGCTCCAGTCCGCGCTCACCGTTTCGTTTTCCTGCTCGCGCCAGACGGATTTGCGCAGCCACGCGCCTTCAAAACCGTATTGCTTGATTTCGCTCTCGCTCGGCGCCGGGATATCGCCGCGCTTGGCCGCCCACGGCGTGCGCCGCTCCTCCTCCTGGCGCGTCCAGCCCAGGCGCAGTCGATGGCCCGCCACCGGACGCCAGGCCAGCTTCAACATACCGCCCTCCAGGTCGTTGCCGGAAAACATCATGCTTGAGCCATCGCCCAGCTTGCCGTTACCGGCGCGCGAACGGGTCATATAGGCCAGGATGTCGGCCTTGCTGCCCGGTCCGCCGGCATAGGCGGCCAGCGACTGACCGAACTGATTGCCGTTGTCCTGATACATCAGCTTGGCGAAACCGCCCACCGACTTGCCCGGCTGCAACAGCTCCGCCACGGTCTTGGTTTCCGCCTTGACCACGGCGCCGAACGCGCCATTGCCGTAGAACGGCGAATGCCCGCCCTTCAGCACCTCCACCGAGCCCAGCAGCTCCGGATCGATGAAGGAGCTACCCTGCTGGTATTTGTCGAAGCCTTGCGGCGCGCCATCCAGCATCACCTGCACATGCTCCACCGACTCGAAGCCCCAGACATTGATGGTCTGACCGCCGGGCCGCGGTGAGCCGCCGGCATTGACGCCGGGCAATGCGTCCAGCACCTCGGCCAGGGAGCGAGCCTGCGGCCGCTCGATCTCCTCGCGGTTCAGCTTATTGCTACCCACCCGCGCCGGCGGCGCGTCGGCGCTGACGTGCACCGTGTCCAGCCTTCCGGCGGCCTCCTCCGCCCAGGCGGCGGGCGTGGCCAGGCAGGCCAGGCTCAAGACCAGGACCTTGGGACGGAAACGCGGCGGATGTTGAACGAGGGAAACAGGATTGGGGCAAGGCAGAGAAAAGCGAGAGCAAGGCATCACGGTTTTGTTTTATTAATGATAATCATTCTCAATATTAACATAAAACTTCCACCTTAAGGCAAGTCCGGTAAAATACCCGGCTTTATTGAATTCCCAACACGCATCCACATGTCCGCCGAACTCGCCAACATCGCCGAAGAAGTGTCGCACCGCCGCACCTTCGCCATCATCTCCCACCCCGACGCCGGTAAAACCACGCTGACCGAGAAGCTGCTGCTGTTCTCCGGCGCGATTCAGATGGCCGGCACCGTCAAGGGCAAGAAAGGCGGCAAGTTCGCCACCTCAGACTGGATGGAAATCGAGAAGCAGCGCGGCATCTCGGTGGCGTCCTCGGTGATGCAGTTCGAATACCGCGACCACACCGTCAACCTGCTGGACACCCCCGGCCACCAGGACTTCTCCGAAGACACCTACCGCGTGCTGACCGCGGTGGACAGCGCGCTGATGGTGATAGACGCCGCCAAGGGCGTGGAAGAACAGACCATCAAGCTGTTGAACGTCTGCCGGCTGCGCGACACTCCCATCGTCACCTTCATGAACAAGTACGACCGCGAAGTGCGCGACAGCCTGGAACTGCTGGACGAAGTGGAGAATGTACTGAAGATACGCTGCGCGCCGATCACCTGGCCCATCGGCATGGGCAAGGCCTTCCGCGGCGTCTACAGCCTGCTGAACGACGAGGTGATCCTGTTCGAGCCGGGCGCGGAAAAGCTGATCACCGATGTGGAAGTGATCAATGGCATAGACAATCCGCGTCTGGATCAACTGTTCCCGCTGGAAATGGAACAGCTGCGCATGGAGATCGAACTGGTCAAGGGCGCGTCCAATGAGTGGAACCTGGAGCAATTCCTGGCCGGCGAACTGACCCCGGTGTTCTTCGGTTCCGCCATCAACAACTTCGGCGTGCGCGAGATCCTGGACGCGCTGATCAACTGGGCGCCGGCGCCGCAGTTGCGCGACGCCACCGTGCGCGAAGTCGCGCCCACCGAGAGCAAGTTTTCCGGCTTCGTGTTCAAGATCCAGGCCAATATGGACCCCAAGCACCGCGACCGCATCGCCTTCCTGCGCGTGTGTTCCGGCAAGTTCGAGCGCGGCATGAAGATGAAGCACCTGCGCCTGAACCGCGACATCGCCGCCTCCAGCGTGGTGACCTTCATGTCGCATGACCGCGAGATCGTGGAAGAAGCGTTCGCCGGCGACATCATCGGCATCCCCAACCACGGCAATATCCAGATCGGCGACAGCTTTTCCGAGGGCGAGGAACTGACCTTCACCGGCATTCCCTTCTTCGCGCCGGAACTGTTCCGCGGCGTGCGCATCAAAAACCCCTTGAAGCTGAAGCAGTTGCAAAAGGGCTTGCAGCAGTTGGGTGAGGAAGGCGCGGTGCAAGTGTTCAAGCCGCATAGCGGCGGCGACCTGATCCTGGGCGCGGTGGGCGTGCTGCAGTTCGAAGTGGTGGCCTCGCGCCTGGCCGCAGAATACGGCGTCGACGCGATGTTCGAATCCGCCAGCATCTGGTCGGCGCGCTGGTTCAGCTGCGACGACCGCAAGAAGCTGGACGAATTCGTCAAGGCGCTGCAAATCAACATCGCCACCGATGCCGGCGGCAACCTCGCCTACCTGGCGCCCAACCGCGTCAATCTGCAACTGACCCAGGAACGCTGGCCGGACATCGTGTTCCACGAAACCAGGGAGCACGCGGTCAAACTCAACGACTGACACTGAAACCGCACCATGGAGCCCAAGGCCACCTTGTTCGACTTGATCAACTATCTACGCGACAACTACTCGCACGAGATCGCGCGCTCGCTGATCCTGGTCGCCACCCTGCTGATCATCCGCCTGGTGGTGGACCGGCTGCTGGCGGCCAATAGCAGCATCGCGATCGAGTCCAAGCGGCGCTGGTCGGTCAACACCCGCAATGTGCTGTTCGTCTCCGGCCTGGCCGGTATCGGCCTGATCTGGGCCAGCGAGCTGCAAACCATCGCGGTGTCGATGCTGGCCTTCGCCGCCGCGCTGATCCTGGCCACCAAGGAGCTGATCATGTGCCTGTCCGGCGGACTGGTGCGCCAGACCTCCAACAGCTACAGCCTGGGCGATCACATCGAGGTGGGCACGGTGCGCGGCCGAGTGGTGGACATCGGCCTGCTGTCCACCACAGTGATGGAAATCGGCCCCAATCACAGCTCGCACCAGATGACCGGGCGGGCGCTGACCTTTCCCAACAGCCTGCTGCTGTCCACGCCGGTGATACGCGAAAACTATATGGGCGATTACGTGATGCACATCGTCAACGTGCCGATGGCCTACACCGTATCGCCCATCCGCGCCGAGCGGCTGCTGATGACGGCGGCGCTGGAATCCTGCCAGCCGCATCTGGAAGTGGCGCGCCAGCACATGGAAGACATGGCCAAGCGCAATCTGGTGGACATTCCGTCGGTGGAACCGCGCATCGCGCTGCAGCCGGTGGACGAAAAACGCTATCAGTTGATCTTGCGCATCGCGATTCCGGCGCGGGACCGGCATCGTATCGAACAGACCATTCTGCACAGCTTCCTGGCGCAGTGCTTCCCGGAACAGGATAGCGCCGCCCTAGCCTGAAGCGACGGGCGTTTCATGCTCAAAAAATTAGAGCAAGAACTCCAAATATGCGTTAGAATGGCGAATCGCGAAT
The DNA here is from genome assembly GCF_021129195.1 of Chromobacterium aquaticum. Classification (GTDB taxonomy): domain Bacteria; phylum Pseudomonadota; class Gammaproteobacteria; order Burkholderiales; family Chromobacteriaceae; genus Chromobacterium; species Chromobacterium aquaticum. The sequence continues at coordinate 10,644 of NZ_JAJOHW010000140.1, read as the reverse complement.
GTCATTGAGCAGTCCAAGCGCATCATGAGCAAAAACCGAATCAAAACCTACGACCGCATCATCCAGGAGAGCCTCAAGCTGTTCAACGAACAGGGCGAGCGCAGCATCACCACCAATCACATCGCCGCCCACCTGGGCATCAGCCCCGGCAATCTGTACTACCACTTCCGCAACAAGGAAGAGATCGTCTACCAGATCTTCCTGATGTACCGCGAGTTCATCAATCAGCGCCTGGCGGTGCCGGAAAACCGCGAAATGACGGTGGACGACCTGGTCAACTATCTGGACACCGCCTTCCTGGCGATGTGGCAGTTCCGCTTCATGTTCTATGACCTGCCGGGCATGCTGGCGCGCAATCCGCAGATGCAGTCGGAGTACCACCAATTCGTCAATACCGAGCTGAAGAACATCCTGGCCGAGCACTTCCGCGAATTCATCCGTCTGGGCCTGCTGCAGATGGATGAAGAGGACATCGAGCCGGTCAGCATCAATATCTGGCTGGTGGTGAAGTTCTGGTTCGCCTTCGAGCAGACCGCGCGCCCGAAAGCGCCGATCACCGAGGAATCCGGCCATCGCGGCGTGCTGCAAGTGCTGGCCCTGCTCAAACCCTATGTGCAGGACGAATACATGGGCGCCTTCCGCGCGCTGTGCGAACGCCACAAGGTTTGAGCGCTAGGCGCAGAAAAAAGCAAAGCCGCGTATTCGCGGCTTTTTTCATGCATCGACGCGTCGAAGCAGACTACAGGCTGCGCCCCAAAGCCGCCGCCAAGGGCCGCAACTCCGCCATCAGCGCGGCCAGCCCAAGCGGCGTCAAGGCCTGGTCCGCCTCGCACAAAGCGGTCTCCGGCTGCGGATGCATGTCCAGCAGCAAGCCGTCGGCGCCGGCCGCCAGCGCCGCCTTGGCCAAGGCCGGCACCAGCCAGGCCTTGCCGGCGGCATGGCTGGGATCGACGATCACCGGCAAATGGGTCTCGCGCTTGAGCAAGGGAATCGCGCTGACGTCCAGCGTGGCGCGGTAGGCTGGTTCAAAGCTGCGGATGCCGCGCTCGCAGAACACGATGTTATGGTTGCCGCCGGCGGCGATGTACTCGGCCGCCATCAGCCAGTCTCCCAAGGTCGCGGCGATGCCGCGCTTGAGGATGACCGGCTTGTTCAAGCGCCCCACCTCCTTCAGCAGCTCGACATTCTGCATGCTGCGCGAACCGATCTGGATCACGTCCACGCCCTGCTCCAGGAACACGTCCAGCATGCGCACATCGGCCAGTTCGGACACCACCGGCAGGCCTTCGGCGCGACCGGCGGCGATCAATTGCTCGATGCCTTCGACGCCCAGGCCCTGAAAGCCGTAGGGACTGGGATGCTGCTTGAACACCCCGCCATGCAGCAGGCGGCAACCGGCTTCGCGCGCGGCCCGGGCGGCGGCGGCGACCTGGGCGCCGGACTCCACCGCCGACGGGCCGGCGATCACCTGCCAGGCCGGGCCACCGAAGGCCAGGCCGCGCACCTGCACCACGCTGTCCTGCGGATGGGTTTCCCGCGACACGATGCGGTATTCGCGCACCACCCGCATCGCCCGCTCCACGCCGGGCATGGATTCGAACATCTCCGGCGACAGGCTGCGCTCATCGCCCACCGCGCCGATGATGGTGCGCTCCGCGCCGCGCGATACATGCTCGCTGAGACCCGCGGCGCGAATCTTGTCCACCACCGCCGTCACTTCGCTTTCCGGCGCCAGCCGGTTCATGATGATGATCATCCGCTATCCTGTTCAAAGTCCTTCATCGCCGTCCGCGCCAGCGCCGAGCCAAGCGCCGGCCTATGCGCGGCCAGAATGACGAGCGTTGCGCGCCACGCCGGAAAAAACCGGCAAGCGCATGCGCCAGCCGCCACGGCGCCGAAGCATGCAAGCGTTCGAAAATACGCCCGCGCCAGTAAACGAAACCATTATACAGCCGCACAAACCAGCCCACCCGCATCAGCGCCGGCCGGGTCAGCGTGAACAGCCGCGCCGCCAGCGCGGTACCGCCCAGCTTGGCCAGCAGGATGATCAGCAAGCCCAGCAGCGCGTGGCCACGCCCGATCAGGAATAGCGCCGCCAGCTTCACCGGCAGCAACAAGGCGGCCGGCAGCGCGAACATCGCCAACGCGGCCCATGGCGGCAAATTGGCGATACGCCGCTCCAGCGCCGCCAACGGCGGCCAGGCGGCCAGCCGCCCCAAGGCCGCGGACAGCTCGTCCCACGCGTATTCCTCGAACAGGATGATCAAGGCCGCCAGCAAGGCCAGCGGCCAGGTCAGCGCCCGTTTCAATCGACGCCAGCCCTGCGCCGCCGCTTCTCTCGTCATATCGGCTTCAACGTCGGCTCAGGCCTTGGCCAGGTCCAGCCATTTGGCCACCTCTTGCGGCTGGTAAGCGCGCATCTGCGCCAGCAGCGTGGGCAGGTCTTCGCTGATGTGGAACAAATCCATATTGCCGGGACGGGCGAAGCCCTCGGCCACCGCGTGCTCCATCATCCGGTGCAAGGGCTGGTAATAGCCGGCCGCGTCCAGCAGGCCCACCGGCTTGCCATGCAAGGACAGTTGGCCCCAGGTCAGGATCTCGAACAATTCGTCGAAAGTGCCGAAACCGCCCGGCAAGGCGACGAAGCCGTCGGACAGCTCGGCCATCAACGCCTTGCGCTGATGCATGGTTTCGGTGACATGGATTTCCGTCAGCCCGGTATGCGCCACTTCCTTGGCCTTGAGAAATTCCGGGATCACGCCGATGACCTTGCCGCCGGCCGCCAGCGCCGCATCCGCCGCCACGCCCATCAGCCCCACCTTGCCGGCGCCGTAAACCAGGGTGATGCCCTGCTCGGCCAGCGTGCGGCCAAACTCGCGCGCGGCCGCTTCGTACTCCGGCTTGGCGCCCTTGTTGGAACCGCAAAACAGACAGATCGCTTTCATTCTTGTTTCCCCAAAAAATCAGTTTCAAAAACACAGCGGGCCGCTGCGCGGCCCGCCTGAACCTCATTCCTCGCTACCCACCATGCTTGCCTGACGGCGCGCAGAGACCGTCAACAGTGCTCAGAGCCTGCTCAAAGTCTCGCGAGCGAAAAAGCGGAATGTACAAGTGGTACATGAGCATTTTGAGCTCGTTTTAACGCCGTATCGCTGAAGCGCAGCAGACTTTGAACAGGTTCTCAGAGCACCGCCTGCGGATAGGACCCCAGCACCTTGACGAAGGACGTGCACTCGGCCAAGCCGGCCAGCGCCTGCCGCACATTGGCGTCGTCGCGATGTCCTTCCATATCGATGAAGAACACGTAGTCCCACAGCCCGGCGCGCGACGGCCGCGACTCGAACTTGCTCATCGACACCCCGTTGCCGGCGATGGGCGCCAGCAAGTGGTGCACCGCCCCCGGCCGGTTCGGCGCCGACACCACCACCGAGGTCCGGTCCTGGCCGGTGGCGCCCACATCCTGCAAGCCCAGCACCAGGAAACGGGTGGTGTTGTTCGGCTCGTCCTCGATATTGGACGCCAGCTTCAACAAGGCATAGCGCTCGGCCGCGGCCTGGCCAGCGATCGCCGCAGCGCCCTCGTCCTCGGCCGCCAGCCGCGCCGCCTCGGCATTGCTGGCCACCGACACCCGCTCCACCGCTTCCGGCAAATTCTTGTTCAGCCATTCGTGGCACTGCGCCAGCGCCTGCGCATGCGCGTACACGCGGCGGATGCCGTCCATGCCTTCGGTTTTGCGCAGCAGATGGTGATGAATGCGCAGCACCACTTCGCCGCAGATCTTCAAGGGGCTGGTCACCATCAGGTCCAGCGTGCGGCCCACCGCGCCTTCGGTGGAGTTTTCCACCGGCGCCACCACGTAATCCAGGCCGCGCGACTCCACCAGGCGGAAGGCCTCGTCTATCGAGCTACAGGCCACGGTGCGCGCGGCATGGCCGAAGTGCTTGAGCGTGGCCAGCTGGCTGAACGTGCCTTCCGGCCCCAGGTAGGCAATGGACAAGGGCTTTTCCAGCGCCAGGCATTCGGACATCACCTCGCGGAATAGGCGCGCCACCGATTCGCCCGGCAGCGGCCCCGGATTCAGCTCCTTGACGCGGCGCAGCACCTGCGCCTCGCGCTCGGGCCGATAGATGATGCCGCCACCCTTGATCTCGCCGATCTCGCGCGCGTGACTGGCGCGCTGATTCAGCAGATTGAGGATTTCGACATCGATATTGTCGATGGCGTCGCGATGCTGTTTAAGTAGATGTTCCGACACGGCTTCCAGTCTTTCTCTATTGCACACATCCGGTGGAGGCGCGCGCGCCCGGACTCGGGCGCTCGGTTCTCGAAACGTCCAGTTTCCGCGAGATGCGCAGCGCTCGCAAGCCTTTGCCGCGAGAAAACCCGCTCCGGCTCAAACCTAGCCTTCCGTGATCAGCCAAAACAGGTCCACACCCGGTTGGCCAGGTCGACGACGAAATCGGCGCGCAAATACATGCCGGTCAGCACCGCCAGCAGCGCCGCCGCGCCAGCGGCGAGCAGCACCGACTTCACGCGCTCTCCTTGGCGAAGCTGGCCGACGGCGTTTCCCGCACCGGCAGATTGGCGGCCGCGGCCAGCAGGCCCAGCGCTATCGCCAGCAGCCATACCAGATCGTAATTGCCGCGCAGATCATAGATCACGCCGCCCAGCCACACGCCGAGAAAGCTGCCCAGCTGATGCGAGAAAAACACCGCGCCGGACAACATGCCCAGATGGCGCACGCCAAACATGCCGGCGATCACGCCATTGGTCAGCGGCACCGTGGACAACCACAAAAAGCCCATCGCCGCGGCGAACACCGTCACCGACGCGCCGCTGAGCGGCAACAGCAGGAAGATGGCGATCACCACGCTGCGCGCCAGGTAGATGAAGCTGAGCAGGCCGGGCTTGGACCAGCGGCTGCCCAGCTCGCCGAACGCCATGGTGCCGAAGATATTGAACAGGCCGATCAGCGCCAGCGCCAGGCTGGCGGTATGGCCGCCCAGGCCATGGTCGCGCAGATAGGCCGGCAGGTGCACGCCGATGAACACCACCTGGAAACCGCAGACGAAATAACCGGCCATCAGCAGGCGGAAGCCACGCTCGCTCCAGGCGGTGGCGAATGTGGCCGCCATGCCGCGCAGCAGATGCGTGGCCGCGGCCGGCGGCGCCTGCCGGTCCTCGCGCGCCAGCCAGCGGGACAAGGGCAGCATCAAGGCCGCGCAGCCGGCCAGGATCAGCAGCGCCGGCAGCCAGCCCAGGCCATCGATCAGCCCCTGTTCCACCGGAATCATCGCGAACTGGCCGAAGGAACCGGCCGCCGCGACGATGCCCATCGCGCGCGAACGGTAGGCCGGCGGCACATTGCGCGCCACCACGCCGAAAATCACGCTATAGGTGACACAGGACAAGGCCAGGCCGAGCAGCAGGCCGGCGGACAGCGAAAACAGCAGCGGCGTGCCGGACACCGTCATCAGGCCCAGGCCGGCGACGTATAGCAGCGCGCCGCCCAGCAACACCTTGCCGGAGCCGTGCCTATCCGCCAGTGCGCCGGCGAATGGCTGGGCCAGGCCCCACACCAGGTTCTGCAAGCCCAGCGCCAGCGCAAAGGCCTCCCGGCTCCAGCCGAAGGCCTGGGTCATCGGCGGCATGAAAAAACCGAAGCCATGGCGTATGCCCATGGCCAGCGACACGATCAGACCGCCAGCCAGCAGCAGGCGTTTGATGGAATCGTTCATTGACTGTCTCCATGCGAAACCACAGCGGCGAGGCAGTGGTGATCAGTTGTGATCATAGGGCAAAACCAGGGCGGCAAAAACAAAACCGGCCAGCGCTGGCGCTGGCCGGGTATCGTCTCGAACCGCTGGTCGACGAGGCTTAACGCGCGGGCACCGCCGCCAGCACCGCCTTCAGCAAATGCCAGGCCTTGCCCACCGATTCCACTTCCACGCGTTCGCCCGGCGCATGCGCGCCGCGGATGTTCGGGCCGAAGGACACCATGTCCATGCCCGGGTACTTGGAACCCAGGATGCCGCATTCCAGGCCGGCGTGGATCACCTGCACCTGGGCCTCGCCGCCGAATTCCTTGGCATAGACCTGCTGGAACAAGGCCAGCAGCTTGGATTGCGGATTCGGCGCCCAGCCCGGATAGCCGCCTTCCATGCCCACCTGGCAACCGGCCAGCAGGAACAGGCTTTCCACCTCGCGCGCCAGCATCCAGGTGCCGGAATCCAGCAAGGAACGCACCATCAGATTGGCGAACAGCTTGCCCTGCTCCAGCACCACCACGCCCAGATTGTTGGAGGTTTCCACCACGCCCTCGACGCGCTGGCTCATGCGCTTGACGCCATGCGGCGCCGCGTGCAGCGCGGCGAAGATCGCGCTCTGGTCGGCGCGCGCCAGCACGCTGCCCAACGCGATCTGTTCCTGCACCACGGTGACGCCCTCATCGACGCCGGCCAGTTCGAAACGCAGCAGGCTCTGGAACGCGTCCAGCTTGGCCGCCACCTTGGCCGCGTCGGCGGCCGGGAAGGCCACGGCGGCGAAAGCCTCGCGCGACAAGGCATTGCGCGCGGTGCCGCCCTTGAAGGAGGACACGCGCAGATCGGTTTCCGCTTCCAGTTCGCGGATCAGGCGAATCAGGATCTTGTTGGCGTTGCCGCGGCCCAGATGAATGTCGGCGCCGGAATGACCGCCGCGCAGGCCCTTGATCACCAGGCTGGCGGCCTGGTAGCCGGCCGGCAGCGCTTCGCTCGCGTAAGCGCGGCTGACATTGACGTCGACGCCGCCGGCGCAGCCCATGTAGAACTCGCCCCACTCCTCGGTATCGATATTGATCAGGTACTGGCCCTGCAGCAGGCCGGTGCCCAGGCCCAGCGCGCCACCCATGCCGGCTTCCTCGTCCAGGGTCAGCAGCACCTCGATCGGGCCGTGCGGCACCTCCTCGCTATTGAGCACCGCCATGCCCAGCGCCACGCCTATGCCGTTGTCCGCGCCCAGGGTGGTGTTTTCCGCCACCAGCCAGCCGTCTTGCAGCACCGGACGGATAGGATCCTTGAAAAAGTCGTGCTCGGTGCCGGCATTGGCCTGGCACACCATGTCCAGATGGCCCTGCAACACCACGCCGACACGGTTTTCATAGCCCGCTGTCGCCGGCTTGCGGATGATCAGGTTGCCGACCTCGTCCACCACGGTGCTCAGGCCGCGCAGTTCCGCCCAGCCTTTCAGATAGTCGCGCAGCTGCTGTTCATGCTTGGACGGACGCGGGATTTCGCACAGGGTCTGGAAATGTTCCCAGACGACTTTTGGTTCCAGTTCTGCAATTTGGGTCACGGAGATTCCTCTAAATCATCGATTCGCCATGGCGGCCACTGCCATGGCCCAACGCGCCGCGCAAAAGCGGCAACGCGGAAATTCAGACTGTCGACTTTATCACGGTCGCATGCGCGGCGTCATGTGGGAAACTCATGCCAAAAGCGTCTAATGCGCTGAATCGCTTGACCGAAGTCATGCGCCGGTCACGGGGCGTCGCCATGCTATTTGCCAGCTGTAACAAAGCCGCTATCCTCCGACACTGGAAAGTCGCCCCCCGTCTGTTCGCCACCGCCTGCTCCAAGGCCCGCGAGCCGGGGCGAGACAAGGCAAAACGGTGAAGCAAGCGGCTTTGGACTAATGGCGCATCCGCATGGAAAAATCGCTCTCGCCGCACAAAGTCTCACCCTGCCTAGCAGACTTTGGACAGCATCTAAAGAAAGGCCCGCCATGCACCGCTACCCCGATCAAGACATCGCCGCCATTTACCGGGTGATAGAGCAGCGCCGCGACATGCGCCACTTCCTGCCGGACCCGGTGGACCCGGCGCTGCTGCGGCGCCTGCTCGAAGCCGCTCATCACGCGCCCAGCGTCGGCTATATGCAGCCGTGGCGCTTCATCCGCATCGTCGACCGCGACTTGCGCGAGAACATCGGCAAACTGGTGGACGCGGAGCGGCTGCGCACCGCCGAGCAATTGGGCGAGCGCCAGGCCGAGTTCCTGCGCCTGAAGGTGGAAGGCATCCGCGACTGCGGCGAGGTGCTGGTGGCCGCCCTGATGGACGGCCGCGAGCGCCATGTATTCGGCCGCCGCACCCTGCCGGAAATGGACCTGGCCTCGGTGGCCTGCGCCATCCAGAACCTGTGGCTGGCGGCGCGCGCCGAAGGACTGGGCCTGGGCTGGGTGTCCTTGTTCGACCCGGCCGCGCTGGCCGCGTTGCTGGGCATGCCGGAAGGCGCCAAGCCCATCGCCGTGCTGTGCCTCGGCCATGTCGCCGAGTTCTACCCCCAACCCATGCTGGAACAGGAAAAATGGGCCAGCCGCCAACCACTGGAGCAATTGGTGTTCGAGGACCGCTGGCGCGACCATTGAGCTGCCGGCCGGCGCCATGCTAGCCTGCGGGAATGGAACACGCCCTGTACCACTTTCTCGAGCGGCACCAGATCCGCCATCAACGCTTCGATCACCCGCCGGTCTACACCTGCGAAGAGGCCGCGCGCCTGACGCCAGGCCTGCCCGGCGCGGAATGCAAGAACCTGTTTCTATGCGATGCCAAGGGCCGCCAGCACGTGCTGCTGGCGGTGCCCGCCGCCGCCGGCGTCGACATCAAGGCCCTGGGCGAGCTGCTGGAGCTCAAAGGCCTGCGCTTCGCCTCGCCGGAACGCCTGCAACGCTATCTGGGCCTGACGCCGGGCGCGGTGACGCTGCTGGCCGCGCTCAATGACAGCGAGCGCCAGGTCGCCGTGGTGATTGACCAGGAGCTGAGCCGTCAGCACGCCATCCTCTGTCACCCGCTGGTGAATACCAGCACGCTGGCGCTGCCGATGGAAGAACTGCTGCGCTTCCTGGACTTGACCGGCCATGCGCCGCGCCTCGTCGCGGTGCCGCGCCGCCAAGCCCCCTCGGACCCGCTCTAGCCGGAACGGCGCCACGGCTTGTCAAGGCCACGGCAATTCCTGCATGATGGTCGTTTCTTTCGCTTCGCCTGGATCGCAGACTCAAGCATGTCAGACATACTCAACACCATCATCGCCACCAAGCGCGAGGAAATCGCCGCCGCCTTGCGTCAGCAGCCGCTGAGCGCGGTGCGCGCCGCCGCGGAACAAGGCAGCGGCGACCGCCGCGATTTCGTCGCCGCGCTGCGCGCCAAACACGCGCTGGGCCAGGCCGCGGTGATCGCCGAGATCAAGAAGGCCAGTCCGAGCAAGGGCGTGATCCGCGAGGACTTCCGTCCGGCCGAGATCGCCGCCAGCTATGCAGAGCACGGCGCCGCCTGCCTGTCGGTGCTGACCGACCGCCAGTATTTCCAGGGCGACGCCGCCTATCTGCAGGCCGCCCGCGCCGCCTGCCGGCTGCCGGTGCTGCGCAAGGATTTCATTGTCGACCCCTACCAGGTATACGAAGCCCGCGCGATGGGGGCCGACTGCATCCTGCTGATCGCCGCCGCGCTGGAGCTGCCGCTGATGCGCGAGCTGGAAGCGCTGGCGATGGAACTGGGCATGGCGGTGCTGGCCGAGGTGCACGACGCCGAGGAACTGGAACAGGCGCTGCAACTGCGCACCGAGCTGATCGGCGTCAACAACCGCAATCTGCGCAGCTTCGAGGTCAGCCTGGCCACCACGCTGAAGCTGCTGCCACAAATCGAGAACGGCCGCATCGCCATCACCGAAAGCGGCATCGCCACCATCGACGACGTGCGGCTGATGCGCAGCCACGAGGTGCACACCTTCCTGGTGGGCGAAGCCTTCATGCGCGAAAAAGAACCGGGAGAAGGACTCTCCCGGCTGTTTCAGAACCAAGAACACCACTAAACGGTCGGCTATTGCGGCGGGATGAACGCCTCCAGCCGCAATTGCTCCCGCGCATTGAAGCGCCTGGCGCGCAAGTCGGCCAGCGCCTGATCCCGCCGCGCGGCGTCCAGGCCGGGCGTGGCCTGCACGCGCTGCGCGTCCCGCCGGTAAGCATCGACGCGTGACTGCCACTGCGCCTGCTCGCGGTCCAGTTGCGACAAGCGATCGGCGGCGGCCTGGCCCACCATGCCGGCGCGCAAGGCGTACAGTTCCTGCTCGCCGCCGCCCTGCTTCTTCAGCGCCTCTTCCGCCTCGGCCAAAGCCAGGTGCTTGATCGGCTCTTGGCGCGCCGCGCGCAATTCGGCCGGCAAGCCGGCTTCCAGCGCCTTCAGTTGCGCCGCCCGCTGCGCGGCGCTCAGGCCTGCGTCGGCCATGATGCGCAAGCGCTTGACGGTGAAATCGTCGTAGACGTCTTCGCTGCCGAACAGGCCGGTCACCTCTTGGGCGGAGAGGAATTGCAGACGCAGCGCTCTCATCCGCTGCAAACCCTCGGCCGCGCTTCCCCCCGCCAGCTTGGTCTCGCTCAAGGCCCGCCGGTAGGCGACGTAGCGGTCGAACAATTCCAAGGCCTGCCGCAGGGCCGCGCCGCTCAGCTGAGACTGCAACGCTTGTTGCACCGCCTTGCGCACCGCGGATAAATCCCGCTCCCCCAGCGCCGCCAGTTGGTAGTCGAACAAGCGCCGCAGCTCGGCATCCACCCGCAAGGCGCCGCCCGCCTCCACGCCGGCCCGGCCATCGGCCTGGGTGCCGCGCTGCGATGGCG
>NZ_JAJOHW010000139.1 GCF_021129195.1 Chromobacterium aquaticum | reverse complement strand
GTCATATTGCTTTTTTCCTGAGTGGTTGGTATCGCCCCGATATGACTGGGACGCAAAGGATTAGTTCGGGGTCAATGACTGAATTTCAATGACTTGCGCATGGTTTTTTTCGATGCGGAAGCGCACATTCCATTGCTGCAGCGCCACGCCGTAAACCCGTTGCGGGTCGTCCTGATAGGCGGGGCGCGGGTCCTGGGCCAGCACCTGTTCCACCAGCAGCGCGAAATCGGCCGGCAGGCCGGGGGCTGCCAGCTGCGCGCGCGCGGCGGCGTCCCAGCCCACGCTCAATTGCGGCGGCGGGCCGTCGACGAAGCCGCCGCGGGCGTCCGGCCGGGCTTCGACGAAGGGAATATAGGGCTTGATGTCCAGCACCGGGGTGCCGTCCAGCAAGTCGGCTCCTTCCAGCGTCAGCACCACCTTGGGCTGGGTGTCGATGCGCAGCAGCCGCACCAGCGACAGGCCCAGCGGATTGGGGCGATGGGTGGCGCGGCTGGCGAACACGCCGACCTTGGCGTTGCCGCCCAGCCGCGGCGGACGCACCAGCGGCTGCCAGCCGCGTTCGGCGGTTTGATGGAACACGAAGCTGATCCAGACATGGGAAAACGCGTCCAGCCCGCGCACCATGTCGGGGTGATCATAGGGCGGCAGCAGTTCCAGCGTGATGCGGGCGGCGTTGACCAGCGAGGGCTGGCGCGGGATGCCGAATTTCTCGCGGTAGGGCGAACGAATCACGCCCACCGTTTCAAAGGTGTAGCTCATGGCCGGATTGTAGCATCCGGCCATGCGGGGAGCGTTTTCGCCTAGCCGACGAAGTGTTTGTTGTAGCGGCCGCTCAGCCGGCTCATCGGCAGCAGCATGAAAAAGTCGGCGCAGTTGAAGTCCGGGTCCCAGGCCGGCTCGCCGCAGATATAGGCGCCGGCGCGCAGATAGCCCTTGATCAGCGCCGGCATCGGCGCGGAAGGCGCATCGTCGCGAACGCGGTCCAGCGGCAGCGGCAGGTGGGGGAATACCCGCCATTCCGGCGGCGACAAGTGCTTGGTTTCCAGCTGGCGGTACAGGCTGACCGCCTGGTGGCCGCCGTCGCTCAGCGACACGCTGGCGCAGCCGGCCAGGTATTGGCCGCCGTGCTGTTGCACGTAATCGGCCAGGCCGGACCAGAGCAGGGCGATCACCGCGCCGGAGCGGAAATCGCGATGCACGCAGGAGCGGCCCACTTCGATCAGGCCGGCGCGCAAATGGGTCAGCCGCGCCAGGTCGAATTCATGTTCCGAATACAGGCTGGGCGCGCGGCGCGCATTGTCCGGCGACAGCATGCGGTAAGTGCCTACCACCAGGCCGCTGGCGGCATCCTCGACGATCAGGTGTTCGCACAACTCGTCGTACTCGTCGCAATCGATGCCGAGTTCCCTGGAGTTGAGTTCGGCGCCCATTTCCCCGGCGAACACATCGAAGCGCAGCTTCTGCGCGCGGCGAATGTCCTGCGTCTCAGTGGCCACGCGCACGCTCAAACGCGGCTTGGCGCTCACGGCAAGCTGTTCATTTAGCAGCATGTTTTGCTCCCTTGAGTGATGAGCCCCATGCTAGGCAGCTTGTTTGACGCGGCGATGTCTTTAATATGACTATCGGGTGACCGGCGCTTGACGCCGCCATTACTAGCTGGATTTATTGAAATCAACGACTTACGCTATGTCAGGATTTGGCGTAGAATAGGCCGTTTTTCCGTTCGATTTGCTCTTTCCGACAAAGCCATGATTTATCCGACAAACTTCGACGTGATAGTGGTGGGCGGCGGCCATGCCGGCACCGAGGCCGCGCTGGCGGCTGCGCGCATGGGCTGCAACACCCTTCTTTTGACGCATAACATCGAGACCCTGGGTCAGATGTCGTGCAATCCGTCGATCGGCGGCATCGGCAAGGGCCATCTGGTCAAGGAAGTGGATGCCCTGGGCGGCGCGATGGCGCTGGCCACCGATATCGGCGGCATCCAGTTCCGCACCCTCAACGCCTCCAAGGGCCCGGCGGTGCGCGCCACTCGCGCCCAGGCCGACCGCATCCTGTACAAGGCGGCGATCCGCGAGATGCTGGAGAACCAGCCCAATCTGACGCTGTTCCAGCAGCCGGTGGACGATCTCCTGATCGAAGGCGACCGCGTTGCCGGGGCCATTACCGCCATCGGCATCACTTTCCGCGCCAAGACCGTGGTGCTGACCGCCGGTACCTTCCTGTCCGGCAAGATCCATGTTGGCCTGGAAAACTACACCGGCGGCCGCGCCGGCGATCAAGCCGCGTCCACGCTGGGCGAGCGCTTGCGCGAACTGGCCCTGCCGGTGGGACGGCTGAAAACCGGCACGCCGCCGCGCATCGACGGCCGCAGCGTCGACTTTTCGGTGATGGAAGAGCAGCCGGGCGACACGCCGGAGCCGGTGTTCTCCTATCGCGGCAGCCGCGTGCTGCATCCCAAGCAGCTGCCGTGCTGGATCACCCACACCAATGAGCGCACTCACGAGATCATCCGCTCCGGCTTCGAACGCAGCCCGATGTTCACCGGGGTGATCGAAGGCGTCGGCCCGCGTTATTGCCCGTCGATCGAAGACAAGATCAACCGCTTCGCCGACAAGGACAGCCATCAGGTCTTCCTGGAGCCGGAAGGCCTGACCACGCACGAGTTCTACCCCAACGGGATTTCCACCAGTCTGCCCTTCGACATCCAGTTGGCGGCGGTGCGCTCGATCCGCGGCATGGAGAACGCCCACATCCTGCGGCCCGGCTATGCGATCGAGTACGATTATTTCGACCCGCGCGGACTGAAGTCCACGCTGGAGACCAAGGCGATTCAGGGCCTGTTCTTCGCCGGCCAGATCAACGGCACCACCGGCTACGAAGAAGCGGCCGCCCAGGGCCTGCAAGCGGGCATGAACGCCGCGCTGCAGGCGCGCGGCGAAGAGGGCTGGTGCCCGCGCCGCGACGAAGCCTATCTGGGCGTGCTGGTGGACGATCTGATCACCAAGGGCGTGGCCGAGCCCTACCGCATGTTCACCAGCCGCGCCGAATTCCGCCTGCAGTTGCGCGAAGACAACGCCGACCTGCGCCTGACCGAGATCGGCCGCCGCTACGGCTTGATCGGCGATGTCCAATGGGACAGCTTCTGCCGCAAGCGCGACGCGGTGGAGGCCGAAAAGGCCCGGCTGAAGACCACCTGGCTGCATCCAGCGCGGCTGAGCGACGCCGCCGCGCTGCAAGCGCTGCTGGGCAAGGCGATAGAACGCGAATACAACTTGTATGATCTGCTGAAGCGGCCCAATGTCGCCTATGCCGACTTGATGGCGCTGCCGGAGGCCGGCGGCGCGGTGGCGGACGAGGCGGTTGCCGAGCAGGTGGAAATTCAGGTCAAATACCAAGGCTATATCAATCGCCAGAACGAAGAGCTGGCGCGCCGCGACAACCTGGAGGACGTGCGCCTGCCGGCCGATATCGATTATGGTCTGGTCAAGGGTCTGTCCAAGGAAGTGCAGCAAAAACTGAACCAGCAACGGCCGGAGACCTTGGGCCAGGCGTCACGCATCCAGGGCATTACCCCGGCGGCGATTGCTCTTTTGATGGTCCACCTGAAACGTGGCTTTGCCGACGCAACGAAAACCGCATGACACATAACGCAGAACTACAACAAGGCCTGTCGCAGCTGAAGCTGGAACTGAGCGACGCGCAAATCGATTTGCTGGACCGCTACCTGGCGCTGCTGGCCAAGTGGAACCAGACCTATAACCTGACCGCGGTGCGCGAGGAAAAGCGCATGGTCAGCTACCATCTGCTGGACAGCCTGAGCCTGGTGCCGCATCTGGACGGCGGCAGCCGCCTGTTGGACGTCGGCTCCGGCGGCGGCATGCCCGGCATCCCGGCGGCGATCGCCCGTCCGGATCTGCAAGTGGTGCTGCTGGATTCGAATCATAAGAAAACCACCTTCCTGCGTCAGGTGGTGGTGGAGCTGGGCCTGCCCAATGTGCAGGTGATGACCGAGCGGGTGGAGGCCTACCAGCCGGAGCAGAAGTTCGACCGCATCACCAGCCGGGCGTTTTCCGAGCTGGCCGAGTTCGTCAAGCTGACCCGCCACTTGCTGGCGGATCACGGTCAATATGTCGCAATGAAGGGTGTCTATCCTTACGAGGAAATCGCCTTGTTGCCGCAGGGTACGGTGGTTTCCGAAGTATTGCCGGTGACAGTGCCGGGCCTGGATGCCGAACGGCACCTGGTGAGAATGCGCCTGGAAGGGGTGGGTGCGCAATGAATTCAAGGGTGATCGCGGTCGCCAACCAGAAGGGCGGGGTCGGCAAGACCACGACTGTGGTGAATCTGGCGGCGGGCCTGGCTGAACTGGGCCGGCGCGTGCTGATTGTCGATCTCGACCCGCAGGGCAATGCCACCATGGGTAGCGGCATCGCCAAGCAATCCCTGAAACTGTCCGGCTACGACGTGCTGCTGGGCGAGGCCTCGATCGAAGAGGCGCGCCAGCCGGCGAAGGAGGGCGGCTACGACGTGCTGCCGGCCAATCGCGACCTGGGCGGCGCGGAGCTGGAGCTGGTCAACGAGCTGGCGCGCGAGGCGCGGCTGAAGAACGCGCTGCAGGCGGTGGAAGAACAGTACGACTATGTGCTGATAGACTGCCCGCCGTCGCTGAACCTGCTGACCCTGAACGGGCTGGTGGCGGCGCACAGCGTGCTGATCCCGATGGTGTGCGAGTACTACGCGCTGGAAGGCTTGTCCGACCTGGTGGCGACCCTGCGCAAGGTGAGGGTGGCGGTGAATCCCAAGATCGAGATCATGGGCCTGCTGCGCACCATGTTCGACGCGCGCAACAATCTGTCGCAGCAGGTCTCGGAACAATTGGCGCGCCATTTCGGCGCCAAGGTGTTCGATACCGTGATTCCGCGCAATGTGCGGCTGGCGGAAGCGCCCAGCCACGGTTTGCCCGGCCTGGTCTACGATCGCGCCTCGCGCGGCGCTCAAGCCTATCTGACGCTGGCGCAAGAGCTGGCGGACCGGCTCGAGCCCGCAACCATAACCCCCTCCGTCTAAGCATTATGGCCAAATTAAAAGGATTGGGGCGCGGTCTGGACGCGCTCCTGTCCACTGCTGAAACAGTGGACGACAGACTCACTTCCCTCCCCATAGACAGCATCCGGCCCGGCAAATACCAGCCGCGCAGCTTCATGGACGAGGGCGCGCTGGAGGAACTGGCCGCGTCCATCCGCTCCCAGGGGGTGATCCAGCCCTTGGTGGTGCGTGAAGTCGGTTTCGGTGATTACGAGCTGATCGCCGGCGAACGGCGCTGGCGCGCTTCGCGCAAGGCCGGTCTCGCCGAAGTGCCAGCGGTGATCAAGAGCGTGCCGGACGAAGCGGCGCTGGCGATGGCGCTGATCGAAAACATCCAGCGCCAGGAATTGGACCCGATAGAAGAGGCCCAGGGCCTCAAGCGTCTGATCGACGAATTCGGCCTGACTCACGAGGCCGCGGCCGACGCGGTGGGCCGCTCGCGCAGCGCGGTCAGCAATTTATTGCGTCTGCTGGCCTTGCCGCAGCCGGTGCAAACCATGTTGCATCAGGGGCAGCTGGAAATGGGCCACGCGCGCGCCTTGCTGGCGCTGCCGGTGGTGGAGCAGCTGGGCCTGGCGCAGGAAGTGGGCGAGAAAGGCCTGTCCGTGCGCGAGGTGGAGCGCCGGGTGCAGCAGAAAGCTGTGGAAAAAACCACAGTCGCACCGCAGCAGAAACGTACAGATCCGGACGTGGACAGGCTGGCGGAACAGGTGTCGGAACGCATAGGCGCGCGCGTCAGCATCCGTCATGCAAATCGTGGCAATGGCAGGCTGGTCATAGAATACGCGACGCTGGACGAGCTGGAAGGCTTGCTGGAAAAGTTGCAGAAAAGCTCAGGAAAATGAGCGTGTTGCACTGCAACATCCCAATGACACGCAAGTTGACGCAAATCAAGCGTGAAGCCTATAATTCGGCGGTTTTTTTGCTGGGTCAGCATGGTTAATCCGGAAGTTAAGCGTATACTGCGCCTGCAGTGCACCCTGGTGGGGGTGGCACTGTTGATTGGAGTGGTTGCAGGGGGAGGAAACCTGGCCATTCCGGTTTCTGTCTTGCTTGGCGGATTGTCGGCCGTGGTGCCGGCGCTGGTGTACGCCAGAATCGCCTACGCCAAGCGCCATGTCTCCCCTGCGGAACTGATGAAGGCGCATTTCAGGGCCGAGGCGGTCAAGTACGTCCTCACCATCCTGTTATTTGGTGCGACTTTGGTGTTTTTCAAGGATTTATCGATAGTCGGGCTGTTTGGGGGCTTTTTTGCCGCCGTGTCCGGCTACTGGTTCGGGCTTTTAATCAAAAATTGAGAAAATGAGCGATGGCAAGCAACGCAACTGACTATATCAAGCACCACCTCACCTTCTGGAATTCGGATCCTTCCGCCGGCTTCTGGAGCCTGCACCTTGATACCTTCTCCATTTCTCTGGTTCTCGCCTTCATTTTCGCCGGCGTGTTCGCCGTCGTGGCGCGCAAGGCCAAGCTGGAGAATCCGGGCCGGCTGCAGCTGTTCGTGGAAAGCATCGTGGAAATGGTGGACAAGCAGGTGCGCGATGTATTCCACGGCCAGAGCAAGGTCATCGCCCCGCTGGCGCTGACCATCTTCTGCTGGATCTTCCTGATGAACTTCATGGACTTGCTGCCGGTGGACCTGCTGCCGTCGCTGGCCCAGTGGGTTGGCTATACCTTCTTCGGCGCCGAGCCGCACCATGTTTACTTCCGCGTCGTGCCGTCTGCCGACGTGAACGCCACCTTCGCGATGTCCTTGTCCGTGATGTTCTGCATCATCGGCTTCTCCATCAGCGCCAAGGGCGTGGGCGGCTACACCAAGGAATTGTTCACCGCGCCCTTCCATGCTGAAGGCACCGTGGGCAAAATCCTGCTGGCCCCGGCCAACTTCCTGCTGCAGATGGTGGAACTGCTGGCCAAGCCGATTTCGCTGTCCCTGCGTTTGTTCGGCAATATGTACGCCGGCGAAATGATCTTCATCCTGATCGCGCTGCTGCCGTGGGGCCTGCAATGGCTGCTGGGCGCGCCGTGGGCGATCTTCCACATCCTGATCATCACCCTGCAGGCCTTCGTGTTCATGATGCTGACCATCGTGTACCTGAGCCTGGCGGTGGAAGCGCACTAATACCGGTTTCTTTGTTTTACCTTTGTTTCTTTAGCTTTTTTACCAACCATCCTTGATTAAGTCTTAGGAGATACACAATGGAAGCACTCGTTTCTCAGATCCAGTCCATGACCGTACTGGCCGCTGCCCTGATCATTGGCCTGGGCGCCATCGGTACTGCTCTGGGTTTCGCCATCCTGGGTGGCAAATTCCTCGAGTCCTCCGCCCGTCAACCGGAAATGATCCCGGTTCTGCAAACCAAACTGTTCATTCTGGCCGGTCTGCTGGACGCCATCTCCATGATCGGTGTTGGTATCGCCATGCTGTACACCTTCAATAACCCGTTCCTGTCCGCCGCCCTGGCCGCTCTGAAAGCCGGCGCTTAATTTTTAAGCGGAATTGGTTGTTGCAGTAATACTACTGGAGGAAAACAAGCGTGGAATTCAACGTAACACTACTGGGCCAGGCGATCACGTTCGCCATCCTGGTATGGTTCACCATGAAGTTTGTTTGGCCTCCGCTTACCAACATGATGGATGAGCGCGCCAAGCGCATCGCAGACGGCCTGGCCGCCGGCGAGCGTGGCAAGCAAGATCTGGAAGCCGCTGAAAAGCGCGTTGCGGACGAACTCCGCAAGGCCAAACAGCAAGCGACCGAAATCGTGATGGCCGCTGAAAAGCGCGCCAGCCAGATCGTGGACGAAGCCAAGGATGCCGCACGCGTTGAAGGCGCGCGCATTGTGGCCGACGCCAAGTCTGAGATCGATCAGGAAGTCCTACGCGCCAAGGAAACCCTGCGCGCGCAAGTGGCCGACCTGGCGGTTGCGGGCGCGGAGAAGATCCTGCGCAAAGAGATCGACTCGGCCAAGCACGCTGATCTGCTTGCCTCCATCAAAGCGGAGTTTTAATTAACTCATGGCAGAACTCATTACCGTAGCTAGGCCCTATGCCGAAGCGGTATACAGCCTCGCCACCGAGCAGCACGCCACCCAGCAATGGTCGGAATCGCTGTCGTGGCTGGCTGCCATGGTGAAGAACCCGGATCTGGAAGCCGTCATCACCAATCCGAAACATACCGCACAAGAGCTTGAGGCGCTGATGCTGGATGTTCTGGGCGCGCGCGGCAACGAAGACGTAAAACGTTTTCTGGCCGCGCTGATCGAGAACAGCCGTTTGACGCTGCTGCCGCAAATCGCCGAACAGTTTGAAGTGTTCAAGGCGCAAGCGGAAGGCGTTGTGGATGCCGTGGTGGAAACGGCGTTTGCAATGAACGATGCGCAGAAGGCCGAACTGACCGACACGCTTTCCAAGAAGTACGGCAAATCCGTACGGATTGATGTGCGTGACAACCCTGACCTGATCGGCGGGGTTCGTGTGTTGGTGGGCGATGATGTCATCGACGCTTCCGTGCGCGGCAAACTGCAAGCCATGGCAGTAAGCCTCAAGAATTAGGAGAGATCATGCAGTTGAACCCCTCTGAAATCAGCGATCTGATCAAGGCGAAGATTCAGAACCTGGCCGAAGGCGCAGAAACCCGTACCAAAGGTACCGTGATTTCCGTGACCGACGGCATCGTTCGTATCCATGGCCTGGCAGACGTGATGCAGGGTGAAATGCTCGAATTCCCGGGCAACACCTTCGGCCTCGCGATGAACCTGGAGCGCGACTCTGTCGGCGCCGTGGTTCTGGGCGAGTACGAGCACATCTCGGAAGGCGACGAAGTCACTTGTACCGGTCGCATTCTGGAAGTTCCGGTTGGTCCGGAACTGATTGGCCGCGTGGTCAACGCCCTGGGTCAGCCGATCGACGGCAAGGGCCCGGTTAACGCCAAGCTGTCCAGCCCGATCGAAAAGATCGCGCCGGGCGTGATTGCGCGTCAATCGGTATCCCAGCCGATGCAGACGGGCCTGAAGGCCATCGACTCGATGGTTCCGGTTGGCCGCGGTCAGCGCGAGCTGATCATTGGCGACCGCCAGACCGGCAAGACCGCGGTGGCGCTGGATGCGATCATCAACCAAAAAGGCACCGGCGTAGTGTGCATCTACGTGGCGATTGGCCAAAAGGCCTCCTCCATCGCCAACGTGGTGCGCAAGCTGGAAGAGCACGGCGCGCTGGGCCACACCATCGTGGTGGCCGCGACCGCTTCCGAAGCCGCCGCGCTGCAGTTCATCGCCCCGTACTCCGGCTGCGCGATGGGCGAATACTTCCGCGACATCGGCGAAGACGCGCTGATCGTGTACGACGACCTGTCCAAGCAAGCCGTCGCCTACCGTCAGATTTCGCTGCTGCTGCGCCGTCCGCCGGGCCGCGAAGCCTACCCTGGCGACGTGTTCTATCTGCACTCCCGTCTGCTGGAACGCGCTTCCCGCATCAATGAAGACGAAGTGGCCAAGCTGACCAATGGCGAAGTGAAAGGCAAGACCGGTTCCCTGACCGCGCTGCCCATCATCGAAACCCAGGCCGGCGACGTTTCCGCCTTCGTGCCGACCAACGTGATCTCGATCACCGACGGTCAGATCTTCCTGGAAACCGACCTCTTCAACGCAGGCATCCGTCCGGCCATCAACGCCGGTATCTCGGTATCCCGCGTTGGCGGCGCCGCGCAGACCAAGGTGATCAAGAAGCTGGGCGGCGGTATCCGTCTGGCCCTGGCCCAGTACCGTGAATTGGCTGCGTTCTCGCAGTTCGCTTCCGATCTGGACGAGGCTACCCGCAAGCAACTGCAACACGGCGAAGTGGTTACCGAGCTGATGAAGCAGAAGCAGTTCCTGCCGTTGGCCACCGCCGAAATGGCGCTGACCCTGTGGGCGGTGAACAAGGGCAGCTACGAAGACGTTCCGGTGAAGAAGGCCCTGGCTTTCGAAGCGGCGTTCCTCGCCTATGTGCGCGCGAACCACCACGACGTGTTGGCCGCGGTGAACGCTTCCGGCGATCTGTCCGGCGACAACGAGAAAATCCTGGCCAAGGCGATGGAATCGTTCAAGGCTGGCTTCAGCTACAACTGAGTCTTTTCGGTTAACGCAAACAGTTACTAGGAAAGGTTCAGGAATGGCAGTCGGCAAAGAGATTCTCACCAAGATCCGAAGCGTGCAAAACACGCAGAAGATCACTCGCGCAATGCAAATGGTGGCGACCTCCAAGATGCGCAAAACGCAAGAGCGTATGCGCGCTGCCCGTCCTTACGCCGAGAAGGTGTGCACAGTCATGGCGCACCTTGCTCAGGCGAACACGGATCTTGAGCACCCGCTGTTGCAAAGCCGCGACGTAGTCAAACGCGCCGGCATCATCCTGATGACCTCCGACAAGGGCCTGTGCGGCGGCTTGAACGTGAATACGCTCAAGCGCTTCTTCGCCCAAGTCAAGGGTCTGCAGGACCAGGGCATCGAAGTGGATGTCTGCTGCCTGGGCCAGAAAGGCCTGGCCGCATGCCAGCGCGCGCGCCTCAACGTTGTGGCCAGCGCAACCCAGCTCGGCGATGTGCCGAAGATGGAAAAACTGATTGGCCCGCTTACGGTGCTGTTCAAGCAGTACGCCGAAGGCGAACTGGACGCGCTCTACATCGTTTACTCCCGTTTCATCAACACGATGAAGCAGGAGCCGGCGACTGAACAGCTGCTGCCGCTGACCTCGGAACACATGGTGGTGGAGCACTCGCACTCGTGGGATTACCTGTACGAGCCGAGCGCGCTTGCCGTGATGGAGTTCCTGGTCAAACGCTATATCGAGTCGGTAGTGTTCGAGGCGATGGCCGAGAACATGGCCTCCGAGCAAGCTGCCCGCATGGTGGCGATGAAATCCGCCACGGACAACGCCGGTAACACGATCAAGCAACTGCGACTTGTGTACAACAAGGCGCGTCAAGCGGCGATCACTACCGAATTGTCTGAAATCGTGGCAGGCGCCGCAGCGGTGTAAGCCGTCGCAGACTGAAAAAGTTTAATGTTTAGGAACCGATAATGAGCCAAGGTAAAATCGTACAAATCATTGGCGCGGTGATCGACGTGGAGTTTCCGCGCGACGCCATGCCAAAGGTTTATGATGCCCTGAAGCTGGTTGATGCCGACCTGACGCTCGAAGTCCAGCAGCAGCTGGGCGACGGCGTAGCGCGCACCATCGCCATGGGCAGCTCTGACGGCCTGAAGCGTGGCATGAGCGTAATCAACACCGGCGCACCGATCTCGGTGCCGGTGGGCAGCGCCACCCTGGGCCGCATCATGGATGTCTTGGGCAACCCGGTGGACGAAGCCGGCGCGGTAGCGACCGATGTTCGCCGCGCCATCCATCAGCCCGCTCCGAAGTTCGACGAACTGTCCCCCGCCACCGACCTGCTGGAAACCGGCATCAAGGTGATCGACCTGCTGTGCCCGTTCGCCAAAGGCGGCAAAGTGGGCCTGTTCGGCGGCGCCGGCGTGGGCAAGACCGTGAACATGATGGAACTGATCAACAACATCGCCAAGGCACACTCCGGTTTGTCCGTGTTTGCCGGCGTTGGTGAGCGCACTCGTGAAGGCAACGACTTCTATCACGAGATGAAGGACTCCAACGTACTGGACAAAGTGGCGATGGTGTACGGCCAGATGAACGAGCCGCCGGGCAACCGTCTGCGCGTGGCGCTGACCGGTCTGACCATGGCCGAGCACTTCCGCGACGAGAAGGACGAAAGCGGCAAGGGCCGCGACGTGCTGTTCTTCGTGGACAACATCTACCGCTACACCCTGGCCGGTACCGAAGTGTCCGCCCTGCTGGGCCGTATGCCGTCCGCCGTGGGCTATCAGCCGACGCTGGCGGAAGAAATGGGCCGCCTGCAAGAGCGCATTACTTCGACCCGCGATGGCTCGATCACCTCCATCCAGGCCGTATACGTGCCTGCGGATGACTTGACCGACCCGTCCCCGGCGAC
The DNA here is from genome assembly GCF_021129195.1 of Chromobacterium aquaticum. Classification (GTDB taxonomy): domain Bacteria; phylum Pseudomonadota; class Gammaproteobacteria; order Burkholderiales; family Chromobacteriaceae; genus Chromobacterium; species Chromobacterium aquaticum. The sequence goes on along the minus strand of NZ_JAJOHW010000139.1, from coordinate 6,252 downwards.
CACCTTCGCCCACTTGGACGCCACCGTGGTTCTGTCGCGCGACATCGCTTCGCTGGGTATCTACCCGGCGGTGGATCCGCTCGACTCCACCTCGCGTCAGCTGGATCCGCTGGTGGTAGGCGACGAGCACTACACGGTAGCCCGTGGCGTGCAGTCCACGCTGCAGCGTTACAAGGAACTGCGCGACATCATCGCGATTCTGGGTATGGACGAACTGTCCGAGGAAGACAAACTGGTCGTGGCTCGCGCCCGTAAGATCCAGCGCTTCCTGTCCCAGCCGTTCCACGTGGCTGAAGTATTTACCGGCTCGCCGGGCAAATACGTGCCGCTGCGCGAAACCATCAAGGGTTTCAAGGCCATTCTCGCTGGCGAGTACGACCATCTGCCGGAACAAGCGTTCTACATGGTTGGCTCCATTGAAGAAGCTGCCGAGAAAGCCAAGACCCTTAACTAAGGAGAGGGCTGATGTCCAAGATGCGTGTGGAAGTGGTCAGCACCGAGCAAATGATCTTCTCCGGCGAAGCTGAGTTCGTGGTTGCGCCGGCTACCGAAGGCGAGATCGGTGTGTATCCCCAACACGTGCCGCTCCTGACCCGTATCAAGCCCGGCGTGCTGCGTCTGAAAGTGCCGGGCAGCAGCGAAGAAGTTCTGGTGGCAGTGTCTGGCGGCATGATGGAAGTGCAGCCCAGCCTGATCACCGTGCTGGCCGATACGGCGATTCGCGGCGAGGATCTCGACGAGGCCCGCGCCAATGAGGCAAAACGCGCTGCGGAGGATTCCCTCAAGCGCGCCACCGACGACCTCTCCACCGCGAAGGCGCACGCTGCTCTGGCAGTGGCCATCGCGGAGTTGAAGGCGCTGGATTTCCTCAAGAAGCGCGCCCACTGATAAGAGATGTAATCGTGTATAGTAGGCTGCCACGCAAGTGGCAGCCTTTTTCCGTTTTTCGAGTCGTGAAAAAACCATGGATAGTCTCAGCATCGTCATTCTCGCTGCCGGCAAGGGCAAGCGCATGTACTCCTCCAAACCCAAGGTATTGCACCCCATAGGCGGCGAGCCGATGCTGGCGCGGGTGATCCGCACCGCGCGCGCGCTGAAGCCGGCGCGGCTGATCGTGGTGTACGGCCACGGCGGCGAGCAAGTGCGGGCCGCTATCCCGGACGCGGACCTGATCTGGGCGGAACAGGCCGAGCAACTGGGCACCGGCCACGCGCTGAAGATGGCCTTGCCGCACCTGCCGCGGGACGGCAAGACCATGGTGCTGTACGGCGATGTGCCGCTGACCAAGGCGGACACGCTGCATCGCTTGTCCGACGCCGCCGGCGCCGGCATGGCGGTGCTGACCGACGTGCTGGACGACGCCAGCGGCTACGGCCGCATGGTGCGTGGCGCGGACGGCAAGCTCCAGGCCATCGTCGAGCACAAGGACTGCACGCCGGAGCAACTGGCGATCCGTGAAATCAATACCGGCATGATGGCCTTGCCCAATGCGCGGCTGTCCGGCTGGCTCGCCGCGCTCAACAACGGCAACGCCCAGGGCGAATACTATCTGACCGATGTGCTGGCCCTGGCGGTGGCGGACGGCGTGAGCGTGGACAGCGCCAGCGTGGACGCCAGCTGGGAAGCGGCCGGCGTCAACAACAAGGTGCAGCTGGCCGAGCTGGAGCGCATCTTGCAGCGCAATCAGGCGCAAGCCTTGCTGGAGGCCGGCGTCACGCTGGCGGACCCGGCGCGCATCGACATCCGCGGCGAGCTCAGCCACGGCATGGACGTGAGCATAGACGTGGGCTGCGTGTTCGAAGGCGCGGTGGAACTGGGCGGTCAGGTGGAAATCGGCGCGCATTGCGTGTTGAAGAACGTCAAAGTGGCCGCCGGCACCAAGATCGCGCCGTTCTCGCATCTGGAAGACGCGGTGGTGGGCGAGGCGTGCCGGATTGGGCCTTACGCGCGGCTGCGTCCCGGCGCGCAACTGGCCGACCATGTGCATATCGGCAACTTCGTCGAAGTGAAGAAGAGCACGATAGGCGAGGGCTCCAAGGTCAACCACCTGAGCTATATCGGCGACGCCGAGATCGGTGGCAAGGTGAATGTGGGCGCCGGCTCGGTGACTTGCAACTACGATGGCGTCAACAAATTCAAGACCGTGATCGGCGATCATGTCTTCGTTGGCTCCGGGACCCTGATGGTGGCGCCGGTGACGCTGGAATCCTACAGCACCATAGGCGCCGGTTCCGTGATCAGCCGAACCGCGCCGGCCGGCGAACTGACGGTGGCGCGTGCGCGCCAGGTCACGGTGCCGGGCTGGAAACGGCCGCAAAAGAAGGGCTGAACCGCTCAGCCCTCGTTGTGGCGGCCGGCTGAATAGCCCGGCCGCTATCCCGTCGCCAGCGACCAGATGGCCAGCGCGCCCAGCGCGGCCACGCCGGCGGCGAGGACGCTGTCCAGCCGGCAGGAAAACGCAGGCAGTCCGCGCTCGCGCCGCGCGCGCAGGTAAAACGGCAGGCCCAGCGCGTAAAGAATCATCGACAGCAGCAGGAACTTCATCCCCCCGGCGTAGATCAGCCAGGCGCCGTAGAGGGTGCCCAGCAGCGTCAGGCTCAGCAGGCGGGCGGTTCTCGCCGGCGCCGACCACGCCAGCTTGAGGCTGAACGCCGCGCACAGCAGATAGGGTATCAGCGCCATCGCGGACGCCAGCTGGATCAGCAGATTGTAGCCGGCGTTGTTCAGGTGATTGATGATCAGGAACAGCGAGATCAGCCCATTGGTCAGCCACAGCGCGTTGGCGGGCGCGCCCTTGGCGTTGAGCTTGCCGAAACAGGCGGGCGCGGTGTGCTGATCGCCGCGGGCGGCCAGGTAGAGCATCTCGGACGAAATCAGCGTCCAGGCCAGCAAGGCGCCGGCCACCGACAGGATCAGCCCGATATTGATCAGCGCGCCGCCCCACGGGCCCACGGCGTGCTCCAGCACCGCCGCCATCGACGGGTTCTTCATCGCCGCCAGTTCCGCCTGCGGCAAGACCCCCAGCGACAGCACCGACACGCAAACCAGCAACAGCATGGTGATGCCGAAGCCCAGCACCGTGGCCAGGCTGACCGTGCGCATATCCTTGGCGCGGCTGGCGTAGACCGTTGCGCATTCTATGCCCAGGAATACCCATACCGTGTACAGCATGGTGTTCTTCACCTGTTGGCCCACGCCGCCCAAGGAAGCGCCGCCCCAGAAGTCCAGGCGGAAAGTCTGAACCTTGAACGCCAGCGCCACGCACAGCACGAACAGGCCGATGGGCACGATTTTGGCGATGGTGACAATCAGGTTCAGCAAGCTGGCCGACTGCACGCCGCGCAGCACGAAGCCGTGCAGCGTCCACAGCAGCAACAGGCCGCACAGCAGCGCCGGCAGGGAACTGCCGTCGCCGAAGAAACCCAGCGCCTGAAAAGAGCCCAGCGCGCTGAACATCACCACCAGATAACCGACATTGCCCACCCACACCGATATCCAATAGCCCCAGGCGGCGTTGAAGCCCAGATAATCGCCAAAGCCGTTGCGGGCATAGCCGTAGACCCCGTCGCCGATATCGGGGCGGTTGATGGACAGCCATTGGAAAATGCGCGTCAGCGCCAGCATGCCGATGAAGGTGATCGCCCAGGCGATCAGGATGGCGCCGGCGCCCGCGCCTTCCGCCATGTTTTGCGGCAAGCTGAAAATGCCGCTGCCGACGATGGCGCCCACCACCAGCGCGGTGAGCGGCACCACCCCCAGCTTTTTATCCGCGGCTTGAGTCATTTCTGTTCTCCCCCAGATGCGGGGCGCGCTCGGCGCGCCCCGGGTTTCATGCGCTCGGCGGCTTTAGAAGGTGTTTACGATCTGCCACGCGTCGGCGATACGGCGTTGAAACCGATCTCAGTGCTCATGTACCAGGTGTACATTCCGCTTTTTCGCTCGTTTCCGTCTTGTCTCGCGCTAGCTCGCGAGATCGTAAACAGGTTCTTAGAAGCGCAGCGACATGCAGCTGACGCCGCCATCCACCTTGCGGTATTCGGAAGTGTCCACTTCGATCACCGTATAGCCCAGCGCGGCGATGCGGTCGCGAGTGTGCGGGTAGCCGGAGGGCATGATGACCTTGCCGTTCACCCAGATGCAGTTGGCGGCATAGGACTCCTCTTCCGGGATGGCGATGATGTTGAACTTCTGGAACTCCGGCTTGGTGATGAATTCGCCGGCCGCCAGCAGATTATTGTTTTCCAGATAGGCGAGGCCGGTTTTCAGGTGTAGCACCTTCTCCAGCCGCACCACCGATCCGCTCATGCCGTGCTTCTCCAGGATGGCGATCAACTGGCGCGCGCCCTCCGCATTGGTGCGGGCCGATTCGCCGATATAGAAATGGCTGCCCACCATCATCACATCGCCGGCATCCAGCGTGCCTGGCGCCTGGATGGATTCCACCTGCTGATAGAAGCGGCGCAGCACCGGCTCCATCAAGCTGGCTTCGCCGCGGCGGCTGTCCGCGCCCGGCCGGGTGACGATGGCGCAATGCGGCGTGCACAGCGCCGGATCTTCCACGAACACCGAATCCGGAAAGTCCTCGGCTGGCGGCAGGATGGTGATGTCCACGCCGCAAGTCTGCAGCGCGCGGATATAGGCATTGTGCTGTTCCAGCGCCTTGGCGTAGTCGGGCTTGCCCAGATTGCTGGAGGAAATGCCATTGACCAATCCACGGCAAGGGGTGCGGGCGATGATGTGCTTGAACATTGCGATCTCCTGATGCTTGGTTGGGGATATCGCCTGTTTAACTGCAACTAGCGTGCCAGCCGCGGCGCTTCGGCCGCTGCTTTTGTTTGACCACGGTCAAGCTTGTGCGCCGCCGGCGCGCCGAAATCGGCCGCAGCGGCGTGAAGGCGCGGGGTTTTTGCGTTGGCGGCCAGGGTGGGCGGCAGCCAGTTTGGTTAATTGACGATTTTTGGTGATCAAGCTGGCGAGACATGGCGCGGAAGCTGGCGCAATATGGCGAATATTGGTCAATGGCAACGGCGAATCCGCTCGGGCGGAGCGCTGGGCGAGAGGCGCGAAAGGAGGATGGGCGTGAACGAAGAACTGGATTGGCTGGTGGCCTGCCTGCGGCCGGTGCTGGATACGCTGGACCGGCCGGCCACCGTGGTCGACGCCGACGGCCGCTTCGTCTACTACAACTCGGCCAGCGCCCGCATGGACGGCGTGGACGCCGACGAAGTCATCGGCAAGCATGTGCTGGAACAGAACCCCTGGCTGACGCGGGAGGACAGCACCCTGCTGCAATGCCTGGAGCGCGGCGCGCGCTTCACCGATGTCTGCCAGTCCTATATCGGCCCGGACGGCCAGGCCATTCCCTATCTGCACACCGCCGTGCCGCTGACGGGCCGTGGCGGCGAACGGCTGGGCGCGATCGAGATCGGCCGCCAGCTGCGCCACATGCCCAACCAGCGCGGCAAGGATGCCGACGTGCCCCGCATCGCCACCGCCGATCCGCAGATGCGCCAGCAAATCGCCTGGCTGGACGTCTTCGCCGCCAGCGAGCTGCCGATATTGATCTATGGCGAGACCGGCACCGGCAAGGAGCTGTTTGCCCGGCGCGCGCACGCGCTGAGCCCGCGCGGCAGCCGGCCGCTGTTCACCATCAACTGCGCGGCCATCCCCGACACCCTGCTGGAAAGCACGCTGTTCGGCACCGTCCGCGGCGCGTTCACCGGCGCGGAAAACCGCAAGGGCCTGCTGAGCCAGGCCGACGGCGGCACGCTATTCCTGGACGAACTCAACTCCATGCCGATTCAGCTACAGGGCAAGCTGCTGCGCGTGCTGCAGGACGGCAGCTACCAGCCGCTGGGCAGCCATCAATCGCTGCTGGCCAATGTGCGGCTGATCGCAGCGTTGAACCAGGAACCGCAGGCGGCGGTGGCGCAGGGACGTTTGCGCGAAGACCTGTACTACCGGCTCAACGTCGGCTATGTGCATATCCCGGCGCTGCGCGATCGGCGCGGCGACGTGCCCTTGCTGGCCCGCGAACTATTGGCCCGCCACGCCCCGGAACTCAAGCCCGTGGTGACGCAGCTGGCGCCGGAAGCCGAAGCGGCGCTGCTGGCGCACGACTGGCGCGGCAATGTGCGCGAACTGGAAAACATCCTGCGCCGCAGCCTGCTGCTGCACGACGGCGGTGCGCGGCTGGAACGGATCGCGCTGCACGCGGGCGTGCCGGACGTCACGCCGCGCGCCGACGGCGGC
>NZ_JAJOHW010000138.1 GCF_021129195.1 Chromobacterium aquaticum | reverse complement strand
GCGCCGGCCGCGCGCTGGCCGGCAGCTCATGCCGCACCACCGGTGGCGGCACGATTTGCGGCTCCGCCACCGGCTCTTGCGACTTGGCGAGCAGCGGTCGCAACATGGGCGCGGACGGCGCGACCATGGTTTTACCGCGCTTGGAATGGATATGACGCAATTGCTCGCGCACTTCGCTGGGATCGATCAGTGGCAACGCCGCGCCGTCCTGTTCCTTGACGCTTTGCGACAGCGCACGGCCAGCCTGGCGGCGACGGTAGTCGGACTGCAGATTGCTCTGCAGCTCGTGCAGGCCTATCACCGGCAAATCCTTGGCTTGCGGCTCCGCCGCCGGCTGGCGCTGCCGCTTGCGGTATTCACGCGACAACTCCAGCGTCGGCAGTTCCGGCGCGGGCTGTGGCGGGGCCGCTTGTCGCTTGGGCAATACTATGGTTTCGCGCTCCATCGGCGCGGAGCGCTCAACCGGGCTTTCCTCGACGACGCGGCGCGGCGGCTCGGCGCGCGGCGCGACGGCCTCGGGTTCCGCCGGCGGGGTCCAGGCTGACGCGGCGGACCGCTCGACAGCGGGCTCTTCGGCGAAGTAATCCGGCTCATGCCGCTCCGTCGGCGACACGCCCAGCAGACTATCCAGCTTTCGGGTCCACTCGGACACGGACACATGTCCGGTATACGTCAGCCAAGCCAGCACGCCCAGCAGCAACAGCAGCAAACACAGCACGAACCACACAGTTCACAACCTCTGACGATGTCGAAAATTAACGGACAGCCCAGACCTACGGCGGGCCGACAGCGGCGATTGTACCGTTTTTTATAGCGCTCGCGGCAGACACACATCGGCGCGCCCTCTGGCCGCGGGCAAAAAAATAAGCCGCGGCACAAGGCGGCGGCTTAATTTATCGCTGCGGAACGACCCGTCTAGGCGGCCTGCTGCAGATAACCCTGCAATTGGCCGTTGGCCAACAAGCGGCGCAAATGGCTGCCGGGCGTGGGGCCGGCATAGGCGACGCCGGCCTGCTTGCAGCGCAGCACCTGGCCGGTGGCCAGGGTCACCAACTCCATCTCCAGCACCCAGGCCTGGACATCGTCCACGCCTTCGACTTCCGGTTCCAGCGTCGCGGTCAGACGGTAGCGGCCATCGCCGGAATTCACGTCCAACAGCCCCATCAGCCCCAGATTGTTGCGCACATCGGCATCGTCCGCGTCAAACGCGCCGGTCGCCAATGCGGCGGCAGGCAGCTTGTCTTTAACAGTGTTTGCAACCATGACAGTTAATCCCCTTTGATGTTGTTATCGTCCGCCGCCTAACGGGAGCGCTGCACCGCTTCCGCCGAGCTAATTCGCCGCCAAGACAGCAAACGCCGCAACATCATGCTGCATTTCATTGCCACACTGCAATCCCTTGCCAGAGGCCGCCGCGCCGTGAGATAGGCAAACTGTCCTTTTTGCCACTTCTTTACATTGCGGGACGATTACAGCAAACGCGGATTTAGCGTATAGCGCCCGCTCAGGCTGGCCGACGCCAACACATGGCCGGACAGCGCCGCCAGCACATTGGCCGGCGTCAGCGCGCCGGATACCGGCAGCTTGGCCACATCCAGCGCGTACAGGGTGAAAACGTAGCGATGTTCCAGGCTGTCGTTCCACGGCGGGCAGGGGCCATCGTAACCGTAGTAATCGCCAGCCATTGCCGTATCGCCGGCAAACCAGCCGGTGTAGTCGTTGATGCCATGGCGCAGGCCCTGCGGCGCCTCTGGCCCGCTTTTGCCGCGCGCGCTGACGCCAACGCTGTGGCCGCCCTCGGCGATTTCAGACTGCTCGGCGGGAATATCCAAGAGCAGCCAATGATAGAAGTCCACACGCGGCAGTTCCGCCGGCACTTCCCTGCCCTCCTGGTTGACATCGTCGCCGCGCGACGGCACATCCGGGTCATGGCACAGCAACGCGAACGAGAGCGTGCCCTCCGGCGCGCCGCTCCAAGCCAGGTGCGGATTGAGGTTGTCGGACAAGGCGACATGGCTGCCCGCGTCCGGCACGCAGAAGGCCAAGCGGCCTGGAATGCGCTCCCCTTGCTGAAAACTGCGGCTATGCAGTTGCATGATGTGCTCCTCGACTATGGCCGATGGCCGGCCCGGTTGAAAAAAAGCCCCGACCTGCGGGGCTTGGCAATGCTTGGACGCAAAACCGGCCAGGTTCAGTCCGCCTTCACCACTTGAGCAATGGCGGAGGCGACATAGCCCAGGTTCTTGCTGTTCAGCGCCGCCAGGCAGATGCGGCCGGTGGACACCGCGTAGATGCCGAATTCGGCGCGCAGGCGCTCGACCTGGGCCGCGCTCAGCCCGGTGTAGGAGAACATGCCGCGCTGCTTGGCGACGAAGGAGAAGTCCTGGGCCACGCCTTCGGCCTTGATCGCCTCCACCAGGCCGGTGCGCATCGCGCGGATACGGTCGCGCATGCCAGCCAGTTCGTCTTCCCACATCTGGCGCAGCTCGGGATTGGACAGCACCGCTGCCACCACCGCGCCGCCATGAATCGGCGGATTGGAGTAGTTGGTGCGGATCACGCGCTTGAGTTGCGACAACACCCGCGCGGATTCTTCCTTGCCGGCGGTGACGATGGACAAGGCGCCGACGCGCTCGCCGTACAGCGAGAAGCTCTTGGAGAAGGAGCTGGACACGAAGAACTGCAGGCCGGAGGCCGAGAACAGGCGCACGGCGACGGCATCGGCGTCGATGCCGTCGGCAAAGCCCTGGTAGGCCATGTCCAGGAAGGGCACCAGGCCGCGCTCGCGGCAGACCTGCACCACCTCGGCCCATTGCGCGTCGGACAGGTCGGCGCCGGTGGGGTTGTGGCAGCAGGCGTGCAGCACGATGATGGAGCCGGCCGGCAGCTGCGCCAGGAAGGCGCGCATGCCGTCGAAATCGACGCCGCGAGTGGCCGCGTCGTAATACGGGTAGTTCTCCACCTCGAAGCCGGCGGATTCAAACAGCGCGCGGTGGTTTTCCCAGCTCGGGTTGCTGATATAAACCTTGGCCGCCGGATTCAGGCGCTTCAAGAAGTCCGCGCCGATTTTCAGCGCGCCGGTGCCGCCCAGCGCTTGAGCGGTCACCACCTGCCCCGCCTTGATCAACTCGCTGTCCGCGCCGAACAACAGGTTCTGCACCGCGCTGTCGTAAGCCTGCGCGCCTTCGATGGGCTGGTAGCCGCGCGGCGGCATCGCTTCCAGACGCGCCTTCTCCGCGGCCTTCACCGCCGCCAGCAGCGGAATCTTGCCGTTGTCGTCGGAATAAACACCCACGCCCAGATTCACCTTGGTGGTGCGGGTATCGGCGTTGAATGCTTCATTCAGGCCCAGGATAGGGTCGCGCGGCGCCAGTTCTACGGCGGAGAAGATCGAAGAGGTCATGCGGGGCTCCATTACTTAACGCAACGACCGGACCCAGCGGCAAGCTGGCCGGCCGGACAAGAAAAACCGGATAAGCACAGTCTAACATGGAGAACCACGTCACGGGCCGCCGTCCGGCGCGGCGGCGTTTTGACAGCGCGCCGTCCGGCCATTACCCTGACATCAGCCACCCACTTGCCTCCAAGCACGGCAGCCACAGGAGCATGACTCATGAAAAAAGGCATCTTGCTGTTCTGGCCCTCCTTCATCATCGCCATACTAGCGACAGGGGTGTTCTTCTCCATCTTCGACCCGGCCGAGCTCAGCCTACACGGCAAAACGCTGTTCAACGACAAGCTGTCGGCCTATTCGGTATTCTTCCTGATCAGCTGGACCTTCGGCGCCCTCAACACCAGCATCGTGCTGCTGTTGGAAAAAAACGCCCGGGAACTGAACGGTTTCACCGCGCCGCCGGTGGTGATTCCGGAAGACGACGCCAGCCAGCCCTGAGCCGGCGACAAGCCGCATGAAAAAAGGAGCCTCTCGGCTCCTTTTTCTACTGGACAACCTGGCCTCAAATCGCGCCCAGGCCCTTCAGCATCACCACCAGGATCAACAAAGGCGACACATAGCGCAGCACGAAGAACAGCGCCTTGAGCAAACCCTCGTTGCGCAGCGCGCCCTGATTGCTCAAGGCCTGCTTCAGACGCTCGAAGCCCCATACCCAGCCGACGAACAGGCACAGGAAGATGCCACCCATGGGCATCAGCAGATTGGAGGTCACGAAGTCGAACAGATCGAACAAGGTCATGCCGAACAGCTTGAAGCCGGACAGCGTGCTGTTGGACAGCGCGCAGCCGGCGCCCACCAGCGCCAGCAGCAGCAGATTGATCAGCGTGGCCTTGACGCGGCTGATGCCGAAACGCTCGCTGAACACCGACACCGGCACCTCCAGAATCGACAGCATCGCGCCGGTGGCGGCGATCGCGGCCAGCACGAAGAAGGCCACCATGAACACATTGCCCAAGGGCATGCTGGCGAACACCGCCGGGATGGTGATGAACAGCAGCGACGGACCGGCCGCCGGCTCGAAGCCGAAGGCGAACACCGCCGGGAAGATGGCGATGCCGGCCAGAATGGATACGAACAGGTCGGCGCACATCACCCGGAAGGTGGTGACCGGGATGTTCTGGTCATCGCGGAAATAGCTGCCGTAGGTAATCATGGTGCCCATGCCTATGGACAGCTTGAAGAAGGCCAGGCCCACCGCGGTCAGCACCACCGCGCCGCTGATCTTGGAGAAGTCCGGGGTGAACAGGAAGTCCAGGCCCTTGGCCGCACCAGGCAGCATCAGGCTGCGCGCGCCTATCACCAGCAGCAGCAGGAACAACAGCGGCATCAGCTTCTTGGTCACCGCCTCGATGCCCTTGGACACTCCCATCAGCAGGATGCCGCCGATCAACAGCAGCACCAGCCATTGCCACAGCAAGGACTGCAGCGGATCGGAAATCAAGGCGTTGAACGCTTGAGAAGTCACCTTGGGATCGCTGGACAACAGGCCGCCGCCCAGCGATTTGAACACATAGGCGAACACCCAGGCCGCCACTTCGGAATAGAAGGCCATGATCAGGAAGGCCGCCAGCACGCCGAAGGCGCTGATCAGCCACCAGGGCTGCCCGGCCGGCGCCAGCGTCTTCAGCGCGCTCACCGCGTCGCTCTTGGCCTTACGGCCCAACATGATCTCGGCGATCATCACCGGCAGGCCCACCAGCAAGGTGGCCAGCACGTACACCACCAAGAAACCGGCGCCGCCATTGGTGCCGGTCAAGTAAGGAAATTTCCAGATATTGCCGAGGCCCACGGCGGAACCGAGGGTCGCCGCCAATACGCCAAAGCTGGAGGTGAAGCCGTCTCGCGACTTGGCCACGCCTCCCTGCCGTACAGATCCCACGTTCTGACTCATTTATTTTTTCTTTCTGACTGCCGCGACGCCAGTGCCGGCCAAGCCCGGCGGGCATTGCGCCGCTTCTCACGCCACCATAAAACAAGCCCGCCTAAGGGATCCCCCTGGCGGGCAACTTGAGTGTTTGGCTTGTCGCCGGCAGCGATTTTGCGGCCATTCGGCCATCAGCGCAAAAAAATCTTCACGGTTCTTGCGTCAGCTCATCCCCTAAGCGCCGCAACCAGGCCAAACACTGCCGCAATTGCTCTATTTCAATGTATTCATCGGGTCGATGCGCCTGCTCGATGTTGCCCGGACCCAACACCACGCAGGGGATGCCGGCCTCGCTGAACAGCCCGGCCTCGGTGGTGTAGGCGACGCCCTTGCCGCCGTCGCAGCCGCACAAGCGCGCCACGATACGACGTACCGCGCTGTCTTCCGACGATTCGAAAGCCGGGCTGTACACCACAGGCTGGATCTGGACATCCGCCTCCGGCGCCACTTCACGCATTTCCAGCAGCAAGGTGGCGGCGTAATCCTTGACCGAATCGACAAAGCGCTCCGGGCTGTCGCCGGGCAGCCAGCGGCACTCGAACATGAATTCGCAATCCTTGGGCACGATATTGCAAGCGGTGCCACCGCTGATGGTCCCAGTCTGCAGGGTAGTGAACGGCACATCATATAAGGACTGGCGATGCCCGAACGAAGCCTCGGCGTCCGCCAGCTTGCGGATATGGGTGATCAGCCGCGCGGCGAATTCGATCGCGTTGACACCCTGCGGCGTCAGCGAAGAGTGCGCGGCGCGGCCGCTCACCTTACACAGATAATGCGCGATGCCCTTGTGCGCGATCACCGGCTGCATGCTGGTGGGTTCGCCAACGATGCAGCCGGACACCTGCACGCCATCGGCCACCAGCCGGTCTATCATCCGCCCCACGCCCAGGCAACCCACCTCCTCGTCATAGGACAGCGCGATGCCGATCGCCTGGCGCAGCTTCCCGCCCTGTGCCAACTCGACAAACCACGGCGCCAAGGACAGCACGCAGGCGATAAAGCCCTTCATATCGGCGGAGCCGCGGCCATACAACCGGCCATCGCCCTTGTCGGTCAGCGCGAAAGGATCGCTGTCCCAGACCTGCCCATCCACCGGCACCACGTCGGAATGCCCGGACAGCAACACCACCGGCAACTCCGGCGCGCCGATGCGGGCGAACAGATTGGCCTTGCCGCCATCGTCGTTGAAGGTCAGCGTGGCCTCCACGCCCAGCCGCAGCAGATAATCGCGCGCCCATTCGATCAATTGCAGATTGGAATACCGGCTGGTGGTATCGAAGCGGACCAGTTCCGCCAACAGTTCTTGCGCCGATTGAGACATCTCGCTCTCCCAAGCCTTGCCATGGTGTTTGAAGAGACCGCCAACTCCGACGCCGCGCGGCTTGCGCCGGCCGCACACGGGGGTCTTGCCGGACTCTCGTTATAGGATGCAGCCAAGTCTGCCTTGCCGCCGCCGCTTCGGCAACCGCCGCGCCGGCAATAAAAACGCACGCCGCGCTTGGCAAAGCCGCCGCTTATCGCTAGAATGCGTCTTCTCTTGAGGCGGGTCTCCCCGCATTGCGCGATAGCGAACCTGGTCAGGTCCGGAAGGAAGCAGCCACAGTTATTTAGCGCAAGTGCCGGGGGTCAGGCTCGCCGCCCCTCCCCTTTATTTTCTGTCTCAGATGCCGAAACGCTTTACAAAAAAGCGACCACGCAGTATCTTTTCGCGTCTCGCCCTGCAAATCCCATTGTCCTTGACAATAAGAAGCCACTAACATTGCAAAAAACGAAGTTCGTGCTTAACGGAACTTCATGAACTTTTTTGCATCAGAATTATTCCTGATGGATTTTTTTTGCTATTTTTAGGGTGCAGGGCACGAACCTAAAAAAATATTAGAACCAATATTCTTTGATACTGAGAGGAACACTCAATGAAACTGTTTGAAAAAATCCCCAACCCGCGTGAAATCCGCCGCAAGCTCGGCCTGAACCAGCAAGAGTTCTGGAGCCGCATCGGCGTGACCCAATCCGGCGGTTCCCGCTACGAAAGCGGCCGCAACATGCCAAAGCCGGTGCGCGAACTGTTGCGCCTGGTGCATGTGGAGCAGATCGACCTGTCCAAGGTGCGTCGCGAGGACTTCGAAATCGTCGAATACCTCAAGGAAACCCACCCGGACCTGTACAAGAGCCTGCGCAAAGCGGTTCGCACCAAGCTGGAAGCCCAGGACGGCAGCGTGGAAGTCACCGCCAACTAAGCGGCTCCCGCGCGACAAAGCCAGCCCGCAGCAATGCCGGCTGGCTTTATTTTTTCACTCGAATTGTCCGACAAGCAACTACGCGCCGCGCGCGCCAAAGCGGCGCGGCTCGCATGCCATCGGCCTAGTCACCAGGATTGCGCACCAGCAAGACCGGCACGTCCGCCAGTTTCAGCACCCCTTCCGCCACGCTGCCCATTAGCAAATGCATCAAACCGCTCCAACCATGGGTACCCATCACTATCAAATCGGCACCCCAGGAGCCGGCCTCATCCACCAGCACCGCGGCGATCTTGTCGCCCCAGCTCTCGAGTATCTTGCAATCCGCCTCCACGCCCAGCTCCTTGGCCTTGGCCCCCGCCTGCCCCAGCACCTGCTCGCCGGCCTGCTTGATCGACTTCTGCAGTTCGGTCGCGTCGAGGAACTCGGTACCGCCCCAGCCAAACTGCGCCAGGTCCACCACATGCACCAGCTTCAGGCTGGCCCCCACTTCCTTGGCCAGCTGGCACGCCTCGTGCAACGCCAGATTGGAGGTTTCGCTATCATCCACCGGTACGAAAATGCGCTGATACATGACTCTGCTCCTTGTTGTATTTGCCTTACACTTTCAGTCTATCAAACCATGCTACCGTACTGTTGACCCAGATTAAGACAAACAAGCAAGTTAAACGACTCGCCCAAAGCCTATATCATGCCCAGAATCAAGCTTGAGCTGCCCGAGCGCTTCACCTTCGAAACCCGCGTCGATGTCCGCATCGGCGACATCAACTACGGCGGCCACCTCGGCAACGACGCCGTGCTGCGCCTGGCCCACGAGGCACGGCTACGCTTCTTTCAAAGTCTAGGCTATGCCCACGAGCTCAGCGTCGAAGGGTTGGGCATCGTGGTGGCGGACACCGCCGTCTGCTATCGCGCGGAAGCCTTTCACGGCGATGTGCTGCGCTTTGGCCTCGCCGTCGCCGACATCGGTCCGCGCGGTTTCGATTTGCTCTATCAGGCAAGCAATGACAAAACCGGGAAAGAAGTGGCAAGATTGAAGACTGGCATCGTTTTTTTCGACTATGCCTGCCGCAAGCTTGCCGCCATGCCCCCAGTGTTTCTGGCCCGGCTTGGCGTCACATCAGAATAAAGGAAAGACGTCATGAGAAAATACGCGCTCAACAGCCCGGAAGCGCTGGCTCGCTTGCTGGCCATGTTCATGATCACGGACGGCAATATGGACCCGCGCGAACTGGAGCTGCTGGATAAACTGCACGTCTATGACCTGATCGGCCTGCCGCGCAAACAATTCACCAAGGTATTGGTCGACTACTGCGACGACGTCTCCGACGAAGCCGGCGACGACGGCACCATCCGCCTGCTGGACGCCGAGCGCATCAACGGCCTGCTGACCGAAATCACAGATCGCCGCAAACGCGTGCTGGCCTGCGTGCTGGCCATGGACATCAGCAAGTCCGACGGCACCATCAGCGAGCCGGAAATGGCGCTGCTGAGCCATATGATGAAAAGCTGGGGCATTTCGCTGGACGACCTGGAACGCGAATTCGCCCGTTAACCTCTTTCCAAGCCACAGCAGCCGCCCAGGCGGCTGCCGTGGCCATTTCGAAGCCCCTGTCACCCATGACGAGCAATACCCGATTTTCCGGAACCGAAAACTACATCGCCACCGAAGACCTGATGATGGCGGTCAACGCCGCCGTCACGCTGGAACGTCCGCTGCTGATCAAGGGCGAGCCCGGCACCGGCAAGACCATGCTGGCCGAGGAAGTAGCCCACAGCCTGGGCCGCGAGCTGATAGTCTGGCCGATCAAATCCACCACCAAGGCCCAGCACGGCTTGTATGAATACGACGCGGTGTCGCGGCTGCGCGACTCGCAGCTGGGCGACGCCCGCGTGCACGACATCCGCAACTACATCGTCAAGGGCAAGCTGTGGCAGGCCTTCGACGCGGACACCGCGCCGGTGCTGCTGATCGACGAGATCGACAAGGCCGACATCGAATTCCCCAATGACCTGCTGCGCGAGCTGGACCAGATGGAATTCTTCGTGCACGAAACCCAGGAATTCGTGCGCGCGCGCCAACGCCCCATCATCATCATCACGTCCAACAATGAGAAAGAGCTACCGGACGCGTTTCTGCGCCGCTGCTTTTTCCATTACATCCGCTTCCCGGAACGGGATACCATGCAGGCCATCGTCGATGTCCACTTTCCCGCGCTGCGCCAGCAACTGGTCAGCGAGGCGCTGGAGGTGTTCTTCTCCATCCGCGAGCTGCCCGGCCTGAAGAAAAAGCCCAGCACCTCGGAGCTGCTGGACTGGCTGAAGCTGCTGACCGCCGAAGGCATGGACGCCGATGCGCTGAAACGACACCATCAGGACAACGCGCCGCCGCCCTTGGCCGGCGCCTTGCTGAAGAACGAACAGGACTTGCAACTGTTCGAGCGGCTGATGCAGATGGCCAAGCTGCGCCGCTGAGATGGAACACCTGGATCGCTTCGCCGCCTCGCTGGCGCTGGCCGGCCGCAGCGGCCACACCAGCGCGGCCTACCTACGCGACCTGGAGCAATTGGCGGCCATGCTCGCCCCCACGCCGCTGCCGCAGGCCGAGGCCGGCCAACTGCGCAAGGCGCTGGCCAAGCTGCACGCCCAAGGGCTGCATAGCCGCAGCCTGGCGCGCAAGCTGTCCGCCTGGCGCCGCTTCTACCAATGGCTGTTGGACAGCGCGCAGCGCCCGGACGACCCCAGCCTGGGCCTGCGCGCGCCCAAGCAGGACAAACCGCTGCCCAAGGCGCTGCCGGTGGATAGCACCGCGGCGCTGCTGGACCGGATAGACGATGCCGATCCGCTATCCGTCCGCGATCGCGCGCTATTCGAGCTGATCTACTGCTGCGGGCTGCGGCTGTCTGAAGCGGTGGGATTGAACCTGGAAGACATCGACTTCTCCGACGACTTGCTGCGCGTGCGCGGCAAGGGCGGCAAAACGCGGATAACACCGTTGGGCGCCACGGCGCGCGCCTGCTTGCAACAATGGCTGGCGCAACGCCAGGCGGCCGCGGGGGAAAACGCGCTATTCATCGCCCGCCATGGCGGACGGCTGGGCGGACGCCAGGTGGAAAAGCGCCTGCGCGACTGGGCGATCAAGACCGGCGCTCAGCAGCATGTGCATCCGCATATGCTGCGCCACTCGTTTGCCTCGCACTTGCTGCAGTCTTCCGGCGATTTGCGCGCGGTGCAGGAGCTGCTGGGCCACGCCAATCTGTCCAGCACCCAGATCTACACCGCGCTGGACTTTCAGCATCTGGCCAAGGTCTACGACGACGCGCACCCGCGCGCGCGCAAGAAACCGGAAAACGAGGATTAAGCCGAGCGACTGCGCGCGGCCAGCAACTCGTCCAAACGCTGCAAGGCACGGATCACCGTCTGAGCGCGCACCTGCGCGCGGTCGCCGTCGAAGCGACAGCTGAAGGCCTCGCTCCAGCCATCCGGACCGGCCAGGCCGAACCAGACCAGGCCCACCGGCTTGGCCGCCGTGCCGCCGCCGGGGCCGGCGACGCCGGACACCGCCACGCTCCAATCCGCGCCGGACAGTTTCCGCGCGCCGACCGCCATCTGCCGCACCACCGCCTCGCTGACCGCGCCATGCTCGCGCAAGGCGCGCTCATCCACCTGCAGCAGGCGCTGCTTGGCCTCATTGCTGTAAGTGACCACGCCATAGCCGAACCAGGCCGAGCTGCCGGCGATATCGGTCAAGGCCGCGGCTATCATGCCGCCGGTGCAGGATTCGGCCGCGGCGACGCTCTCGCCCGCCGCCAGCAGACGCTCGCCCAAGCGGCGAGCCAATTCCAGGCTTTCTTGCATGACCATCCTCTCAGCTTCGCCGCGTTTTGAAATGACGGATCAGGCCATTGGTGGAGCTGTCGTGCGCCAGCGCGTCGTCGGCCGCGCCCAGTTCCGGCAGGATGCGGCGCGCCAGTTGCTTGCCGTACTCCACGCCCCATTGATCAAAGGAATTGATGCCCCAGATCACGCCCTGCACAAAAACCTTGTGTTCATACAAGGCCAGCAGCATGCCCACGCCGCGCGGCGTCACCGCGTCCAGCGCCAGGGTGTTGGACGGCTGATTGCCGGGAAACAGCTTCTGCGGCAACAGCATGTCCAGCTGCTCGCCCGGCAGATGCGCCAATTCACGCATTGCCTCGGCCTCGCTCTTGCCGCGCATCAAGGCCTCGGTCTGGGCCAGGCAGTTGGCCACCAACACCTGATGCTGCTCGCCGACGGCGTAATGGCTGCGCATTGGAATGATGAAATCGCAAGGCACCAGCCGCGTGCCTTGATGCAGCAGCTGGAAGAAGGCGTGCTGGCTGTTGGCGCCCTCTTCGCCCCAGATCACCGGCCCGGTATCGAAGTCCAGCGCCTCGCCGTAACGGCCGACGCGCTTGCCGTTGGACTCCATGTCCAATTGCTGCACATGGGCCGGCAGCCGGCGCAGGCCATGATCGTAAGGCATGATGGCATGGGTGTGGGCGCGGTAGAAGGTGTTGTACCAGATGCCGATCAAGGCCAGCAGCACCGGCATATTGGCGGCGAACGGCGCGCTGAAGAAGTGCTGGTCCATCGCGTGACCGCCGGCCAGGAACTCCTGGAAATGGTCGAAACCTATCGCCAGCATCACTGGCAGACCTATCGCCGACCAGGTGGAATAGCGCCCTCCCACCCAGTCCCAGAAGCCGAACATATGCGCGGGATCGATGCCGAAGGCCTGCACCGCGGGCAGATTGGTGGATACCGCGACGAAATGGCGCGCGATGTCGGCCTCGCCGCCGGCCTGCAGAAACCACTGCCGCGCAGCCTGCGCGTTCAGCAGCGTCTCCGGCGTGGTGAAGGATTTGGAGGCGACGATGAACAGGGTTTCGGCGGGGTCCAGCCGCTGCAAGGTGCCGGCGATGTGGGCGCCGTCGACATTGGAGACGAAATGCACCTCAAGCTCCGGCGTCGCATACGCGGCCAGCGCCTCCTTCACCATCAGCGGCCCCAGATCGGAGCCGCCTATGCCCAGATTGACCACATGGCGGATGCGCCGGCCGCTGAAGCCTTTCCACTCGCCGCCGCGCACCTGTTCGCTGAAAACACGCATTCGCTGCAGCACCGCCTGCACCTCGGCCACCAGTTCACAGCCGTCCAGCTCCAGCCGTTCGCCGGCAGGCAGGCGCAAGGCGGTATGCAGCACCGCGCGGTCCTCGCTGACATTGATGCGCTCGCCGCCGCGCATCCTTTCCATCCAGCCGGCCAGGTCGGCCTCCCGCGCCAGTTCGAACAGCAGTTCCAGCGTGCGCTCGGTGATGCGGTTCTTGGAGTAGTCCAGCAACAGGCCGTCCAGCTCCAGCGAAAAGCGCTGGAAACGCTGCGGATCGGCATCGAACAGCTCACGCATATGCATGTGCCGGGTTGCGCGCTGATGTTGATGCAGCCGGGCCCAGACCCGGGTGGAATTAATGTCGGAACTGCGTTGCGAAGCCATATGGATTGCCGCTGGAATGAGATTTGCCAATAATAAAGGGGCAAGCCCTCTTACCGAGCCGCCCCCGCGGAACAACACCCTCGCTTACAGCTTGAGGAAATGCTCGCGGTAGTAACGCAACTCCTCGATCGACTCCAGGATGTCCGCCAGCGCCTCGTGCTTGCCGCGCTTGACCACCCCGCGCGCCACTTCCGGCTTCCAGCGCTTGCACAACTCTTTCAGCGTGGACACGTCCAGATTGCGATAATGGAAATACTCCTCCAGCTTGGGCATCCAGCGCACCATGAAGCGTCGGTCCTGGTGGATGGTGTTGCCGCACATCGGCGTGATCCGCGGCGGCACGTGCTGGGCCATGAAATCCAGCAGGATCTGCTCGGCCTCGGCTTCGCCCAGCGTGGACGCCTTGACCTTTTCGATCAGGCCGCTCTTGCCATGGGTATTCTTGTTCCAGTCATCCATGCCGTCCAGCACCGCGTCCGGCTGGTGAATCACCAGCACTGGTGATTCCGCCACCACGTTCAGCTGGCTGTCGGTCACGATCATCGCCACTTCGATGATGCGGTCGGTCTCTGGATTCAGGCCCGTCATTTCCATGTCGAGCCAGATGAGGTTCATTTGATCTTGTGTCATACTTGCCAATCTTTGCAAAACCCTGCCATTTTCCTTCATTGCCGCGCTGGCGGCAAACCTGACGCAGATAACGGACCCCGATGACCGAGGCATTCAGCTCTCTCTTTCTTGCCGCGCTGGCGGCCACCCTCGCCCTGAAACTCTGGCTGGGCTGGCGCCACATCCGCCACATCGCCCGCCACCGCGCCGAAGTGCCGGCCGCGTTTCGCGACGCCATCGCCTTGCAACAACACCAGCTGGCCGCCGATTATTGCATCGCCAAGACCCGTTTCGGCCTATTTTCCGCCGTGCTGGACTGCGTGGTGATCCTGGCGCTGACCTTCGGCGGCGTACTGCAATGGCTGGCCGGCGCCGTGGCCGCAGCAGGCGTCTCGCCGCTGCCGTCCGGCCTGCTGCTGATCGTGGGCGTGGCGGCGCTGACCGGCTGCGTCAGCTTTCCGCTCAGCCTGTACTCCACCTTCGGCATCGAGGCCCGCTTCGGCTTCAACAAGACCACCCCCAAGCTGTTCATCATCGACCAGATCAAGGGCCTGCTGCTGGGCGCCGTCATCGGCTTGCCGTTGGTGGCGCTAGTGCTGTGGCTGATGGACATTTCCGGCCCGCTGTGGTGGCTGTGGGTCTGGCTGGTCTGGACCGGCTTCCAGCTGCTGATGGTGGCGATCTACCCGACGCTGATCGCGCCGCTGTTCAATAAATTCACCCCACTGGAAGACCTGGAGCTCAAGGCGCGCATCGAAGCGCTGCTGCAACGCGCCGGCTTCCAGAGCCAGGGCGTGTTCGTGATGGACGGCTCCCGCCGCTCCAGCCACGGCAACGCCTACTTCACCGGCTTTGGCGCCGGCAAGCGCATCGTGTTTTTCGACACCCTGCTCAAACAGCTGGACCACGCTGAAATCGAAGCGGTGCTGGCGCACGAGCTAGGCCACTTCAAGCGCCGCCACATCGTCAAGCGCATCGCGCTGGCCTTCGCGTTGTCGCTGGCCTTCCTATTCCTGCTGGGGCAGTTGCTGGACGCGCCGTGGTTCTACGCCGGCCTCGGCGTTGCCACGCCCAGCACCGCGATGGCGCTGATCCTGTTCTTCACCGTGGCGCCGGCCTTCACTTTCCCGTTCACGCCGCTGTCCAGCGGCCTGTCGCGCCGCCACGAATACGAGGCCGACGATTTCGCCGCCAGCGAAACCGACGCCGGCAAACTGGTGTCCGCCCTGGTCAAGCTGTATCGCGACAACGCCTCCACGCTGACGCCGGACCCGCTGCACTCCGCTTTCTACGACTCGCATCCGCCCGCCGCGCTGCGCATCAACCACTTACAAGGAAACCGCTGACATGAACCTGCTCGAACTGTCCTGCGAAGCCCAACACGGCGCCAGCCCGCTGGCGGCCAGCACCATCAATCAGCTGATGGGCGCGCTGCCCGGCTGGAGCATCCGCGGCATCGAACTGACCAAGACCTTCCCCTTCGCCAACTTCCACGACACCATGGCCTTCGTCAACGCGCTGGCCTGGATCGCTCACCGCGAAGACCATCACCCGGACCTGTCGGTGCATTACAACCGCGCCGTCGTCAACTTCAGCACCCACGACGCCGGCGGCCTGACCTTGAACGACTTCATCTGCGCGGCCAAGACCGAAGCACTGCTGGCCCGCCCATGACAGGTCAGACCGGACAAATCATCCGCAGCCATGGCCGCCGCTTCATCGTCGAATCCGGCGGCCAGGTTTACGATTGCACCACCCGCGGCAAACGCGTTGATTTCGCTTGCGGCGATTGGGTGGACATCCTGGTGCAGAACAAGGAACAGGCGGTCATCGAGCGCTCGCAAGAGCGCCGCAGCCTGCTCTACCGCCAGGACGACTGGAAAACCAAGGTCATCGCCGCCAATGTGACCCGCATCCTGTTCGTCATCGCCGCCGTGCCCAGTCCCAACGAAGAGTTGCTGGGCCGCTGCCTGATCGCCGCCGAGGCCGGCGACATCGATCCCGTCATCGTGGTCAATAAGTCCGACCTGCCGGAAACCGCCGGCTTGCTGCAGAAGCTGGAGCTGTACCGGCAACTGGGCTACCAGCTGGTCACGCTGTCGGCCAAGCAGGACGTCGCGCCGCTGCTGCCCTTGCTGCAAGGCCAGACCAGCGTCTTCGTCGGCCAGTCCGGCATGGGCAAATCCACGCTGACCAATGCGCTGCTGCCGGATGCCAACGCGCGCATCGGCGACATTTCCACCGCGCTGGACTCCGGCCGCCACACCACCACCCACGCCACGCTCTACCACCTGGACGCCGACAGCCATCTGATCGACTCCCCCGGCTTGCAGGAGTTTGGCCTCAAGCATTTGAAGGCCACGGAACTGACCCGTTTCTTCCCGGAAATGCGCCCGCTGATAGGGCAATGCCGCTTCCACAACTGTTCTCACCGGGTGGAGCCGAACTGTGCCATCATGGCTGCATGCGACGCCGGCTTGATCACCAGACCCAGGCTAGCCTTGTTGCGGCGCCTAACGGATGAGCTTTCACCGTCCAGGCCGTAACGTAAGGCGTGCGTACATTCCATTCACATACAGCGGTAATTCACTTACCCTAAAAGAGATCGAAAGCCGTATCGCATAAGCATATCCAGACAGACAGCCATAAAGGAGCCAGCACTATGAATAAGCGAATCGCACTTGTTACCGGCGGCATGGGCGGCATTGGCACCGCCATCTGCAAAGCGCTCGCCGAAAGCGGTCACATCGTAGTCACCACCTACAGCAAGTCCGGCCGCGAGCAGGCCTGGCTCGCCGACATGAAGGGGCTGGGCCTGCATGACATCCACGCCTATCAATGCGATGTCAGCGACACCGCCTCCTGCAAGACGCTGGCCGAACAGGTGGCCAAGGATCTGGGGCCGGTGGACGTGCTGGTCAACAATGCCGGCATCACCCGCGACTGCAGCTTCAAAAAGCAGACCAAGGACGACTGGGACGCGGTGCTGCGCACCAATCTGGATTCGCTGTTCAATATGACCAAACCGGTGGTGGATGGCATGAGCGAGCGCGGCTTCGGCCGCATCATCAATATTTCCTCGATCAACGGCCAGAAGGGGCAGTTCGGCCAGACCAACTACTCCGCGGCCAAGGCCGGCATGCATGGCTTCACCATGGCGCTGGCGCAGGAAGTTGCGCGCAAGGGCGTGACCGTCAACACCATCTCCCCCGGCTACATCGCCACCGACATGGTGATGGCGGTGCCGGAAGAAACCCGCAACAAGATCGTCGCGCAGATTCCAGTGGGCCGCCTGGGCAAGCCCGAGGAGATCGCCGCGCTGGTCGCCTTCCTCGCCTCCGAGCAGGCAGGCTTCATCACCGGCGCCAATGTCGCGATGAACGGCGGCCAGCACATGATGTGACGCCGCCGCTCCGGCTCCTATCTCAGCGCCGCCTCCGGGTGGCGTTTTCTTTTTGCCCGGCCGCTGTGTATGCTGTCGCTTTCCCCAGTCCCACCCCAACGACATCCATGGCAGAACACCTGATCATCCAAGGCGCCGACAAGCAGGAGCGCTATCAAACCCTATTGCCGCAAGCTCTGGCGCTGATTGAATCCGAGACCGACCAGATCGCCGCGCTGGCCAATCTCTGCGCCGCCCTGCACAGCAGCTTCGACTGGCTGTGGACCGGCTTCTACCTGGTCAAGGGCCAGCAACTGGTGCTCGGCCCCTTCCAGGGCCCTATCGCCTGCACCCGCATCCCGTTTGGCAAGGGCGTGTGCGGCAGCGCCTGGCAGGCCGGCAAAACCCTGGTGGTGGACGATGTCGACGCCTTCCCCGGCCACATTGCCTGCTCCTCCAGCGCGCGCTCGGAAATCGTGCTTCCCGTGTTCAATGCCGCCGGCGAAGTGGCGGCGGTGCTGGACATCGATTCCAGCGAGCTGGCCAGCTTTGACGCGGTGGACGCGGAGTATCTGGAGCGCATCGCGGCCGCGCTCGCCCGCCTGTTCTGAGCAGACGCTCGCCCATGAAAAAAGCGCGCCGCGGCGCGCTTTTGCTCATCCAGCCCAACCCACTAGGGCCATGCGTGATGCCGGCCATGCCCGGCGCCAGGCCGCGAGCGATGGCGCAACGCCAGCTCCAGCCCCCAGAACAAGGCCAGGCCGGACAGAACGATCAGGTTCTTCCCGCTGATCATCGCCAACAGACCGGACAGCGCGGAGCCGGCATCGGCCCAGCACAGGCCAAACCACAGCAGCAGCGCCAGCAGCGTGATCCACGCCGGCGCCCGATAGTATTCGCCGAATGACATTTCGCTCTCCATCAGGACTGTCCCATCTCGACAGACTAGCAAAGCCGCACCCGGCCGCCATTGTGACAAGCACTTAGTAGAAATACGCGCGCCGCCGGCCGCTCAAACCTGCAAGGGCAGTTGCAGCTGCCGCCCCAGCCATTCGCGCAGCCCGGCCTCGTCCAGCGCCGACCACTCCTGGCGCGCTCCGGCCAGGACTTCCGCCAGTCGCGCCAATTGCCGCTCCGCGCCCAGATTGACTTCGCCGGCCAGCCGGCTGTTCTCGCTCGCCATGTCCAGCAAGCGCGCGGATGCCTGCTCCAGCTGCACCGCCTGGCGCAACACATCCTGCTCCAGCGCCGCATTGCGCTCTTCCAGCAATTCCAGCCGCGCCTCCAGTCGGCCATTGTCGCGCTCGCGCTCGGCCATTCGCTCGCGCCACTCGCCATCCTGCCGCGTCAGCTCGCGCCGGCTCTGGCGCAAAGCCTCCTCCTGGCGCGCCTGCGCCTGCTGCATCGCGCGGCGCTCTTCCTCCATCTGCTCATACAGCCGCAAACGCAGGCCTTCCAGCCGTTCATAGGCCAGGCTCTCACGCCTGCCCGCTTCCTCGCGCGCTTCCAGCACCCGCTGCTCGGCGCGCTGCTCCAGTTCCTGCTGGCGTTGCTCGGCCTGTTGCCGCGCCTGCGCCTGCTCTTGTCGCGCCTGCTCCAAGCGGGCCGCCATCTGCTGCTGCGACTCCTCCAGCATCTGGCGCCGGCTTTCCTCGCCTTTCAGCCGCCCGTCCAGGTCCGCCAGCCGCGCGGCGCGCAGTTCCAGTTCGCGCAAGGCGGATTGCAACTCGGCCTGGCGCGCGGCCAGCCCGGCCTCCAGTTCCCGCGTCTCCGCCGCCGCCTGGGCCACCGCGGTTTCCGCATCCTGGCGCAGCGATTCCAGCCGGCCGTCCGCCTCGTCGCAAGCCCGCTGCCACACCTGCTCGAAGGCTTCCGCCAGGCCGGCCGGCCAATCCGGCCGCCGCGAGGACACCGCCACGCGCGACAGGAACTCCTGCCGCCATTCTTTCAGGGTGTTATTGATGGTGGTATTGGAGCCCGCGCCTATCCTGGCCCGCACTTCCAACACCGTGGGCCATACGCCCTCGCCCACCAGTTCGAACGCAGCCTGCCGGATGCGCGAATAAATATCTGTCGCCATGCTGAATCTGCTTCTTGCTTATTGGCGACATTCTAACAAACCCCGTCCTCCGTCCATTACGAATTACATTGCAAATTTAACAAATCGACAGCGCCGGTCACGCCGTGCATGCAATAGGGCGGCACCGGCAAGCCGGTCCGCCCCTGACATACCGCCAAAGCGGCGTCTGGCTAACCGCGCGCCGCTTCGGCGACGAAGATCTCCACGCGCCGGTTCTTGGCCCGCCCGGCGGCGCTGGCATTGCTGGCCACCGGCTCATGCGAGCCGCGGCCGGCGATGCTGATGCGCCCCTCGGCCACGCCATGCGCCGTCAAGTAGTCGCGGGTGGCGCGAGCACGGTTCAGCGACAAGGGGTCGTTGACCGCGTTGCTACCGGTATTGTCGGTGTGGCCGACGATGTTCACCGTGGTCACTGGATTCTGGTTCAGGGTAGCGGCGAAGCGATCGAGAATCGGCCGCAGATTGGGCTTGATATCATAGCGACCCACGTCAAAAGACACATCGCTGGGGATGTCCAGCTTCAGTTGATTGTCCGCGGTCTGGCTGACGCTGACGCCCGAACCCTTGGTCGCCTGCTCCATCGCGGCCTTCTGCTCCTGCATATGCTTGGACCACAGATAGCCGCCGCCCGCGCCCAGCGCCGCGCCCAAGGCCGCGCCGGTGGCCGCGCTG
>NZ_JAJOHW010000137.1 GCF_021129195.1 Chromobacterium aquaticum | reverse complement strand
CGCCTCCTCGGCGATGTCCAGCATATGGCGCGCGCGCTCGGCCAGGCCGCCGATCTCGCCGGGTGACTGGCGGATGGGCCGGCCTATCTGGCGGGTGATGGCGTCGGCGCAGTCGCTCTTGTGGGCGATCAGCCAGTCCACCGCCCGGCCGATCAAGGCCTTGCGTTCGGCCAGCGGCGTGGCGCGCCAGCCGGCCTGGGCGACGCGGGCGGCGTCCAGCGCGGCCTGGGTCTGGACCGGGCTGGTGTAGCCGCGTTGCAGCAGGGTGGAACCGTCCAGCGGGGTGATGACGGAGTAGTTTTCGCTCATTTAGATGATCTCGAAGTAGCGTTTCAATTCCCAGTCGGTGACATGGCGCTGGAACTCGCGTTCTTCCCATTCGCGGGTGGCGGCGAAGTGATCGACGAAGTCGTCGCCGAACCAGTCGCGGGCGGCGGCGGAGCCGCGCAGCGCCTGGGCGGCCTCCCACAAGGTGCGGTGCAGTTTCAAGTGGGGCGGCGCGTCCAGCAGATAGCCGTTGGCGCTGACCGGTTCTTCCGGCTCGATCCGGTGTTCGATGCCGTAGAGGCCGGCGGCCAGGCCGCTGGCCAGCGCCAGATAGGGATTGCTGTCGGCGCCGGGCAGGCGGTATTCGACGCGTTGCGATTTGGCGCTGCCGGGAATCGCGCGGATGGCCACGGTGCGGTTGTCCACGCCCCATAGCGAGCTGGTGGGCGCCCAATAGCCGGGCACCAGCCGGCGGAAGCTGTTGACCGTGGGCGCGGCCAGGCTCATGAATTCCGGCATCAGTCGCTGGATGCCGCCGATGAAGTGGCGCATCGCGTCGCTGATCGCGTGCTCGCGGCCCGGTTGGTGGAAGGCGCTGTCGCCGCCGTCGCGGCGGCGCAGCGAGATATGGATGTGGCCGCCCTGGCCGGATTGTTCCTGGTGCCACTTGGCCATATAGCAGAGCATGCGGCCCTGTTTCTCCGCCAGCACCTTGGAGAAGGTCTTGAAACAGACGGCGTTGTCGGCGGCGCGCAAGGCGTTGTCCACGCACAGCGCGGCTTCCAGCGCGCCGGGTCCGGTTTCCTCGTGCAGGCCTTCGATCGGCATCTGCATCCGCTCGCACAGGTCCAGCAGCGCGCGGTAGAAGTCGGTGTTCACCGAGCTGCGCAGAATGGAGTAGCCGAAGGCGCCGCTGCCCAGCGGCTTGGGTTCTTGGTACAGCCGCTGCCGCAGTGCTTCGTGTTCTTCATCGACCGCCAGAAACTCGTATTCGAAGCCGGCCAGCACGTCGAAGCCCATGTCGCGCGCGCGCTCCAGCACCCGGCGCAGCAGGCCGCGCGGACAGAGGCTTTCCAGCCGGCCCACCACCTCGCCCTGGACGAAGATCATATCGCCTTCCAGCGGCAGGTCGCGGCAGGATTCGGGAATCAGCCTCACCTCGGCGTCGCCGTAGCCGCGGCCCCAACCGGTGAGCAAGGTGTTGTCGTACAATTTGTCGCCCACGTCCCAGCCGAACACCACGTCGCAGAAGCCGAAGCCGCCTTCCAGCGCGCACAGGAATTTGTCGCGCGACATGTATTTGCCGCACATCACCCCGTCCATGTCCACCAGACCCACCTTGATCTGACTCAGGCGGCGTTCTTCGATCAAAACCTTCAAATCCGCGATTGTCTTTACGTCGCGTGCTTCCATCGCTGTCTCTCCCTGATTGCCGCGGTCTGACTTCCCCGATACCGGCAGAGCGTTCATCGTCTGGCTTGCAACTGTCTGTTTTGGCGGTGGTTTGTCGCTGCCTTGTGGGCTGCTTTCTTGTCGCCTTCATGTTGTTTGGGTAGTATTATTCGTTAAAAAAAAATGAATCAAGCCAAATTTGTAATAAATATTAGAATCAGGGCGGCAGTGTGGGCGCAATGACACAATGCCGTTTTTACACCGGCGCTGTTATGCTGCGCGGCACGAGGGCAGTCGTGCATCGCCAAAGGGGCAACAGAATGAGCCAAAGCCGCTCGATCGCGGAGCAAGTCCGCGCGCTGTTCGAAGCGCTGACCCCCACCGAACGCAAGGTGGGACGGGCGCTGCTGGCCAACTATCCGGTGGCCGGCCTGGAAACCATCGCGCAATGGGCGCAGCGCGCCGACGTCAGCGGCCCGACGGTGCTGCGCTTGATCGGCAAGCTGGGTTTCGACAATTACGCCGCTTTCCAGTCCGCGCTGCGCGCAGAACTGGAATTGCGTTTGCAATCGCCGCTGATGCGCCATGATCCGGGGCAGTTGCAGGGCGATCACGATTTTCTGGCCAGCCACGCCGAGCGTATCGCCGAGCTGATGCGCCAGACCGCGGCCCAGGTGCCGCGCGCCGAGTTCGACGGCGCGGTGGATCTGCTGGGCGAGCGCAAGCACCGGATCTGGTTGCTGGGCGGGCGGCTGACCGATCCGCTGGCGGCCTATCTTTGCCACCATCTGAAAGTGGTGCGGCCGGACGTGGTGCATTTGCGCGGGGTGTCGGCTAGCTGGGCGGATTCGCTGGTGGACATGGGTCGGGCGGACGTACTGGTGATCTTCGACATCCGCCGCTACTGGGACGACGCGCTGCGCATCGCGGAAATGGCGGCGCAGCGCAAGGCCAGCGTGCTGTTGTTCACTGACCAGTGGCTGTCGCCGGTGGCGCGCGTGGCGCGCTACACCTTGGCGGCGCACACCGCCGGTCCGGCCGGCTGGGACAGCAACACGCCGCTGATGATGCTGGTGGACGCGGTGATCGCCGCCCTGAACGCGCGGCACTGGGACCGCATCAGCGGCCGGCTCAAGGAGGTGGAGGCGATGCGGGCGCGTTTGGGCGAGGGCGGGGAGGGCAACGAACGGGCGGCCGAGTGACAAGGGCGGAGCCAGCCTCTAAAATGTCGGCATCAAGCATTATTAGGAATATTTCATGCCGTCTTTCGATATCGTGTCCGAAGTGAACAAGGTGGAAGTGCGCAACGCCGTGGAGCAAGCCAATAAAGAGGTGTCCACCCGTTACGACTTCAAGGGCAGCGACGCCCGCATTGAAACCGGAGACAAAGAACTGACCTTGTTCGCCGACGCCGAGTTTCAACTGGACCAGGTCAACGACATTCTGGTGAACAAGCTGTCCAAGCGCGGCGTGGACGTGCGCTGCATGGAGTACGGCAAGCTGGAAAAAGTCAGCGGCAACAAGGTGAAGAAAGTGCTGACGGTGAAGGAGGGCCTGGAATCCGACCTGGCCAAGAAAATCGTCAAGCTGATCAAGGACGCCAAGCTCAAGGTGCAGGCCAGCATCCAGGGCGAGGCGGTGCGCGTGTCCGGCGCCAAGCGCGACGTGCTGCAGGAGTGCATCGCGCTGATGCGCAAGGAAATCGCCGATGACAAGGAAAACGGTTTCCCGTTGCAGTTCAACAACTTCCGCGATTGAACGCCGCCGCGCGACATGAACACGCGCGAAATGAAAAAAGGAGCCGACAGGCTCCTTTTTTCATGGCCGCTCCGCTTTAACAGGCGGCGGCGCGGCGCAGCTGCAGCCGCTCCCATACCAGCCGCGCTTGCTGCTCCTCGGCGGCGCCGGTGGGCGGCAGCGGCAGCCGGCATTGGCCCACCGGCAGTCCCTGCACCCGCAGCATGGCTTTCACCGACATCGAAAACACCGAGGCGTCGGTGTTGGAGAAGGCGAAGGATTCCTGCAAGCCGGCGTTGACGCGCCGCGCCTGCGCCGTGTCGCCCTGTTCGAAGGCGGCGATCATGCGGGCGAACTCCGGCCCGGTCCAGTGGGTGGAGGTGCCGACCACGCCCACCGCGCCCACCGCCAGCAAGGGCAGGGTCAGCGCGTCGTCGCCGGAATAGAGCGAGAAGTGCTCGCCGGCGGCGGCCAGCAGCGCGGCCGCCGCGGCCGGGTCGCCGGTGGCGTCCTTGAAGGCGACGATATTGTCCACCTCGCGGAACAGCCGCAGCAGCACGTCGGCGGCGATGCGGCGGCCGGTGCGGCCCGGCACGTCGTAGACCATCAGCGGCAGGCGGGTGGCCGCGGCCACCGCGCGGAAATGGGCTTCGATGCCGGCTTGCGGCGGGCGGTTGTAATAGGGGCCGACCACGAAGACGCCGGCGGCGCCCAGGCCGGCGGCCTCGCGCGTCAACGCGATCGCGTGTTCGGTGTGGCTGCTGCCGGTGCCGGCCAGCACCGGGATGGTCACCGCCTCGCTGACCGCGCGCACCAGATCGCGGCGTTCCTCGTCGCTCAGCGTCGGCGCCTCGCCGGTGGTGGCCGCCACCACCAGGCCGTCGCTGCCGTTGGCCGCCAGATGTCTGGCCAGTTGCCGCGCCGCGTCCAGATTCAGCCGGCCGGCCTCGTCGAAGGGCGTGACCATGGCGGTCAGCACCTTGCCCCAATGTTCTGTCATTTTGCTTCCTTTGTTCTTCTTGGCCGCCTTGGCGGCGGCTGCGGCCGATTCTACTCCTTATTGCGACGCCTTTCCCGCGGTTTCAGCCCAGGCAGGCCTTGAGCGCCGCTTCCAATTCCGGGCGTAGCGCCGCGAGATCCACGGTCGGCCCTTGGGTCAGCAAGGCCTGCGAAATGCTTCCGTAGCAAAGACAGTGAGCCATGCGCGCGGCGGCGTCCAGCCGCGGCGGCGGCTCGGCGGCGGCGGCCAATGCGGTACGCCAGATGTCCACGTATTGCTGGTAGTGGCGGCGGTAGGCGTCCAGCGAAGACACGCGTCGTTCCAGCTGGAACAGCGCGCTCCAGGCCGGCGCCTGGCGCCGAACCGTGTCCAGTTGCAGGGTCAGCAGCGCGATGGCGATATCGCGACGATCCGCGCCGCGGCGGGCGGCGGCGCATTGGCGCAGCGCGCCGGCCAGCGCGTGCACATGCTGATGGACGCACAGCGCGGCCAGGCCGTCCATATTGCGCACGTACTGATAAAAGGTGCCGACCGCCACGCCGGCGACGGCGGCCACCTCGCGCACCGTGGTCTTGGCGTAGCCGCGCGTGAGCAAAACCTGAACAAAGGCCTGCTGCAGCGCGATCAGGCTGGCGCGCGAGCGCGACTGGCGCGGACGCCGGCGCGTGGTCGGCGCGGCCTGTTCGGCTTGCTGCGCCGCGGTGGGGGAAACCCGAACATGTCGCATCGCCGCTTTCCTTATACTTTCGTCATGGCCGCGAACGCGGCGCGAGGAGACGGAACGATGATCTGGCAAACCCATGAAGTGAGCAACCAGTACGAAGAACTGGCGGATTACTCGCTGTACGACAGCGACCCGGCTTTGCGCGAGGCGCTGCGGCGCGCCGACGCGGGCTGGGCCGAGGCCGGGCTCAGCGCCTACGGCGAGCGCCTGGGGCGGGCGGACAGCTTCGAACTGGCCGAGCAAGCCAACCGCCATGCGCCGGAGTTGCGGGCTTTCGACCGCCGCGGCCGTCGCGTCGACCAGGTGGATTCCCACCCGGCCTGGCACCAGTTCTTGGCGCTGTATCGTGAGCAAGGCCTGGTGAGCCTGCCTTTCGACAGCCAGCGGCCGGGCCGTTGGACCGCTGCGATGGCCGGCCTCTATCTGCATGGCCAGGTGGAGGCCGGTAGCTTGTGCCCGGCGACGATGACCCAGGCCGCGATTCCCTTGTTGCAGCGCGAGCCGGCGCTGTGGGCGCTGCTGGGCGACAAGCTGTTCAGCCGCGTTCACGACAGCCGCGACCTGCCGCTGGAGCGCAAGACATCGGCCTGGATAGGCATGGGCATGACCGAGAAGCAGGGCGGTTCCGACGTGCGCGCCAATACCACCCAGGCGACGCCCTTGGGCGCCGGCGGGCGCGGCGGAGAATACCTGTTGCGCGGCCATAAGTGGTTCTGGTCGGCGCCGATGTGCGACGCCCACCTGGTGGTGGCCAAGACCGCCGACGGCGCGCCGTGCTGCTTTTATCTGCCGCGCTGGCGGCCGGACGGCGGGCGCAACGCGGTGAGGATCCAGCGTCTGAAGGACAAGGTGGGCAATCGCAGCAACGCCGGTTGCGAGGTGGAGTTCCAGGATGCCTGGGGCGTGCTGATCGGCGAGGAAGGCCGCGGCATTCCCACTATCATCGAAATGGCCGGCTACACCCGGCTCAACTGCGTGATCGGCAGCGCCGCGCTGCTGCGTCAAGGCGCGGTGCAGGCGCTAGCCTATGCGCGGCGGCGCATGGCCTTCGGCAAGTGCCTGGCCGAGCAGCCGCTGATGCGCGCGGTGCTGGCGGACTTGGCGCTGGAGAGCGAGGCGGCCTTGCTGCTGGCGGCGCGGCTGTCCGAAGCCTTCGAGCGCGATGACGAGCCGGCGCAGCGCGCTTGGAAACGCATCATCACGCCGGCGGCCAAGTTCTGGGTGTGCAAGCGCGCGGTGGAGCTCAGCGGCGAGGCGATGGAAGTATTCGGCGGCAACGGCTATGTCGATGGGCCGATGGCGCGGCTATACCGCGAAGCGCCGTTGAATTCGATCTGGGAGGGCTCCGGCAATGTGATGTGCCTGGATCTGATCCGCGCGCTGCAGCGCGAGCCCGAGGCCTGGCAGGCGCTGCTGGCGGATTTGACCGACCTGTCCGGCGGCGAGCCGGTGTTGATCGCGGCGCTGGCGCAATTGCGCCAGCTGGTCGCCAGGCCGGCCGAGCTTGAGCCTTTGGGGCGGCGTTTCGCCCAATTGCTGGCGCTGACGGCGCAAGCCTGCCTGCTGGCGCGCCATGCGCCGTCGGCTTCGGCCCAGGGCTTCATCGCCAGCCGTTTGGATGATGGACAATGGGGGCGGGTGGCCGGCGCGCTGGACGGGGGCCGGCTGGATATCGCGGCCATCCTGCAGCGCGCCTTGCCGGATTGAGACGGGGCAGGTTCGCCGGCAGGGATGGGTGGGTATCGTCAGCTGCGTTCCAGTTCCGGCGCCGCGCGGCGGCTCATCTTGGCCTGCAACTGCATCAGGCCGTAGAGCAGCGCTTCGGCGGTGGGCGGGCAGCCGGGAATGTAGATGTCCACCGGCACGATAGTGTCGCAGCCGCGCACCACCGAATAGCTGTAGTGATAGTAGCCGCCGCCGTTGGCGCAGGAGCCCATGGAGATCACATAGCGCGGCTCCGCCATCTGGTCGTAGATCTTGCGCAGCGCCGGCGCCATCTTGTTGCTCAGAGTGCCGGCAATGATCATCAGATCGGCCTGGCGCGGGCTGGCGCGCGGAATCGCGCCGAAACGGTCCATATCGTAGCGCGCGGCGGCGGCCTGCATCATCTCCACCGCGCAACAGGCGAGGCCGAAGGACAGATACCACAGGCTGCCGCCGCGCACGCGGGCGAATAGCTCATCGGCCCGGGTCAACACATAGCCGTCGGTCTTGAGTTCGGAAAAGACAAGGACGTTTTGCATGGCGCGGCTCCAGGAGGCAAGGAAATGGCGATAGTGTGCCGCCATCGCCCGCTTCCGGCTTGTACCGAGTCGCCATGCCGCCGTGTCAGCGCGCCGCGTCCGGCACCCGCACCCAACCCTCCATCAACACCCGCGCACTGCGGCTCATTACGGCCTTGGTCACGATCCAGGCGCCGGCTTCTTGGCGTGCTTCGGCGCCGACGCGCAAGGTGCCGGACGGATGGCCGAAACGCACCGCCTGGCGCTCGCCGCCACCGGCGGCCTGGTTGACCAAGGTGCCGGGAATCGCCGCGGCGGTGCCTATGGCCACCGCCGCGGTGCCCATCATCGCGTGGTGCAGCTTGCCCATGGACATGGCCCGCGCCAGGAGGTCGATGTCGGCGGCGCGCACCGGCTTGCCGCTGGACGCGAGGTAGTCGGCCGGCGGCGCGACGAAGGCGAGCTTGGGCGTGTGCTGGCGGCTGGCGATTTCGTCCAGCGTCTTGATCAGGCCCATCTTCAGCGCGCCGTGGGCGCGTATGGTCTCGAGGCGGGTCAGCGCCGCCGGGTCGGCATTGATCGCGTCCTGCAGCTCGGCGCCGCTGTAGCCGATGTCGGAGGCCTTGACGAAGATGGTGGGGATGCCGGCGTTGATCAGCGTGGCCGGGAAGACGCCGACGCCGGGCACGTCCAGCGTGTCCACCAGTTGGCCGGTGGGGAACATCGCGCCGCCGTCGCCATCGCCCTCATCGGCCGGGTCCAGGAACTCCAGCGCGATCTCGGCGGCGGGAAAGGTGACGCCGTCCAGTTCGAAATCCCCGGTTTCCTGCACCTGGCCCGCGGTGATGGGCACGTGAGCGATGATGGTCTTGCCGATATTGGCCTGCCAAATGCGCACCGTGCAGATACCATCGGCGGGAATGCGCGCCGGATCGAGCAGGCCGCCGGTGATGGCGAAGGGGCCGACCGCGGCGGACAGATTGCCGCAGTTGCCGCTCCAGTCGACGAAGGCCTTGTCTATGCCGACCTGGCCGAACAGGTAATCGACGTCGTGATCCGGCCGCGAGGACTTGGCCACGATCACGGTCTTGCTGGTGCTGGACGTGGCGCCGCCCATGCCGTCGATCTGCTTGCCGTAAGGGTCCGGGCTGCCGATCACGCGTAGCAGCAGCGCATCGCGCGCCGTGCCCGGCTGCTGCGCGGCTTCCGGCAGGTCCTGCAGTCGGAAGAACACCCCCTTGCTGGTGCCGCCGCGCATATAGGTGGCGGGGATGCGGATCTGGGCGGGCTGAGTCATATGCTGTTTTTCCTGTGCTTGCGGCGGTTCCATGGTCGGGACGCCGCTGTGTTCATTGTGTCCGGGTATTTAGCGCTTGCCAGATCGCTTCTAGGACCGTGTCCTGATTGTGCAGAATATCGTTGTTCCAGAAGCGCATGATTCTGAAGCCCTGCGCCTGCAGCCAAGCGTCGCGCGCGGCGTCGCTGTGGCTTTCATGATGCTGGCCGCCGTCCGCCTCTATGATTAGCCGCGAGCCGAAGTGGACGAAATCAACGATGTAGGGGCCGATAGGCTGTTGGCGGCGGAATTTCTCGCCATTCAGCCGGTGGGCGCGGAGCTGCTTCCAGAGTCGCTGTTCGGCGTCGGTCATATTGCGCCGTAAGGACTTGGCGAAATCGAGCTGGCGCATACCCCTCTCCCCAACCCCTCTCCCGCAGGGGGAGAGGGGCTTGCTGAGCTGCTGACAATTAACCTGCGTGCCTTACCTTAGTTGGCAAGTCAAGCGATGGAATCGCTGGCTCATGCCAGAAATAAAATGAAGTTGAAAGTCTCCCCCTCCCGCGAGGGAGGAGAGGTTTGTTGAGCTGCTGGCAGTTAGCCTGCGTGCCTTAACTTGTTGGCAAGTCAAGCGATGGAATCGCTGGCTCATGCCAGAAATAAAATGAAGTTGAAAGTCTCCCCCTCCCGCGAGGGAGGAGGGACTTGCTGAGTTGCTGACAGTTAATCTGCCTACCTTACTTTATTGGCAAACCAAGCGATGGAGTCGCCGGCTCATGCCAGAAATAAAATGAAGTTGCAAAGTCTCCCCCTCCCGCGAGGGAGGAGAGGTTTGTTGAGCTGCTGGCAGTTAGTCTGCGTGCCTTAACTTGTTGGCAAGTCAAGCGATGGAATCGCCGGTTAATGCTAGAAGTAAAATAAAGTTGAAAGTCACCCCTCTCCCCTTGAGGGAGAGGGGCCGGGGGAGAGGGGTTCAGCCTCCCGCCCCCTCCAAGAAGGCCTGCGCGAAGCGCTGCAGCACGCCGCCGGCCTCGTAGATCGACACTTCTTCCGCGGTGTCCAGCCTACAGGTCACCGCCACTTGCTCCGTGCCGCCGTCCTTGCGGTGGATCAGCAGCGTCAGCTCGGCGCGCGGCTGGCGCTGGCCTATCACATCGTAAGTCTCGCTGCCGTCCAGCACCAGCGTCTTGCGGTTGACGCCGGGTTTGAACTCCAGCGGCAGCACGCCCATGCCGATCAGATTGGTGCGGTGGATGCGTTCGAAGCCTTCGGCGACGATGGCCTCGACGCCGGCCAGGCGCACGCCCTTGGCCGCCCAGTCGCGCGAACTGCCCTGGCCATAGTCGGCGCCGGCGACGATGATCAGCGGCTGCTTGCGCCGCATATAGGTTTCGATCGCCTCCCACATCCGCATCGTCTTGCCTTCCGGCTCCACGCGCGCCAGCGAGCCCTGGCGTACCGAGCCATCCTCGTTCAACACCATTTCATTGAACAACTTGGGGTTGGCGAAGGTGGCGCGCTGCGCGGTCAGGTGGTCGCCGCGATGGGTGGCGTAGGAATTGAAGTCCTCCTCCGGCAGGCCCATCTTCGCCAGGTATTCGCCGGCCGCCGAATCCAGCAGAATGGCGTTGGACGGGGACAGGTGGTCGGTGGTGATGTTGTCCGGCAGGATGGCCAGCGGGCGCATGCCGCGCAGCGTGCGTGTGCCTGCCAGCGCGCCCTCCCAGTACGGCGGGCGGCGGATATAGGTGGACTGCGGCCGCCACGCGTACAGCGGGCTGGCCTTGGCGGCGGTGTCGCGCCGGATGGCGAACATCGGCTCGTAGACCTGGCGGAAATGTTCGGGCTTGACCGCCTGGCGCAGCACGGCGTCTATTTCCGCGTCGTCCGGCCAGATGTCCTTGAGCCGGATCTCCTTGCCGTCGGCGACGCCGAGCACGTCTTTCTCGATATCGAAGCGCATGGTGCCGGCGATGGCGTAGGCGATCACCAACGGCGGCGAGGCCAGGAAGGCCTGCTTGGCATAGGGGTGGATGCGGCCGTCGAAGTTGCGGTTGCCGGACAGCACCGCCGTCGCGTACAGATCGCGTTCCACGATTTCCCGCTGGATCTTGGGCTCCAGCGCGCCGGACATGCCGTTGCAGGTGGTGCAGGCGAAGGCGACGATGCCGAAGCCCAGTTGTTCCAGCTCGGACAGCAGCCCAGCTTCCTTCAGATAGAGCTCAACCGCCTTGGAACCCGGCGCCAGCGAGGACTTGACCCAGGGCTTGCGAACCAGGCCCAGCCGGTTGGCCTTGCGCGCCAGCAGGCCGGCGGCGATCACATTGCGCGGGTTGGAGGTATTGGTGCAGCTGGTGATGGCGGCGATGATCACCGCGCCGTCCGGCATCAGGCCCTGGGCTTCCTGCGCGCGTGCCTGCTCCAGATTGACGGCGATGCCGCGCTCGGCCAGCGCCGACACCGGCAGCCGCTTGTGCGGATTGGACGGGCCGGCCAGGTTGCGGCCGACGCTGGACAGGTCGAAGCGCAGCACTCGCTCGTACACTACGTTTTGCAGCGTGTCCGCCCACAGGCCGGCGGTCTTGGCATAGCTTTCCACCAGCCGGACCTGTTCGTCGCTGCGGCCGGTCAGCTTCAGGTAGGCGATGGTCTGTTCGTCGATGAAGAACAGCGCCGCGGTGGCGCCGTACTCCGGCGCCATATTGGAGATGGTGGCGCGGTCGCCCAGGGTCAGCGCCGCCGCGCCCGGGCCGTAGAATTCCAGATAAGCGCCAACCACTTTCTGCTGGCGCAGGAATTCGGTCAGCGCCAGCACCACGTCGGTGGCGGTGATGCCTGGGCCGGGCTTGCCGGACAGCTCCACGCCGACGATGTCCGGCAGCCGCATCCAGGAGGCGCGGCCCAGCATCACGTTTTCCGCTTCCAGGCCGCCGACGCCGACGGCGATCACGCCCAGCGCGTCCACGTGCGGGGTGTGGCTGTCGGTGCCGACGCAGGTGTCAGGGTAGGCCACGCCGTGGTCGGCGTGGATCACCGGCGACATCTTCTCCAGATTGATCTGGTGCATGATGCCGTTGCCGGCCGGGATCACGTCGACATTGTCGAAGGCGCTCTTGGTCCACTCGATGAAATGGAAGCGGTCCTCATTGCGCCGGTCTTCGATCGCGCGGTTCTTTTCGAAAGCCTGCGGATCGAAGCCGCCGCATTCCACCGCCAGCGAATGGTCGACGATCAATTGCACCGGCACCACCGGATTGACCTGGGCCGGATCGCCGCCCTGATCGGCGATGGCGTCGCGCAGGCCGGCCAGGTCCACCAGCGCGGTCTGGCCCAGGATGTCGTGGCAGACCACGCGCGCCGGGAACCAGGGGAAGTCGCGTTCGCGCTTGCGGCAGGCGATCTGCTCCAGGCATTCGTCCAGCAGCGCCGGCTCGCAGCGGCGCACCAGGTTTTCGGCGTGCACGCGGCCGGTGTAGGGCAGTTGCTCCCAGGCGCCGGGGCGGATGGCGTCGATGGCGGCGCGGGCGTCGAAGTAGTCTAGCCCGGTACCGGGCAGGGGGATGCGGTAAGCGGAATTCATCATGTTTCAACCAAAGGAAGTTCAGCGGCGGGGCCGACGGCCCCGCCATGGCGGTTCAGCGTTTGTCCAGCGGCACGAACACTTGGTCTTCCGGTCCGGTGTAATTGGCGCTGGGACGGATGATCTTGCCGTCCTGGCGCTGCTCGATCACGTGCGCGCTCCAGCCGCTGGTGCGGGCGATGACGAACAGCGGGGTGAACATGGCGGTGGGCACGCCCATCATGTGATAGCTGACCGCGGAAAACCAGTCCAGATTGGGGAACATCTTCTTGATGTCCCACATCACGGTTTCCAGCCGTTCGGCGATATTGAACATCTTGCTGTCGCCGGCGGACTTGGACAGTTCGCGCGCCACTTCCTTGATCACCTTGTTGCGCGGATCGGAAATGGTATAGACCGGATGGCCGAAGCCGATCACCACCTCCTTGCGTTCCACGCGCTCGCGGATGTCGGCCTCGGCTTCGGCCGGGGTTTCGTAGCGCTGCTGGATGTCGAAGGCCACTTCGTTGGCGCCGCCGTGCTTGGGGCCGCGCAGCGCGCCGATGGCGCCGGTGACGGCGCTATAGAGATCCGAGCCGGTGCCGGCGATGACGCGGGCGGCGAAGGTGGAGGCGTTGAATTCATGCTCAGCGTATAGATTGAGCGAGGTGTGCATCGCGCGCACCCATTCCGGCGACGGCTTCTCGCCGTGCAGCAGGTGCAGGAAATGGCCGCCTATGCTGTCGTCGTCGGTTTCCACCTCGATGCGCTTGCCGTTGTGGCTGAAATGGTACCAGTACAGCAGCATGGAGCCTAGGCTGGCCATCAGCCGATCGGCGATGTCGCGCGCGCCGGCCAGATTGTGATCGTCCTTCTCCGGCAAGGCGCAGCCCAGCGCGGACACGCCGCTGCGCATCACGTCCATCGGGTGAGCGCTGGCCGGCAGCGCTTCCAGCGCGGCCTTCACCGCCGCCGGCAGGCCGCGCAGCGATTTCAGCTTTTTCTTGTAGCCGACCAGCTCGGCCTTGTTCGGCAGCTTGCCGTGCACCAGCAGATAGGCCACTTCCTCGAACTCGCAACGGCCGGCGAGATCGAGGATGTCGTAGCCGCGGTAGTGCAGATCATTGCCGCTGCGGCCAACTGTGCACAGCGCGGTATTGCCGGCGGCGACGCCGGACAGGGCTACGGATTTCTTGGGTTTGATGCCAACAACGGTTTCGCTCATGGTTTTCTCCTGATCGCAGACCTGTGGAACAATTATTTTTCGTAGAAAACAGCCAGCCAGACGCTGTCCCGCTCCGGCGCGGTCCAGGCCACGCGGTGGCGTTGGCGCGGAGCTATGGCCACGCAATCGCCCGGCTCCAATTTGAGGCGCCGCGGCGGGTCCTGGTATTCCAGTTCCGCCGCGCCGGATAGCAGCAGCACCCACTCCGCCTCATCCTGTTCATACCAGAACCCATCCGGCGAAGAATGGCCGCGGGAAACGATGCGCTCGACGCGAAAGCCTTTGCCGCCGCTGAACAAGGTTTGCAGCCATTCTTCCGGCAATTCTTCCGGGATGTCGCCGAACAGATTACTCGGCACCGTGGCCTTCCTGGCGGAACAGCGCGTCCAGTTTCTGTTCGTAGGCGTGGTAGTCCAAGTGTTCATATAGCTCGGCGCGCGTCTGCATTGTGTCCAGCACCGCCTGTTGGCCGCCGTCGCGACGGATCGCGCCGTAGACGCCGAGCGCGGCCTGGCTCATCGCGCGGAAGGCGGACAAGGGGTAGAGCACCAGGCCGACGCCGTGTTCGCCCAGCTCGCGGGTATTGAACAACGGGGTGGCGCCGAACTCGGTGATATTGGCCAATACCGGCACCTTCACCGCCTCGGCGAAACGGCGGTACATCGCCAGCTCGGTCATCGCCTCCGGGAAAATCATGTCGGCGCCGGCTTCGACGCAGGCGACGGCGCGTTCGATGGCGGCATCCAGCCCCTCCACCGCCAGCGCATCGGTGCGCGCCATGATCACGAAGCCATCGTCGCGGCGCGCGTCCACCGCCGCCTTGACGCGGTCCACCATTTCGTTCTGGCTGACGATGGCCTTGTTGGGGCGATGGCCGCAGCGCTTCTGTTGCACCTGATCCTCGATGTGCACCGCGGCGGCGCCGGCCTTCTCCAGGCTGCGGACCGCGCGGGCGATATTGAAAGCGCCGCCCCAGCCGGTGTCTATGTCCACCAGCAGCGGCAGCGCGCTGGCGTCGGTGATGCGGCGCACATCGATCAGCACGTCTTCCAGCGTGGTGATGCCCAGGTCCGGAATGCCGCAGGAGCAGGCGGCGACGCCGCCGCCGGACAGATACAGCGCTTTGAAGCCGGAGTGTTCGGCCAGGCGGGCGGCATAGGCGTTGACCGCACCCACCACTTGTAGGGGATGTTCGCTTGCAACCGCTTGGCGGAAGCGTTGGCCGGGGGTGCTCATTGCAATGGATTCCTAAGTAGTGATCTGAGACA
The DNA here is from genome assembly GCF_021129195.1 of Chromobacterium aquaticum. Classification (GTDB taxonomy): domain Bacteria; phylum Pseudomonadota; class Gammaproteobacteria; order Burkholderiales; family Chromobacteriaceae; genus Chromobacterium; species Chromobacterium aquaticum. The sequence goes on along the minus strand of NZ_JAJOHW010000137.1, from coordinate 1,106 downwards.
AGGACGCCGGGGCTCAGGTCGGCATCTGCGCATTGCCGAATACATGTAACGCCAATGTCATTCAAGCAAGTGCTTGGTAGGAGTGTAAGGGCTGCTTTGCGCGCTGGCAATACGGCTAAAACAAATGTTCAAGTTTCAGTCCAGGTCTGTTATGTTTCGCTGCTGAATCGCGTGGGGGAACTCATTGCAAGCGCTGTGGTCTAGTCACAGTCCACATAAACGACCACAAACACGACCAGTGGGCAAATCAGGGAGCATAACAACGACATGAGTGATCGGGATCTCGATCAACAGTTGGTGGAGCGTGCCCAGCGAGGTGAAAAAAGAGCTTTCGATCTGCTTGTTGCCAAGTATCAGCGACGTCTCGCCAGGCTGTTGTCGCGGTTTATCCGCGACGGCGCTGACATCGAGGATGTAACGCAAGAAGCGTTTGTCAAAGCGTATCGTGCCTTGCCGTCGTTTCGTGGCGAGAGCGCGTTTTACACATGGCTGTACAGAATCGGCATCAATACTGCCAAGAATTTCCTTAGCGCCTCCGGACGTCGTCCGGTGGTCAACAGCGAGATAGAGGACGAGGACGGCGAAAGCTTCGACATGGCGTCGCAGCTGCCCGACCTGAACACGCCCGAAACCGAGCTGATGAACAAGGAAATCCTGGCAACGGTCAATGCTGCCGTGGAGGCTTTGCCGGAGGAACTAAGAACCGCAATTTCGCTCAGGGAAATGGACGGTCTATCCTACGACGAAATCGCCAAGGTGATGGATTGCCCGATAGGCACCGTGCGTTCGCGGATTTTCCGAGCGCGCGAGGCGATTGCTGCCGAACTCAGGCCTTTGCTGGATACGGCCAAGAACAGAAGGTGGTAGGTATGAAAGAAACGATATCCGCGATGATGGATGGCGAGCTGGACGACGGCGACGTAGCCAGAACCATCGCCGCCATTGGATCCGACAAGCAACTGGATGACGCCTGGGGCGCATACCATTTGATCGGCGACGCGATGCGGGCCAACCGCATGGCCGGCTTCGACGTGCGCGAGCGCGTGACGAGCCGACTGGCGGCGGAACCGACCGTGCTGGCGCCGCGGCGCTGGCTGCGCCCGGCG